>CASDWJ010000028.1 GCA_949284695.1 uncultured Christensenella sp. | reverse complement strand
TTGTCGGAATTCCTCCTTTGTTCCTTTAATTTATGCGGTTGGCAAACCTGCATAAATTGTAACAAAGGAGGTTTTCTTTTGTCCATAGCTAAAGCCTTTTGATACGCACCGACTTAGTCGGTGGTTTATTGTTACACAACGAAAACGCGCCCAGAAAGGCGCGTCTTTTAACTTTTAAGCGAAATCGCATTTACTCACTCGTCCTTGCCGCCGTCCTGCGCGTACGGGTCGTACGGGGTCACCTGATACACGTAGTAGTTGAGCCAGTTGTAGTATATGAGGTTTGCCGTGCTTCTCCACTTTACGTCAATGCGGTTGATGTCGCCGTTGACGAAATAGTTGCAGGGCTCTGCTATCCTGAGACCTTTGTCGAGGTCGCGGAGATACTCGTTCTTGAGCGTATCGCGGTCGTACTCGCTGTGCCCGAGGAAGAAGAACTTCTTGTTGTCGAGGCTCTTGATTATCGCGATCTTGCAGTCGTCGCCGTACGCGAGCACCTTGAGCCTGTCGTCCTTCATCACCGCGTCGCAGTCTATGTCGGTATGGCGCGACATGGGTATGTAGATCACGTCGTCCATACCCTTGAGGAGCGGCTCGGTGTCGTCGCACGGTCTCGCCTCGTATACGCCGAACATCTTCTCGGGCAGCTCGTGCTTGTCTATGCCGTAATGGTACTTGAGACCCGCCTGCGCGCCCCAGCAGATGAATATCGTCGAGGTCACGTTCTTGTCCGCATAATCCATTATCTTTTCGAGTTCTTCCCAGTACGCGACGCTCTCGAACGGCATGGTCTCGACGGGTGCGCCGGTGATGATCATTCCGTCAAATCTGAGGTCCTTGATCTCGTCGAACGTCTTGTAGAATTTCTGCATATGCGCAAGCGGCGTATTTTTGCTTTTATACGTGTCCGTGTTGATCAACGTTACGTTTACCTGCAAAGACGAGTTGCCCAGAAGGCGCATCAGCTGCGTCTCTGTCTCTATCTTCGTGGGCATCAGATTGACTATAGCGATCTCTATCGGACGAATGTCCTGAGTCATCGCGCGCAACTTGGGCATGACGAAGACGTTCTCTTTTTTGAGTATTTCGAAAGCGGGTAAGCTCTTGGGTATGACTATGGGCATTTCTCTGTCCCCTTTTGTATTTTATTGCGTATCAGCCGAGCACGGAAAGCGCCTGATCGACGTCTGCGATGAGGTCGTCTATATTCTCGATGCCGACCGAAAGTCTGATGAGTTCCGGCTTCACGCCAGCCGCGACGAGTTCTTCGTCGTTCATCTGGCGGTGGGTCGCGCTCGCGGGATGCAGACAACAGCTTCTCGCGTCGGCGACGTGAGTCTCGATCGGGATGAGTCTGAGGCTGTCCATGACCTTTTCAGCCGCCTTTCTGCCGCCCTTCACGCCAAAGCTGAGCACGCCGCAAGAGCCGTTTTTCAGATATTTCTGACCCAGCTCGTAGCATCTGTCGCCCTTGAGTCCGCAGTAAGTGACCCAGGTTACGTTCTTGTGCGACTGCAAAAATTCTGCCATCTTCTGCGCGTTCTCGCAATGTCTCTGCATCCTGACGTGCAGGCTTTCGAGACCGAGGTTGAGGATGAAAGCGTTCTGCGGCGACTGTATCGAGCCGAGGTCTCTCATCAGCTGCGCGGTCGCCTTGGTGATGAACGCGCCCGCCTTGCCGAACTTCTCGGCATAGACGATGCCGTGGTAGCTGTCGTCGGGCTTGCACAGTCCCGGGAACTTGTCCGCGTGAGCCATCCAGTCGAAATTGCCGCTGTCTACGATCGCGCCGCCGACCGCGGAGCCGTGACCGTCCATGTATTTGGTCGTGGAATGTGTGACGATGTCCGCGCCCCACTCTATCGGACGGCAGTTGACGGGAGTCGCGAACGTGTTGTCGATAATGAGCGGTACGCCGTGAGCGTGCGCCGCCTTGGCGAACTTCTCGATGTCGAGCACGATGACCGCGGGGTTGGCGATCGTCTCGCCGAATACCGCCTTGGTGTTGGGTCTGAACGCCGCGTTGAGTTCTTCTTCGGAACAGAACGGGTCGACGAACGTGAACTCCACGCCCATCTTCTTCATCGTGACGGCAAACAGGTTGTAAGTGCCGCCGTATATCGTCGAACTCGCAACGACGTGATCTCCCGCGGTAGCGATGTTGAATACCGCGAAGAAGTTTGCCGCCTGACCCGACGACGTCAGCATCGCCGCGGTTCCGCCCTCGAGCTGGGCGATCTTAGCCGCTACGTTGTCGTTGGTCGGGTTCTGAAGTCTGCTGTAAAAATATCCCGACTCCTCGAGGTCGAACAGTTTTGCCATATCCTCGCTGGAGTCGTATTTGAACGTAGTGCTCTGTATTATCGGCGTCTGCCTGGGCTCGCCGTTTTTGGGGACGTAACCCCCGTGTACGCAAGTGGTTTCAATTTTTTTCATATATTTCTCCTTTCGCCTTGCGGCACAAAATTTTATCCTTTATGATTGTGTTCTTTGATCGCTCTTTCTATATCGCGTTTGACGGTTTTTTTCGCCTCGGTCGCGCGCTTGTCGTGCAACTCTTTGCCTCTCGCGAGACCCACTTCTATCTTGACGAGGCCTTGTTTGAAGTACGCCTTGGTGGGAACGAGCGTGAAGCCTTTCTGCTCCACTTTGCCGCGCAGTCTGTCTATCTCGTGACGGCGCAGGAGAAGTTTTCTCGTGCGCGTCGCCTCTTTGTTGAAATAACTGCCCTTTTCGTACGGCGTGATATGACAATTGACGAGCCACATCTCGCCGTCGCGGACGAGACAGAACGCGTCCTTGAGGTTGATGTGCCCCAGCCTGACCGACTTGACCTCGCTGCCCGCGAGCACGATGCCCGCCTCGTAGGTCTCGTCGATGAAATATTCGTAATACGCCTTTTTGTTGGCGGTGATGATCTTTATTCCTTCCATATCTTATGAGTTTACCCGTATCTAATATATTTTAGCACATAGCGCGCCGCTAATCAATCTTTTTTGCCGCGGGCACGTCGCAACCGATCGTGCGCCGTGCAGAGCGGGCACTTCTGTCCGCCTTATCTTTGAGGCACGCTCCTCCGAGATAAGAAAAAAAGCTCCGTCTTGAGAGACGGAGCCGATTTGCCGTAGTTTGTCGTTATCTCTTTATCAGGAAGAATACGACCGCGAGTACCATCATCAGAACGAAGCAGACGGTGGTGAGCTTTTTGAGGACGCTCTCTCTGCTTCTCGACTTGTTCTTTCCCGCGTAAGTGTCGGTTTCGCTACCGCCGATAGTGCCTATATTGTCGTTGGTGCCCTTCTGCATCAGAATCAAGACGACACCGCAGATGCCTATAACAGCCATCAGTATCATCAAAAGCGGCTCCAGCCACTGAGAAACTTCGTAAGGAACGGTCGCTATTGCGCCGAGTATATAGCCGATATTCATTGAGAATACCCCTCCGATTTTATGATTGCTAAAACATAATAGCACACCGCGAGCGATTTATCAAGCGTTTTTCAAGTATTTTTTATGTACAATGCGATACCTTTCTACAAAAGCGTGCTTTTGCGACAAAATATCACCTTTGAGCGGACAAAACGCATATTATGCGTATGGCGCGGCTTTTCCGCGCCGCATATCAATCCGAACGGAGGGACAAAATGACGGATTTTCAGATATTTGCAAGCGATCTGCCATATCCCGATCTCAGGATATATTCGAGATCGCGCAACGACGTGCTCGCGCTGACCGACGACTATGCCGGCAGAGAGAGCGAGACGACAGCGGTAATGCAATACTCTTATCAGAGTTACATATTCAAAGAAAAATTTCCCGATCTTGCCAAAGTGCTCGAGAAAATCGCGATAGTCGAAATGAGCCACCACGAGATGCTCGCTGAGGCAATCGTCCTGAGCGGCGGTGACCCGATGATTGCGGGCAGACATTGTTTCTGGTCGGGGAGCTCGGTCAACTATGCGGGGGGCGTGTGCGACGCACTCAGAGCCGACCTCGAAGGCGAACTGGGCGCGATCAGGAATTACAAACGCACTTTAGCCGCCCTTGAAAACAAATCGATCATCGGACTTGTCGAGAGGATAATCGTCGACGAGGAGATACACGTCAGGATATTCGAAAAACTGATAGAGGAATTTTCCTGCGCATAAAAAAGCTCTTGCGCTGATGTGCACGCAAGTCAGGCGGTGCACGTCAGCGACGAGCGTTTTTGAATTTCAACACAATGCTCTTTTTTACTGTATAACGCGACAATAACGCGCCTAACGCCGTTTAATGCGCCGGATAAAAACGCATTGTTTGCGACTTTCCTGCCGTCGTCGCCAAAGAAAAACGCGCCCCGCGGCGGCTGCGCTGCGGAACGCGTGAGTCTGTCTTTTACAAACGTCAGTTGCCCATGATCATGGTCACCTTGTCCATCTCTGTATTTTCCATCAATGAATCGAGAAATCGTTTGAACTCGTAGGGCTTTTTGACGTACCGACTGTCGATATCCCAGCCCTTGCCTACCTTGTCTATCACAAGATTGCCGTAATTGAATATCTTACCGTTGAAAGACTGCTCGACCGAAACGCCTATTATCGGCGTCATAACGGAACGGGTCTCCTTGACGTTGAGCAATCCCTTTCTTGTAACAATGCTCTTTTCATAGACCCTTATCTCGCATTTCGACGCCTCAACGACGGTGAGAACTATCACCAGGACAAATACAAGCGCTATCGCGAACGCCGCGACCGCAAGTCCGATTCCTTCGGGATCCGTGACGAAAGTTATCCCTGTCAAAGCAAACAGCACGGTCAGTATAATGCTTAGAATCATTCTCGTACGGTGCGCCCATGCGGACTTCTTTGCAACGTAAAGCAATTTATTGCTTCCCGACGTATTTTTTTCCATAAAAACCTCCTTATCCCATATCGGGATATGTTTAGTATACCAAAGCGGTATAATTATGTCAATATATGAGACTTAAATTTTTACGGGAAAAGAAAGGTCTGACGCAACAACGCCTTGCGATAGAACTCAATATGAATCAGAACACCGTCAGCAGATACGAGTCGGGCAAAAGACAGGCTGATTACGCTACCCTGATAAAGATCGCCGACTATTTCGACGTGTCTCTCGACTACCTTCTCGAGAGGACGGACAATCCGTCAAGGCTCTGAACGGAATAAGGCTTTGACGCCGTATCCGCAATAAGAAGGCGCAACGCCGATTTAAGCAACATCAAAAACCGCATTTTTCGATACGCGGCAAAAAAGGCGTCTGAAGTCACGTTCCTTTTCAAAACGTGTGCCGATCTCCCTTTAAAACGAAAAAAGAGACGCAGACCGCGCCTCTTTTTCTTATTTCTGCGATATCTTTTTACAGCAACTTGCTTTCTGCCGCTTCGAGCACCGCTTTCCTGCGCTCGTCGGCTTCTTTTGCCGTTTTTGCGTTTACAGAAACGTACACCTTGAGTTTAGGCTCTGTGCCGCTGGGTCGTATGCACACCCACTCGTCGTTGCCGAGCGTATACTTGATGACGTTGGTCTCGGGCAGGGTTATCGGCGCCGTCCTGCCGTCCGCAAAGGTCTCCACCCTCTTTTTAAAGTCGAGTTTTGACACCGTCTTTATGCCTGCGAAGTCGGTAAAATATTCCGCGCGCGCCTTTTCCATGATATCCGACATCTTCTGCATTCCGTCGAGACCCTTGAACGCGAACGACTTGCTCGTCTCCGCAAAATAGCCGTAAGTTGCGAATATCTCCTGCAGTCTGTCATACAGCTTCTTGCCCTTGTACTGATAATAACATACCATTTCTGCAAGCAGCATGCTGGCGACGACGGCGTCCTTGTCTCTCGCGTGAGTGCCCGAGAGGTAGCCGTAGCTTTCCTCGTAGCCGAACATGAAGGTATGCTTGCCGCTGCCTTCCCACTCCTTTATCTTCTCGCCGATAAACTTAAAGCCCGTCAGCACGTCGTAGACGGTCATGCCGTAACTTCTCGCTATCTTGTCGGCAAGGCTTGTGGTGACTATGGTCTTGACCACCGCGCCGTTGGCGGGCAGGTCTCCTCTCTCCTTGTGTCTCAAGAGGATATAGTCGAGAAGAAGCGCGCCTATCTGATTGCCCGTAAGCAGAGTGAAAACGCCTTTGTCGTCTCTGACCGCAACTCCCATACGGTCGCAGTCGGGGTCGGTGCCTATGACAACGTCCGCGCTTATCTTGTCCGCGAGTTTTATGCCGAGAGCGAGCGCGTCGGGCTGTTCGGGATTGGGCATCACGACGGTGGAAAACTCGGTGTCGGGATTCTTCTGTTCTTCGACCACTTCCGCTTTTATCCCCATGCGCGAAAGCATGGTCGTGACGGGCACGTATCCGCTGCCGTGTATCGGGCTGTAAACGAGTTTCATCTTCGCGCCCTCTGCGGCGACTGCCTCGGGAGACAGCGACAGCTTGGATATCTCTGCATAATAATCCTCGTCGAGGCTCTTGCCGATGACGGTGATATAGTCGCCCAGCTCGTAGTTGTCCTTGCCCTTGATCTTGCTCCTGTCCGTTGTCTTTACGTCGGCAAGTTCTATGCCGAAATAGTCGGTCTTGTCGATAAAGCCGACGACGACGGCGGTAGCTTCGGGCGACATCTGCGCGCCGTCCTCGCCGTACACCTTGTAACCGTTGTACTCTTTGGGGTTGTGGCTGGCGGTTATCATAACGCCCGCGATCGCGCCCGTGTGCCTGACCGCATAACTGCACATAGGCACGGGTCTGACGTCCTCGAACAGTCTGACCTTGATCTTGTTAGCCGCAAGAACGCGCGCGGTTATCAGCGCGAACTCGAAGGACATACGCCTCGTATCGTAGGACACGACGACGCCTCTCTGCGCTTCTTTCTCGCCGAGACCGTTGACGTAGTCGGCAAGACCTTTCGTCGCGCGGGCAACGGTGTATACGTTCATATTGGAAATGCCGAGAGCTATCGTACCTCTCATGCCTGCGGTGCCGAACGCGAGCGGGAGAGTAAATCTCTCTTTTATCTCTTTGTCGTCGTCGGCTATGGCAAGCAACTCCTTCTTCTCTTGTACGGAACAATTCTCAACCCACATTGCGTAAGTCTCTTTGTAATCCATTTTTCCCTCCGTATCGGGCTGACGCGCCCGAAAATTTTCTACTCGTATATTATATCACAATTATAACGGCATTGTACACTATAAATCCCAAATAAAGCGCAAGCATTGCCGCTCCCTGCCATCTGTATGTCTTTTTTGTGAACGCAGACGGCAGAACGAGCGCCGCGCATATCGCGAGCGCAACCCACACCGCGACGTCTGCGGTCACGTCGTCTATGCCCAGACCTTTCCCCGAAAGACAGGATACCGTGCCGAGCAGAAGGGTCGCGTTTATCACGTTTGCGCCGATGACGTTGCCCACGCCGACCGCCGCCGCGCCCTTTTTCAAAGAGGTCAGCGAAGTCACGAGTTCCGGCAGCGAAGTGCCGACCGCGACAACTGTTATGCCGACTATCTGTTGCGGTATTCCCGCGCCGAGACAAAGGCTCTGCGCGTTGTCGACGAGAAGCATCGCCCCTAGAGCTATCGCCGCCGCACCCGCCGTGAAACACAACGCTTCTCTGCCTCCCGACACCTCGGCGACCGCTTTTTCCTCTGCGGGTCTGACCGCCATCGCCTTGGACGCGCCGTAGATATTCATGCCCGTGAACACGACGAAAAGCGCGAGGAGAGTCACCCCTTCCGCAACCGATATTCCCCCTCCCGTCGCAGCGAAAAACGCGAGCGCGGCAAGCGAGAAAAGAAGATATGCGCCCTTGACCGCAAACCCGTCTCCGACGGCGGGCGGCTTTACCAGCAGGACGAGACCGAGTATGAGTCCCGCGTTGCACATCACAGACCCGACCGCGTTGCCGACGGCGAGAGAGTCGTAACCCGCCCCGAGCGCGCCTCCCGCCGAAATGCCCTTGACGACCGAAGTGACCGACGTGACTATCTCCGGCAACGTGGTGCCGATCGACACGATCGTCGCGCCGACGATGAGTTCCGGCACTCCCAGCCTCCTCGCTATCCTGACGCTCGAGTCCACGAAAAGATCGCCGCCCTTTATTATGAGCGCAAAGCCCGCCGCAAGCAGAAGTATATCCGCCGCTATCCCCCAAAAACCGTTTGCCTGAAAAGACAGATTCATATTTCACCTCTGAAAATGTATCGGCATAGTATCGGTATAGTGTATCGGGATATTACAGAGAAAAGAACGGCGATCATTCCGTTCTTTTTCCGCTATTGAAAAATTTTTCGTGTCCGTGTAGATAAACCGCCTTAATCGTCGCTGCTTCTGACCTGCACCTTTGCAGGCACGCCCTTATATACGTCGCGTCTCACCACTTCTCGCGATATAACTCTGCCGCCCTGAGACACCTTTCTGACAAGCTCGGAGACGTAACCGTTTTTCGCGGGCGAAATCACCTTGCTCTCCTGTCCTCCTTCGATAAAGTCCACGTATTCTATCGTCGGCTCGGGCGGAGGGGTCTTTTTCACGAGCACGCTCTCGAATTCGTACCCGTAATCGCTGACCTTGCCGTAGACGTCGAACCTGATCCTGTTGCCCGTCACGGTAGCGTTGACTATAACGTCCGCACCGCTGTCGTTGACGAGCACGAGGTCTGTCCAGTCGGACACGGTAGCGTCTCTGGACAGCGCGCAGTATGAGGACGGCAGAGAGTGAGCGCGCACGTATTCCACGCCCAGTCCTGCAGTTATCCAGGCGTTGTACAGCGTGGTCGAGACCTGACACACGCCGCCGCCCACGCCGGGCACGTACTCCCCGTTTTCTATGACCTTGGCTTGTTTGTACCCTCTCTCCTCGGTGCGCTTGCCGACGACGGCGTTGAACGACAACCTCTCTCCCGCCGCAACTTTGAGGTAACAGAAGTTTTTGCAAGCAAGGGCTATATTGTAGCTTCTTGCATATACGTTTCTGTCAAAAGTCGTCGTGTATGAAGATATCTTTGCCGCGCATTTCTTTTCTTCGCGCGGCATTCCGCTTCCCCCGTCGTCGTAAGGCGCGTATAAGGCGGGCGCGCTTTTCTCCATGTCTCCCGACGCCGACACGCTACGCCTCTGCACACCCGTCGCGAACGGGATAAATATCGAGGTTAATGCCGCGACGCACGCCGCGGCTAATGTCGATAAAGCTTTCATACCTCTAGTTTGCGCGCGCCGCGCAGATTTTTGCCCTGTTTTGCTGACAGTTATTTCCTGTCGTCGCGGCTGCCCGATCCCCCTCGACTTTACCGCGCTGCGATAAGCGCTGTTCACCGTTGACGGAAGCTACTGTATTATTTTGTGCGGAAGATAACGTAGTAAGGTTTTGCGAGGAGCTCCCTGCCGAATTTTCCTGACAAAAAAACGCGGCAAGCCGCGTTCTTGTTGTTATCTTTTTATTTTCTGTCTTTCCGTCTGCCGTCCCGACGTCTCTTTATCACACCCAGTCTTTCGAGCGCGTAACCGTCGGGTACGTAATCCACGTCCCCCGGCTCCACTCCCTTTTTGTTTGCGCCGTGGTAGTCTGTGCCCCCGGTAGCGATGAGGCGGTGCTTGCGCGCGATCTCTGCAAGACGCGTTACGTCCGCAGGCGTGTGAGTCGGATAATAGACTTCCAGCCCGTCCAGACCGTAGGTTTTCAGACCGCCTATCAGATCTTCCAGCACTCCCCTCTGCATAAACAGGAGCGGATGCGCTATCGTCGCGAGTCCTTTTGCTTCTTTTATCAGTTTCACTCCCTCGAGAGGGGTCATCCTTTTAGACGGAACGTATGCAAGTCCTCTTTCTCCGAGGTAGCGTTCAAACGCTTCCGTGACCGTCTGGCAATGCCCTTTGGCTATCAGTTGCTTGGCGATGTGCATACGACCGACCGTGCCGTTGCGGTCGAATATCTTGCTTTCGTCGAGACGTATGTTGTATTTCTCAAGATTGGCAAGAATGGTCTTTATCCTCTCCTTTCTCTGACACTCGATCCTGGAGAGCTTGCTTAAAAGCACGTCCGACTTTATGTCCACGCAGTAACCGAGCACGTGCACTTCGCATATCGCGTACGTACTCATCTCAATGCCCTCAAGCACTTTTACTCCCTGTTTTTCGCCCTCTGCAAGCGCCTCGGGTACGCCCTTGACCGTGTCGTGATCGGTCACGGCGATAAGTCCGAGTCCCGCCGCTTTCGCCTTGGATACGATCGTCGCGATCTCGTCGGTGCCGTCCGAATACACGCTGTGCATATGCAGATCCGCTTTCATTCTCCGTCCTCCCCGTCGCTCGTATCCGTGCCCGTCGCGGCGACTTCGAGCAAAGCGACTTCGCCGCCGTCTATCTCCCCGACCTTTTTCAGTCTCCTGCCTATAAGGTCGTTGCGCTTGTCGAGGTCGTCGATCGCACCGATCACCTTTTCCGCGCGGCTCCTGACCGTGCCGAGAAGCTCCGTAAACTTGGCGAAATCCGCCCTGATGCCCGACATCTGTTTTATTATCTCAGCGCTCTTTTTTTGTATCTTCAGCGAGGTGAAGCCCATCTGCAGGCTGTTGAGAAGCGCGGTCACCGTGGTCGGACCGCATACGCTGACGCGATACTTCGCCTGCAGGTCGGCGACGAGCGCGCCGTCTCTGATTATCTCTGCGAAAAGTCCCTCGTTGGGCACGTAAAGAAGCGCGAAATTGGTGGTCCTGGGCGGCTTGACGTACTTCGCGTTTATGCTCTGCGCCTCCTGTCTGACCCTCTCGAACAGCATTTTTCTCGCCGCCGCGACAGCCTGCGCGTCTCCCTTTTCGCTCGCCTCGATAAGGTTTTCGTAATCGGTCACGGGGAACTTCGCGTCTATCGGCAGATAGACCTTTTCCCCGCCCTGCCCGGGCATGACTATCGCAAAGTCCACCCTCGTGCTTTCCGAACGCGCGATCATGAACTGTTTTTCGTACTGATCGGGAGTGAGTATCTGATCGAGCAGACTCTCGAGCGAGACTTCTCCCCAGTTGCCGCGCGCCTTGACGTTGGCGAAAACGCGGGTCAGGTTGTGCACGCTGCCCGTCAGTTCTCTCATCTCGCCGAAACTGCGCTGAACGGACTCGAGGCTCTTGTTGACCTGCTCGAACGCGTTCTTGACGCGGGTGTCAAGCGTCTCCGCGAGTTTTTCTTCGACCGTCTTTCTCATCTCGGAAAGCTGTTTTTCGTTGTCGTCGCGCACGCTCTTGAGGTTGTCGGAAACCGACTTTCTGATATCCTCGACGCTCTCTTTGAACTCTTTGCGCACCTGCTCGAGATTGCCCGCAAAGGTCGTGCGCACGCTCTCCTCGTTCTCTCTGAGAAGTCTCCTCATATCCTCGAGTGCGCGGCTTACGTCGCCCTTGAAATCCCTTATGCTGTCGCCGAAAGTCTTGAGCTGAGCGTCGAGCGCGGTGACCGTCGCCGTATTCGCGGTCGAGAACGCCGTGACGACGACTTCTTTCGCCGCGCCGACCTCTCCCCTCGTATTGGCGTTGATCAGATTGACCGCGTCTCCTATATCGTTCGCCATTTCTTCGGTCGTCTTGGAATTGTCCGTCTTTTTTACGCAGACGACTATCAGCGCGGCAAGCGCGAACACGCACGCCGCCACGGAAAACGCAAGTATAAGTATTTCGGGTACAGTCATGATTCCTCCTTCTTCGTCGCTCTGCCCGCGGCTTTCGCCGCCGCGGCAAGCAGGACCTCTCTGTCGTTGCGTAGAATGCCGTCAAGACAACCCGTCAGCAGTTCCTGCAACGCGTCTCCTATCTTTTCTCCTTTTAACCCCAGCTTCTTCATATCGTCTCCGTTCACGGCAAGCTGTCTGACCGTGAACGGTATCTTTTCTCTTTTCATCGCGTCGAGCGTCGCCTGAAATCTGTCCGCTCTCGGGCTGTCGTCGAAAAGCCCGGTGCCCTTGCTGTCCGCTCTGACGAGCGCGATCAGCTTGTCTATCACCGCGTGGTTTCTCGCGACGAACCGCCTCAGCCTGCTCTCGCGCGCGTTGGCGTTGACATCGTACATGTGCTCGCGGACGAGCGTCTCTGTCTCTGCGATCACCGCGTTGGGATACTTGAGCCGCCGCGTTATCTCTCCCGCAATCGCCGCGCCGTATTGAGCGTGATTGTGCATATTGCCGTCTTTCTTCCACGCTTCGGCTTTGCCTACGTCGTGCAGGAGCGCCGCGAGTTTTATATCCGCGCCCGCCGCCTCGACCGTGCGGAACGAATGTCTCAGCACGTCGTATCTGTGGAACGCCGCGGGTTGGGCGAGACCGTCGTTGGCGGCAAGCTCGGGAAGTATCATTTCGAGCACTTTGAGCGACGTCGCCAGTTCGAGCGCGTTTACGACGTTCTCCCCTTGCAGAGTCTTGTCCAGTTCGTCCCGTATCCTCTCGACGGACACGTCTTTCAGCCTGCCCGCCAGCGCTTTCGCCGCGCTCTCCGCCTCGTCGTCGGGCGAAAACCCGAGCGTGGAGACGAAGCGCACCAGCCGCATTATCCTGAGTCCGTCCTCGCAGAACACCTCCGTCGCAGAGCGGGTCGTCCTGAGTATTTTGCGTTTTATATCGCCTGTTCCGCCGAGCGGATCGACGATCTTGCCGCGTTTTACGTCGTAATACACCGCGTTGCAACGAAAGTCGCGCCGCCTGCAATCGAGCTGTATATCGTCGGTAAAGACGACCTGATCGGGTTTGTGCGCGCCGCTTCCCTCGGGATAGCTGTCCGTCCTGAAAGTCGTGTACTCGAAGCGCGCCCCATCTCCCGTGATGATCAGCGTGCCCAGCTTGGGAGAGCTGTCGCACGCCCTGAACGCGCCGCCCTCGAGCGCGCGCTTTATCTCGTCGGGCTTCGCCGCGCCCGCGAGATCGAAATCCCCCGTCTCAACGCCGCGGACGTAATCTCTGACCGCCCCTCCCACGAGGTAGAGGTCGGACGGGAACGCCTTGGCGAGCTTGTCGAGCGCGGACGGGTATTTCATCAGTTCTCCTTCTGCGGTCTGTAGACGCAGACCTCGGGCAGATTGCGGTACTGCTCCGCATAGTCGAGCCCGTATCCGACGACGAACTCGTCGGGTATCTTAAATCCCACGTAATCGCCCTCGAAGTCTACCTTTCTCCTCGACGGCTTGTCGAGAAGGGAGCAGACCCTGAGGCTTTCGGGAGCGCGGGTCTCGAGCATTTTTGTGAGTGTCTTGAGCGTGACGCCCGTGTCGATGATGTCCTCGACGAGGATCACGTGCTTGCCCGAAATATCGTATTTTATATCCTTGGATATCCTGACGCTTCCGCTCGTGGTCATACCCGCGCCGTAACTCGAAGCGACGATCGTGTCAACTTCTACGGGGATGTCGAGCATCCTGATGAGATCGGCGAAAAACACCATCGCGCCCGTCAGCACGCATACCATTATGAGCCGCTTGCCACGGTAGTCGTCGCTTATTTTCTTTGCAAGTTCCTGCGTCCTCTTTTGAATGCTCTCTTTTGAGATCAATACCTTTTCTATGTTTTTGTCGTACATATACTCTCCGTTTTCGCCGTCATACGAGGCGTTTTGTATCGATATATAAAGTGTTGACGGTGCTCTCGTCCGTCTTTATCCTGTCCGAGATCTCGACCCCGCACACCGCGAGCACCTCGCTGCCGACCGCTATGACGGGAACGTGATCCCGCCTGTGACGGGGAAACCCGACGTCTGTGAGATAATCCCCGAGCGACTTTTCGCCGCCTTTGAACCGCTTGAACCTGTCTCCTTCGCGCCTCGTACGAAGCACCGCGCCTTCGGGCACCTTGTCCACGTCCAAGCGCAGAAATCCCTTTTCTCTGTCCGTCGTGACAAGATAACCGTCCATCTTCGCCTCTCCTTCGCAGAACGGCAGAACAGACAAGTCCTTTTCTCTTTTGCGGTAAAAATACAGCTTGTCCCTGCTTCTTTCCACCTCGACATTGTGCGGAAGACAAACACGGGCACCTGTTTTTTTGTCTTTCAGCGACTTGACGGCTTCTATATGCGCGCCCTCGCAGTCCACCCTCGCGCCTATCGCCTCGAGCGCTTTGAATATGCTGTCCGAAGCTATTGCCTCGGGCTGATCGAGCACGCTTATGGCGAGCACCGCTTCCCCGTCCTCGACGGTCGGGTACGGGCTGTTGCCGCTTATATACGACCGCGCGTAGCCCGCCTGTCTCGCCAGCGCTCCGAGCGCGCCGTCCAGATCGGGATAAGCCTTTCTTATCATCGGCATCACGGTATTCCTGAGGTAGTTGCGGGTATAGCGGTCGTCGAAGTTGCTCTCGTCGTCGCGGTATTTCACGCCGCGGCTTACGACGTATTTTTCTATCTCCGTCCTGTCGGTACCGAGAAGCGGCCGTATCAGCATGCCGTCATCCTCTCTTATCCCGCAAAGTCCGTCTATGCCGCTGCCGCGGAACACGTGCATCAGCACGCTTTCTGCAAAATCCTGCAAGTGGTGCGCGGTGACTACTCTCTGCGCCCTGCCGCTCTCGGTCAGTTCACGGAATATCCTGCGCCTGACGAGCCTTGCGCCCTGCTCCAGACCGTAGCCGTTTTTCTCGCAAAAACCCCTGACGTCCTCGCTGTAAACCTCCAGCTTTATGCCGTGCGTCTCGCAGTATTCTTTTACGAGCGCACAGTCCGCGTCAGAATTGTCTCCGCGCAGATTGTGATTGACGTGCACGGCAAAAAACTCTCCGCCGTACTCTCCCGACGAAGCCAGCCAATCCAGCAAAGCCATGCTGTCTCTGCCGCCGCTGACCGCGACAGCCAGTCTGTCAAAACGCGAAAGCAGTTTTATGCCGTTTTCGCCGATAAGTTTTTCGCGCATATACAATATTATAAACTATATCGGGAAAAACCGCAAGCGCGCAAAAGTACGCTTTGTCCGACAGGGCGCGCATATCGGGCATGTATTTTGCCCGCCGACCGCTTCCGTTACGGCGAAAGAATACGGTCGGAGCCGCTTTTCCGTCAGGCGACGACAATGACGCGGCGAGAATATCCCTTTACCCCGTCATATATACCGAAAAGACGCGGCGTTATGCCTTCTCCGTCACTCTTTGCCAAAGACGACTTCCCGTTTCAGACAAAAAGCGCGTTTATTGTAGTTTATCCCGCCCCTGCACGGGTTGCGCGCAAAAGCGGTTTTTGTTACAATATATACGGTATGGCATCTTATTTTTCTCACTATCTCGCCGCAAAGGCAGTCATAGACCAAAGTCCCGCAGACGGCGTGATCGCAAAGTACGCCGACTGCTTCGTGCTGGGCGCGCAGGGAGGAGATCTTCTCTTTTACGCGTTCGGCAAGTTCCGCGGATACGGCGCGCGCACCCACGGAGAAAAGACGGCGGAGCTGTTTTCTGCCGCGCTCGACTATTGCCGCAGAGAAAAGCGCCCCGAGCCGCTTGCATACACGCTGGGGCTTTTGTGCCATTACGCGCTCGACAGCGCGATACACCCTTACGTGGTATACGAAGCGCGCGACAGACTAGCCGCCCTCTACCCCGAAAATCTGAAAAAATGCGTGCACATGATGCTGGAGACGCGTATAGACTGCCTGATGAAAAAAGAGGCTGAAGAAAAAGGAGAGGTCTGCGACCTGAAAAGCGCGATCCCCGTGACAAAACGCTCCTCCGACGCCCTTGCGGACGTATGGCACAACGCGATAAACGGCGTATACGGCGTAGACGTGCCGCATGATCTTCTCAAAAAACTGCCGTCGAGAATGTACCGCTATCAGAAGGTATTCCTGAAACCGCGCTCTCTCGCGTGCGCCGTCCTGCGATTCGCGGCGAAGAAGATGAATTATCCCGCCTATATCGTCAGCTTCTTCCTGCCCGACGAAAACGACCCCGACTACGACTTCCTCAATCTCGAAAACCGCCCGTACCCCGAATACGTCGGCGCGGAAAAGACGAAAAACCTGTCCTTTCCTCAGCTTTTCGACGAAGCGGTGAAGAAATCCCTCTCTCTCGCGGAGACATTTGCGAAACTGTACGAAAACGGCGGCGAAGCCGATCCGTCTCTGTTTGAAATAAACTTTTCGGGCGCGCTCTCCTTGCCGCGGTAACGACGTTGAACGCCGACAAACACGCAATGCCACGTTTTTCCCCGATTTGTCCATAATCCGATATGCCAAAACAGACAACCGTTTTGTGCTGCAAAAATCGACAATATTGTTGAATTTTATCAAAAATACCGTTTTTCAACAAATATTTTATATACATAATCTGCAAAACCGTCCTTGTATTTTACCTTGATTTTACATTTAAATGCCTTAAAATCTCTTGCTTTTTGTAATTTTAGCGGATAATATAGATTATCATTTTACCGTTATAGAAAAGAAGGAGGTCATTATGGAACTGTGGGACGGCTATTTTAAAGACGGCTCCAAAGCCGACATCACGCTGATACGCGGCAAGCATATCCCCAAAGGCTTGTATCATCTCGTCAGCGAGATCCTCGTCAGGCACGTCGACGGCGCTTATCTCTTGATGAAGCGCGACGAAAACAAACCTACATGCCCGGGATTGTATGAAGCTACGGCGGGCGGCTCTGCTTACAAGGGCGAGGACAAGACGACTTGCGCGAGGCGCGAACTCGAAGAAGAAACGGGCATCGTCGCCGAAAAAATGGAACAGATCACGAGAGTCGCCTGCGAGGAGACAAGGTCGATATATTATGTGTTCTTGTGCGATACCGACTGCGAAAAGACGGCGGTCAGACTCCGGCCGGGCGAGACGACAGACTATATGTGGGTAAACGCGCAGGAATTCAGAGATATGGCGGCAAAAGGTCAGATGGTAAGCGGAAATCTGCAAAGACTGTCGCCCTATCTGACAAGAATGGGCATCATCTGAATCAAAGGACAACGCGAAAGCAAAAAGCGAAGGAAAACTCCTTCGCTTTTCTTTTTTTAACGTTTGCACACTCCGCAGACGCGCCGCCCTGCGCCCGAAAACCCACTTTTTGTCGGCAAGCCGCTTGCGGGAGCACATTTCATGTGCTTTTCGCGACTTTCCTTTCAACGCCTCACGAATCAGGCGAACGACTTCTGATATATGCGTATGCAGTCCTCTCTCGAGAGGTCTGCCCTGTCGCGAGTGAACAACCCGCCCATAGCGGAACGCGCGTTGTCGGCGAGTGTGCCGAACTCGTCCGGCGTAATGCCGTAGTCCGACATCTTCAGCCCGTATACTCCGCACGCTTTCTGAAGATCGGCAAGCGCTGTCAGGAAGTCCTCGGGCTTGCTCGCGTCCGCCTTGCCGAGCCACTTTGCCATATCCACGAAACGTTCGTCGCAGACGTGCGCCTCTATGAAACGCTCGTAATACGCGAGGCTTATCATTATGAGACCCGCGCCGTGCGGCAACTCCTGATGATATGCGCTCATCGCGTGCTCGAGGGAGTGTTCGCTCGTACAGCCGCCTATCACCATAGCGTAGCCGCTCATCGTGTTCGCCCACGCGACCGCGGTGCGCGCCCCGATATCCTTGCCGTTTGCGACCGCTTTTGCAAGGTTTGCGCCGATATTCTTTATCGCCGTGGACGAGACCATGTCGCTCATCTCGTTGGCTCCCTTGCAGATATAGGTCTCCGTGCTGTGGAAAAGCGCGTCGAAGCCCTGATATGCGGTAAACTTCGGGGGCACGGTGGTCATCAATTCGGGGTCGACGATCGCAACGACCGGGAAAAGCCTGACGTCACCGCCGAAGCCTATCTTCTCGTGCGTCGCGGGGTTGGTGATGACGCCGTACTCGTCGACTTCGGAGCCTGTGCCCGCGGTAGTCGTGACCGCTATTATCGGGAGCGGAGCTTTGGCAAGCGGTTTGCCCTTGCCCGTGCCGCCGCAGACGTAATCCCAAAGATCGCCGTCGTTGGTCGCCATGGCGGCTATCGCCTTGCTTGCGTCCATAACGCTGCCGCCGCCCAGCGCGACGATGAAGTCGCAACCGTTCTTTCTCGCCGCCAGTGCGCCTCTCTCAACGGTCGACTTGAGAGGATTCGCCTCTATCTCGTCGAACAGCGCCCATTCTACGCCCGCCTTTGCGAGCTGTACGGTCGTCCTGTCGAGATAACCGTTGACCTTGGTCGACTTGCCGTTGCTTACGACGACGAGCGCCTTTTTGCCGAGCTTTGCCGTTTTGTTGAGTTTTTCGAGAGCGCCCGCGCCGAATATCAGCCTCGTGGGCATATAAAAATCAAACATACATGTCTCCTTTGTCGCCGCGCCCTTGCCTCACGGCAGGCTTCGCGCCGCAAATAAATTATACAACATATCCGCGCGCGTTTCAATACGCAAACGCAATCGGGTCACGGCAGACAAAGCGCGCCGCGCAGTACACGGGCATCCGTCGCATGACGAAAAAACCCGCCCTTGCGGGGCGGGATCGTATCATTGCAGACCGTCGTCTGCCGACTTCTCACGAGATGCCGCGATTTTTGCCGCGCGCCGTCTCTTTGGCTACGTCGCTCTTTTTTTCATGCTTCAGCGGCAATTCTATCCTGAAATCGACGAATGTAGACCCGTCGCTGTCGCAGACGACAGACCCTTCGTGATCGAGCACTATCGACTTGGCGAGGCTCAACCCGAGACCGAAGCTGTTGCCCTGCTGTGCGTTCTGCGTGCGGGCGTTGTCCACGCGGTAAAAGCGGTCGAATATCTTGGATATATGCTCTTTCGCTATGCCAACGCCGTAATTTCTGAAGTGCATGACGACGTTCTTTTTGTCGCTCCTGAGACTGACCTCTATCCTGCCGCCCTCCGGCGTGTACTTGAGCGCGTTGTCCATCATTATCGCATAAAGGCGCTCGATGTTCTGTTTAATACAACGCGTCTTTACGTCGGGTTGCAGATCCTCTGTCAGAGTGACGTTCTTCTCAAAACAGCGCGCTTCAAAAGAAAGCAGTATGCCTCCGAGAAGCGCGGATACGTCTTCTGTCGTTTCGGGTTTGTTTCTGGCTTCGTCGGCGCGGTGAAGCTCGAGCATATCAGTGATCAGCGCGCTCATTCTGCCCAGCTGAGACTCTATGTTCTTGAACCAGTGCGCATTCTGCTCCACCGTGGATTGGGGATCGCTCGAGACGAGCGAAAGATTGGCACCTATGATCGCGATCGGTGTCTTGAGTTCGTGAGAAGCGTCGGCAACGAGTTTTTTCTGCTGTTCGTACGACTTCTTGACGGGTTCTACGACCTGCTTCGCGACCATGTTGCCGAATATGAACAAGAGCACGAGACAGAAAAAGTAGACGAGCGAGGTGACGACTCCCGCCTCTGTGAGATCCGCCCTGTCGTTCGTCCAGTCGTAAACGGCGTATACCGTCATGTTGTTGCCCAGCACGTTGCGCCAGGTCGCCTTGTAGTAGCTCCCGTCTATGCTGAAGCTATCCTCGCCGCTGCCTACAACCTTGTCGACTATGCTCTCAAGCAGTTCTCCGTCAAGAGAATCGGCATTGAAAGCGGTCACACTGTCGTCCTGTCGCACGAGGATTATGCAGTTGCTCCTCTGCAACCATTCCTCTCTGTCGTCAAAAGCGGGCATGGGAGACTTGTCGAGCACGTCCGTCAGAGCCTTGTCGATCGCGCCGATCGTCTGAGTGACGTTGACGACAAAAATAGAGCCGTAGGCAAGAAGCAGGAACGCTCCGCCCACTATCATAAACACTATTATAAATCTCCGCCTTAGCTGATTGAGGACCTTATCCATTGACGCTCTTGTTTACGAGTTTGTATCCGACGCCCCTGACCGACGATATCGTCACGTCGGGATCGAGGAAAGTGAGTTTTTTGCGCAGGAAAGAGATGTACACTTCGAGGTTGTTCGACTCGAAATCGCAATCGAACCCCCACACTTTGTTGATGAGTTCGTCTTTGGTGAATACCGCGCTCGGATTGGAGAAGAAGCAGAAAGCGAGCTCGTACTCCTTGCCCGACAGCGCGACGCTCTTGCCGCCCGCCGACAGCGTGAATTCCTTTATGTTGAGAGTGACGTTGCCCACTTTGATGTTGTTGTCCGCGACGGCTTGTCCCCTTCTCCTCGCGATCGCGCGCAGACGCGCTTCGAGTTCGTCGACCGAGAACGGCTTGGTCATATAGTCGTCCGCGCCGATATCCAGTCCTTTGACCTTGTCCTCGACCGACGACAGCGCCGTCAGCATGATTATCGGAGTCGTTATGCCCCTCTTGCGGAGCAGGCGCACCACTTCGTAACCGTCGATGACGGGCATCATTATATCCATGATGATCACGTCGTAGTCTCCCACCATGCCCATCTGCAGACCTTCTTCGCCGTCGAAAGCACACTCTACGAGATATTTGTTCTTTCTCAGAAGCCCCGCAATGGCTTCGGACATCTGGACCTCGTCTTCAACTAAAAGTATTTTCATAAGCCACCTCTATGAAATTATAACACACCCGGTACGCATTTGTTCAAAAATGCTTATTTTTTATTCAGTTTATATTATTAATATATTTTGCGTGTATTAAATCACGATTAAAACGCCCGATTTTTTACGCGTCGCGCGCATACGCATTGTATTCGATATGTGCTTATAAAAAGCCTATTTTGCTTGCAAACGAAAGATTTCAACTTTTTTTGTTTTTTAACATTTGTTTAATCAAGCGCCGATATAATGAAGCTACAAAAGGACAACCCCCATATACTAGAGCCGGAGCACAAAACATAAAAGACTTCTTCCAAACACCTATTAAAACACTCCTCTTATCTCCCTCTAGTAAACACACTACCCGCCGTTTCAACGGCGGGTATTTCTTTTTTTTATAACCTTCCTAAACGCGCGCGTAGAGTCAAAGCCTGTCTCTGCCTGAATGTAAATAATGCGTAAAAAGCGATACTTATCGCAAAAAACACGTTTTCTTTCACGTTTCTTTAATAAGGCGGCAATATAATGTGGACACAAAGACAAAGCCTATATCACCTATCGGAGTCTCTCTCTCACGCAAAACCAAACTTCTTCTTTAACTCATAACTCTCCTCCGGGACTCCGTAAAAATAAAATCCCGCTCCGCAAGGGGCGGGATATGTTTTTGCTGCATATAATAAAACGTGCTGTATTGTATTGCCGACACCCCTCCTCAGGTCGCCCTGTCAACTGCGTTCTCCCGTGCAAAACGCGGAGACGTCATCTGCCTGCACCGTTCCGTGATAGGAAGGCTAGATATGCGCCGAGAACTTGAAGGCGAACAGAATACCGTCGCCGCGCTGCTGCGGCTTTCTGCAATAACGCGTTCTGTCGTACTTGCCGCCGTGCGCGCTCTCGTAGACGACGAGCGTTACGACAGCGTGATAGCCTTTGAAAACGGCAAACTCCTCGGGATAAGCGACCGAATTTCGCCCCGCGCAGGCTTTAGCGAAGGCAATTGCCTCAGATGTTACGACCTGCCCGACGGACGCACGGGCGTACTTGTAGGGCGCGACTTTGAATATCCCGAACTTTGGCGCGCTCTCGCCGCTTCGGACTGCAAATGCGTCCACGTATTCGACGAGCGCAAGATGAGCGCCCTTGACGAAAAACTGCTCTGCGCCTTTTCGTTTACATACGGCATGACCGCCTTCGCGCACTTTCTCGACTCGTCCGCGGTTTTTTCTCCCGACGGAACTCTCAAAGACCGTTCCGAAGGCTGTTGCCGTTCGCTTGCTGCCGAAACCCAATCCCGAAAACCCAAAATACTCGGCGGCAAACCTAAACTCTTGAAAACATGATGACCGCCGCATCGGGTCTGAATACCCAAGCGGCGCTTATACGCAAACGACGTTTTATCCGTCACAAAAAAGGCAACTTACTGCCGTCAATCCTCTAAATCGTCAAAATAATCTCTGTCGAAAAACTCTTTTATTTTATTCCCCGCACCTTCGCAGAAAAGTTTTGTCGTAATTATTCCGGGTTGCTTAGTACTTCCGTAAAGCAATTCGTACACCGTGGACGGAGTCAAACCCGCCGACAGACATATATCGCAAACGCTTCTGTCCGTCTCCTCGCATATTTCCTCTATTCTTTTTATAACAGCCTGATTGAGCGTCATAGCAACCTCTTTACGGTATTCCGTACAAAGTGAGTATAAATTCAACATAAATTTTCTTTCTTACGGTATTCTGTAAACGGTTTTCCTTTCAAAATAACAATAATCAATTTTATTATATCGAAAAATTCTTTTGATATAAAGCGTTGATATCGTACTTTTACTGGCAACGCGCGTTTTACCAAAAAACTTGGTAAAATCCACCCTTTCCATTATACGGGAAAACCTTTATGACGCACGACTGCTTTTTGTGTAGTTAGGTCGAAAGACCTGTTATAGGTCAAAAAACCTGAAGTCAACCGTATCCCTACAATATATAAATCAGATAGAGCATCGCGACGTTAAATAGTGCAGTAAATGGATTTTACCAAAAAACACGGTTAATCATTTCATTTTTAGTATGACACATTGCCCAGTCCCATTATACTGGGAAAGCGTTAAAATGCCGTATGTGAATTTTTGTTTTGGCAAGCACATATCGCCTTACTTTTCACAAGCAATTGTAAAGTCAAAAAGCGGTATTGGCATACGGTAAAAATGTCGCACCTTAAAGAATAATCTTCGCGTTTTACCAAAAAACTTGGTAAAATCAATTCTTCTCTGTATACAGTGGAAAACGCATAATTGCTACAAAAGCAATGTCTTTGCAAATAATTTTTTTGGGAAAACTATTCACAAAAAAGCATACCATGTCTTTTAACGAAAACCATGTTTTACTGCTATGTAAAACAGATTTTCTTTCAGCAAAAACCACGCTTAATATCCAAGCTAAAACATTATTCCCTTTCGGCAAAAACCGCGCTTTTTGCCGAAAGTACCTTGCAAAAAGTCGAGTCGGGGCGAGACATTTTGTCTGGAAGGGATAACGTAAGGGAAAACATAAACCGCAGCGTATATGAGGAGCTTGCGACGATTAAGCGTAGCGGTTTTGGTGTCCCTTGCGAAAAGTCCGTAGGGGGAACCGAAAATTCTGCGTATATGAAAAGGACCGCCTTGTGGCAGTCCTTTGATTTAGCAGATAAATTCGCCGTTGATCAGATAAATATGAAATTTTCTTTCAGCAAAATTAAAAGTCATTCACCTCTCGGTAAAATATCAGCTTTATAGTTCTATTTGCAATTATCATCCTTTCGGCAAAAACCACGCTTAATATCCAAGCTAAAACATTATTCCCTTTCGGCAAAAACCACGCTTTTTGCCGAAAGTACCTTGCAAAAAGTCGAGTCGGGGCGAGACTTTTTGTCTGGAAGGGATAACGTAAGGGAAAACACAAACCGCAGCGTATATGAGGAGCTCGCGACGATTAAGCGTAGCGGTTTTGGTGTCCCTTGCGAAAAGTCGGAGGGGTATCGTAGGGGGAAACAAAAATTCTGCGTATATGAAAAGGACCACCCTACTGCAGTCCTTTGATTTAGCAGATAAATTCGCCGTTGATCAGATAAATATGAAATTTTCTTTCAGCAAAATTAAAAGTCATTCACCTCTCGGTGAAATATCGGCTTTATAGTTCTATTTGCAATTATCATCCTTTCGGCAAAAACCACGCTTAATATCCAAGCTAAAACATAATTCCCTTTCGGCAAAAACCGCGCTTTTTGCCGAAAGTACCTTGCAAAAAGTCGAGTCGGGGCGAGATTTTTTGTCTGGAAGGGATAACGTAAGGGAAAACATAAACCGCAGCGTATATGAGGAGCTTGCGACGATTAAGCGTAGCGGTTTTGGTTGCCCTTGCGAAAAGTCGGAGGGGGTATCGTAGGGGGAACCGAAAATTCTGCGTATATGAAAAGGACCGCCCTACGGCAGTCCTTTGATTTAGCAGATAAATTTTTGGTGCCCCCTACTAAGCGAAAGCATGATATATCGCATTGACCGCCTTTTCGTAGTCCTGCGTTGCGACGGCGACGATGATATTCAGCTCGCTGGAGCCTTGATCTATCATACGGATATTGATATTGGCTTTTGCGAGAGCTTCGCAAAGTTTTGCCGCGGTACCGGGACGGAAAGACATACCGTGACCGACCGTGGATATCAGTGAAATGCCTGACTTGATCTCAATGCTGTCGGGCTTGACGATATTGCGTATACGCTCTATCACGACGTCCTCTTTGCCTGCGAGTTCGTTGTCGGAGACGACGATGCTGAGGGTGCCGATGCCGCTGGGCATATGCTCGAACAGAATGTTGTAATACTCGAGTACGGACAACACTCTCCTGCCGAAGCCCAGCTCGCTGTTCATCAGTTCTTTCTCTATGAATATTATGCTGTAACCCTTCTTGCCGGCTACGCCCGTGATCTGGCGCTTGTTGAATTCTTCTTCCTCGACCTCTGCGACGATCATCGTGCCGGGAGCCTGAGGATTGAACGTATTGCGGATATTGATGGGAATGCCGCTCGCCTTGACGGGGAAAACCGCCTCGGGGTGAAGCACGTTGGCGCCCATGTAGGCAAGCTCGCGCAGCTCTTTATAGGAGAGCTTTTTGATGATGGTCGGGTTCTCGACGATTCTGGGGTCTGCGGACATAAAGCCGTCCACGTCCGTCCAGTTTTCGTAAATTTCCGCGTTTGCCGCACGCGCCACGACCGCTCCCGTGATATCAGATCCGCCGCGGCTGAACGTGTGGATACTGCCCGTCGCGTCCGCGCCGTAGAAGCCGGGGATTACCGCGTATTTGACGTCCTTGAGCGTCTTGGCAACCAGCTCGTTGGTCTGTTCCGAAAGGAAATTTCCGTTGTCGTCGAAAAGCATTATCTTTTCTGCGTCGATGAACTCGAAGCCGAGCTTTTTCGCAAGAACGATAGCGCTGAGGTACTCGCCTCTGGACGCGCAGTAGTCTACCGAATAGTTGACGACCATCTTTTTCTCGACTTCGTCGAGCACGGGCTTCATATCGAGATCAAGCCCGAGATCCTTGACGATGCCCTCGAATCTCTCGCGTATCTTAGCGAAAGTCGCAGAGCACTCTCCGTTTATCTCAAGATCGTGATAGCACGCGTACAGAAGATCGGTGACCTTGGTGTCGCCCGAAAATCTCTTGCCGGGAGCGGATACGACGACGTATCTCCTCTCCGGATCGCTCTTGACTATATCTGCGACCTGATTGATAGCGCCCGCGTCCGCCATGGACGTGCCGCCGAATTTAACAACTTTGACTGCCATAAGAATATTCCTCTCGTTGGTTATTTGGTTATTTTATCTTTTTTGTTTCGTAATAATAGCGCTTGTCCTCGGCATTGCCCATGCTGAAGGACTTGCGGGGCAAAACTCCCCTTCTCGCGACATAATCGAACAGGGTGTCTTTGCTGACCGTGGGCATGAACAGCGCGACCGCTCCGTTCTTCTCCGCGATCTCCGCGGTATAGCCGTCGCCGTGCACGTAGTCCACAGAGACTTCGGGGTGCGCCGCAATGTATGCGTCTATCGCGTTCTGCAGGTCGGCGATCGCGTCCGAACTGTTTTCGCGGACGGGCACGAGGTACTCCTTGCCCTTATATACCGCTTTTACCGCCGTGTTTCCGCCGCAGTTTTCCGCAAGGTATTCTATCGCCTTTTCGTCCGCGCCGAAAAGCACTCTGTGTATCGGCTCGAAGTCGAGCGACTCGTCGTATATGTCGACTACCTCGACCGTCGCGTAACGCGCGGGGTGCGTCTTTTGTGCTTCTGCAGAAAGGGTCTCTCTGATCTTCTCCCAGCAACGCTTTGCGGTCGCGAGAGAGTGATTGCCGTCGCCTACGGCGTAGCGTACCTTGTCGCTTGCCTTTTGCGTCAGCTCCTCGAGTTTTGCAAGAAGCTCGCCGCAGTCCCTGACGAGATAACCCGTCAGTCTGCCTCCGTTCATATTCAGATCGAAATCGTAAAGCGGTGTATCGCCGCGTCTCTTTTCGAGTTCCTCTTTGACCAGATCTCCTATCTGAGTCAGCAGCATTACGTGCGAACACTCGAGAGAAGCGCCTTCTCTGACTTCTATGCGCGCGGGAAGTCTCTCCTCGACCGTGCGCTCCGTCGCCTTGACGTGCGCGTCGTTGACGGGCGTAAACTCGTATTCCTCGAGATCGAGCGCGGCGACGAGACCTATCCTGTGTCTGCCGTCCGATATCTTCCTGTCCACGAGGATTACGCCTTCGACGGGCGTCAGCGTGCCGTCGGTCGCGTATTTCTCCATTGCGGCGCGGATAGCCGCTATGCGACTCTCCTTGTCTCCGTCCTTGAGATATACTTCGGGATATATCAAAGAAAGCGTACTCGGCGCGCCGTTGACCTCGGCTGCGAGCCTGCTCCAGTAATCGCGCTGCGAAGTGAACTGATCGCACGCGATGACCGCCCAACGCGTCTTGTCTACGTCTGCGGACGGTACGAGAAATTGCGCTCTGTCTATTATCATAAAAACCTGTTCTCTCTTTTCTTTTCTCTGCCCGACGTGTCCTGAGTGATGCCGTATGCGACTTTTATCTGCTCGAACAGTTTTTCGGGAGTCATATATCTTCTTATTTTGCCCTTTTCGACGGTGCTGATTATACCCGTTTCCTCGCTGACGACGATCGCGAAAACGTCGCTCTCCTCAGTCACGCCGATAGCCGCGCGGTGACGCGTGCCCAGTTCTTTTGCGATGTCCACTTCCTGCGAAAGCGGAAGGAAGCAACCTGCAGACAAAAGCCTGCTGCCCTTGACAATGACCGCGCCGTCGTGCAGAGGTCCTTTTGTGCTGAATATGCTCTCTAGAAGTCCCGAGGATATCTCCGCGTTAAGTTCCGTACCCGTCTCGAGAATGTGCGAAGATATAGAAGTCCTGACTATGATTATCAGCGCGCCGACGTCGTTCTTCGCCATATTCTGGCAAGCCTTGACTATCTGTCCCGCACTGTTCACCAGCTCGTCGTCGGTAGAACTGAATTCATATTCCTGACTTTTGTCGCGCGTCCTCGCTATCTTGTTGAAAAAAGCCTTGAGGTCGGACTGGTAAACCACCGCGAAAGCGGCAATGAAAAATACCGACACGAAATCCATTATCCGCTTGGTGATATACATAAACCCTTTGACGTCGGGATTTATCTTTTCGGCATAAATGCCGGCGAACACGACGACGATGTACAGCAAAATATAAGCGACCGTAAAAATCGCCAGCTTGAGACTGTTCCTTTTCTTGAAGAAAAGCAGAATCACGGTCAGCACGCCGACGAGCACCACGAGATCGATGATGCTCCACCAGCCGATATGCTCGACATAATCCTTCATGTCAGTAGAAATTAACGCAGTCGTCAACATTGTCCACCTCATTGTTTTCTTATTCTATAACAATTTTTATTAAAAATAAAGCGTTTTTAAAGCGAAAATTACTTTTAGACGCCCTCTCCGATAAAATTTTACATTAGCGTGCGCGTCTCCGAAAAAATATTTGCAACAAAAAAGCGCCCTTTCGCGAGAAAGAACGCTTTGTTTTGCTTAGCCTTTATCAGAATCCCTCGAACACGTCTCCGTCCGATCCTCCGCCGCTTCCGTCGTCTTTTTTATCGTTGCCGTCCCTGTCTTTGTCCCCGCCGATATCGAATACGTCGTCCGCAGGCGGTGTCGCGCCCGTCGCCTCTCGTCTCAGCTTCTCGATCTTCTCTTTCTGCTTCTGAACGAGTACGCTCCTGCTCCTGACGGTCAGCCACAGCGCAAAGCAGATCGCCGCCGCGACAAGCACGATCTTGACTATCATCGAAGCGGTTTCAGCATTCTCCGCATAGTCGCCGCTTTTTGCGGGATCGGACGCCGCGACCGCGCCGAAAAGGGTATCGGCGTTTTGCGCGCTTACAGCGGTCACCGCATTGAGCGCCACCGCGTCAAGTCTTCTTTCCAGTTCCTGCTCTCCTTTCTCTCCGCCGCCCAGACGCTCTATGACCGTAGCGTAGGTATCTGCGGACGTGCCGAGAATATTTGCGTATCCCTCGGTCTCCGTGTAGAACGGGTTCTCGAAAGACGACCAGTTGAAAGACACATAACTCGCCACCGCAAGCCCGAACACGTTGAACATCAGGTTGTCGCCGTACATCGCGTAATGACTGTATTCCGTCTTCTGCGCATCGGTATACCTGATGTCCGCCGTCTGTTTGTTGAAAGGTATCTCTGCAAATACTCCGCCGTCATCCGTCTTGTCGACTACGCTGTAAAAATAGTCGTTGTAAGCCTGATCCGTCTCGTCCGAATAGATATAGGTGTAGTCTCCTGCGCCCAGTCTGTTGAAGTTGAGACAGATGAACGGACAATTCTTTTCCGCATAATATGCCGCACGCTGTCTCGCGCCGTCCCATTCGTTCTCCGAGCAGTCGACGAAAGCTATTTCGAGATTATACGGCAGCTCCTCTCCTGCCAGTTCGGAGGCTATCTTGAGCAATACCGCCACGCCCGTAGCGTTGGAATAAGCGCCCTCGCCGCCCGTCTTTGAAGTTGTGATCTGCCCCGTCATAAGGTCCTGTGACGAGATCTCCAGACCCGCGATGTTGTCGTAAGCGGCAAGCAGAAGCACCGTTCTGTCCGTGCTTTCCGCCGCGGGAACGTAATAGACAAGATTGTAGCCCGTCTCCGTCGCGCCCGTATAGATGTTGTCGAAAGTGAATTTCTCGACCGTCACAGACGCGCCGTCCGACGCTGCGTCTGCAAGCAGTTCTCCTCCTTCGCCTGCATCGTCAGATCCTCCCGCGTTTTCAAGCTCCGCAGCGGGATATCCGTAAGAAGTCATCTTCTCTGCAAGATAGCCTAGGAATTTATAGTCGTCGCCCGTGCCCATCGTGCGCTCGGGATACTGCTCGCAGATCTCTTTTGTCAGTTGCGCCGCGTTCACGCTGTTTTTCAACGCGACCGACTTTACTTCAATGCTCTCTGCGCCGCCGCAAGCCGCAAAGAATACGCAAATAAAAACCGTAAATAACGCGATACAGGTCGTCAAAATCTTTTTCTTCATACTCACCTCACGCGAACAGGAGCGGCAGACAGAACAGTATCGACAGCGAACATATCACCGCTTCTTTGTTCTGTTTCCCGGCCTTTATTATCAACGCGTACAGCGCGCCGCCGAACGCTATCGCCGCGACCGGCGGATGAACTGCCGCACGGATCACGCTCTCGTACAGCGGATACGCCATATACAGCACGCATATCAGCGCTTTGAAAACGCAGACCGTTATCGCCGCGAGATCGACTCTCAGCCTGAAGTCGTATATCGAAATCGCCGCATCGAAAAAGTAAAGCTGCCTAGCGACCGAATTGTAAGCTATCCTTACGTAGAAAGTATACAGCAGATAGAGAATCGCGGCGAATATCAGATAACTGACCGCAAACATCAGCCTGCTGTTGCCGACCGTCTGAAGCATTGAAGCGTAATCGCCGAGCCCCAGCGCCGCATAGTTTTTCAGAAGCGAGTACCAGCTCCCCGCGGCTATCGCGAGAAAAGTGCCCAGCCTAAGCAATACCGATTGCGGAGTGGAAGGCATTCTCTGCATTGTGCCGCCTCCTGCCATAAAAATATTCATTTTCACCTCACGTAAACGGTCAGAATCTTCGCGACCGCCATATTAAGCGCGCTTTCGTCGGTTATCGCGCCGCTTTTGAATTTGTATTCGAGTTCGTACAGATACCCGACCAGCTCTTTGAGCCTGACGACGTACCCTCCTATTCTCTTTTTCTGTTGTTCTATCATTCTCCTGTTAAAAGCGACCGCCCTGACACTCATGTCGAGCGCCCTTGCTTCTTCTTCGTCGTTAAGCTCGCTTATCGCAATGTGGAAGATCTTGCGGTACGCCGAGGTTATCCAGTATAGAAGCTTTACAGGCGACTCACCTTTTTCCCTGAAGTTGGACAATATCGCAAGCGCCAGCTCCGCCTTCCCGTCCGTGAACGCGGACGTCATTTCGAACATCTTGTATTCAACGTCGGCGGCGACGAGTTGCTCCACGTCGTTTGCAGTTATCTCGTGCCCGACTTCGGCATACGCCGTCAATTTCTGCGCCTCGCCGACTATCCTGCCGAGATCTCCTCCGCAATAAGAATACAGCTTGGACAATGCGGCGTCTCCCGCAGAAGCGCCTGCGTCTCTGATAAGAGACCCTACGTACGCCTTAGCTTCTGCCTCCGTAACCGTGCCGCAATCCACTATCACGCACTTGCCGACAATCCCGATATAGTTCTGCCCTTTGTCATCTATGAGAAGTATCGCCGTATCAGCAGGGTCGGAAACGTATTCTTTCAGCAGTTTTTTCTCCCTGTCGTTGAGATCTTTCTGCCGTCTTAGATATACGACCTTCTTTCCGCCGAACATGCTGACCGTACTGAGATTGGCAACCACGGTATATATATCGTCGTCGTCCCCGTACTCCTCCAGACACATATCTCGCGCCTCGGGCGGAACGGTTTCCTGCAGAGCGCGTACAACCTCGCGTCGGACGTACCCGTCCGTACCTTTGAGAAGATATACCGGCGCCGGATCTTCAACACCGTTTACCAACAGATCGACCGCTCTCACGCAAACCTCCATTTGTTCGTCTTTATTATTCTATCACCAACCGTCCAAAAGGTAAAGTCGGAAGGCAAACAATTATTCCCTCCCGCGAGATAGGCTTCGTCGCTGACAAGATACTCGGGTCCGTCAGGCAGGTCGGACAGCGCCGCGCATACGACTATATCGTACTCCGCAACGTCGGTGCGGTAGCCGCTATCCGCCGCAACGAGCACGTCCACCCCGCCGAGATATATCGCCGCGTACGTATATGTGCATATCACCGAACACTCGAGCGTCAGCTCGGTCGTATTGCGCACGTCGTACTGCGTGGTCTCGGAATACTCGGCGTAAAGCACGTCGGTGCCGAACTTCGCGACGTAATCGTCAAGTATTTCCGATTCTGACAACTCCGCCCCGAATTTGACGATAAAGTCCACATTCCTCAGCTTGTTTTTGTCCATCGCCTGTACCGCCGCCTGCGCCGCCGACTCGTCGAGCTCCCCCGAGAAAACGATGAAATCGCCTTCGTCCGCCGACTGTACGAGCACTCCGTTGCAGCCGTAACCCGAGAAGCAAGTCACCTTGTTCTCGAAAGAGATCATGTTCACATTTTGTAAAAGTACAACGGCAATTATGCATATAACCGACACGGACGCGATAATTTTCTTTGCAACAGAAGGCATCGTGCAGAGTCCCGACACCCCTGTCGCCACGATCAGCCAAAGCATTATCGTCGCCCAGCTGAATTCGATATATACCGTCGGGAAGGCTATCCCGGCAAGCCACTCTATTATACCTGCCGTAAGCATGAACGGCGCCGACGCGACCGTCGCAAGAAAGCCCGCGTAAGGAATGAACGAGAGCGGAAGCAATATGACGTACAGCGGGAAAAAGAAACCCGCAAACGGAACTATTATGCAGTTGGCGACCGCGAATATCAGCGACGTCTCGCCGAATACGTACAGCATTACTGGCAGAAGCGTCGCGTTGGCGGCAAGCGTGGCGGACAACGCTCCCGCCAGCCATTTCGGAAATCTGACCCTGAGAAACGCGTAATTAAGCGGCTTTGCAAAGAGTATAAGTCCGTAGACCGCGAGAAAACTCATCAGAAACCCGAGCGAATACAGATTGTACGGAGAGACGAAAAGAAGCAGGATCGCCGAAAGGCTCATCCCCGACAACGGGTCGTATCTCAGCCCGCAAAGCGCCGCCGCCATACTGACCCCTATCATCACCGTCGCGCGCACCGTGGACGGCGAAAAGCCGCACAACGCGCAGAAAAATATCAGCGCCGCGAGCACGATCGCGCTCCTGATGGCGGCGTTTATCCTCAGCTTTTTCAGCACGAACAACAGCGCGCCCGCGAGCATGCCCACGTGCAGTCCCGAAACCGCGAGAAGGTGCGCCGTGCCCGTCACCGAGAAGTCGCTCCTGACCTCGTCTCCTATCACGGCTGAGTCGCCGAACAACATCGCGTACATAAACCGCGCCGCGCCGTCAGACGCGTTGTCGGCAAGTTTTGCCGCGACCGCCTTCTTTATCTTATCGAAAAAGTCGAGAGAAGTCCCCTCGACTTTTATCCCTCCCGCGTCCTCGTCGTCGCTCGCAGACACGTCGTACAACACGCCTTCGGCAAGCGCGGACGCTTTGTAAGGAGTGGTTATGTCCGTCGTCAGCGTCGTCACGCTGCCCGTAAAAGTGATCACGTCTCCCTCTTTGTAGCCGCCCTCGGGCAACTGCAGACTGTACATCTGCGCCCTTCCGTCGACCTCATTGCCGTCTATGACAAGGTCGTCGAGAATGATAAAATAAGAGTCCACCGCTCCGCTGAGATCGGAAGAACTGCCCACCTCTATCCTTGCCGTGATCTGCACGTCCTTTGCGAATATCTCTCTGTCGTCTATCCGCGCGTTGGCGTACAACGCCGACGATATGCCGAAAACCGTCCCCGCCACAAAACAGCCGACTCCTATCACCGCGGCTCTGAAGGTCTTTCTGTTCTTCCTGTACGCCGCTATCGCAAACGCGACCGCGGCGGGCAACGCTACCGCGCATACCACGGCGGGTATCCACAGATCGGTCAGAATTATAAAAGAAATCCCTACAATCATTCCGGCTAAGATTGTAGGGAACACCCTCAGATTAGCGATTTTCTTCATTTGTAAGTTGCAGGTTTTCCTTTGTTCTTTGGCTCAGCGCTCGTCCTTCAGGAATATGTCCTTGTAGCTGTCGATCGCCGTCTGGATGATCTCGAGCGTCTTGTCTCGGCTGTACATCTCGAGCACCTTCATCGTCTTGCCTTCAAGCTGTTTGTATACGCCGAAGAAGTGCTTGATCTCCGCGATGATGTGCGGCGGCAGATCGGTGATGTCCTGATAACAGTTCCAGGTCGGCTCCTTGAACGGCACCGCAACCACCTTGATGTCCTCCGCTCCGTCGTCGATCATCGTGATGTGCCCTATCGGATAACAACGCACCAGCGACATACTGCTGATCGCCTCGCTGCACAATACCAGTACGTCGAGCGGGTCTCCGTCGTCCGCGTACGTGCGAGGGATGAAACCGTAGTTCGCGGGATAGTGCGTGGACGTGTACAATATTCTGTCCAGTATCAGCATGCCCGTCTGCTTGTCGACTTCGTACTTGTTTTTGCTTCCCTTCGGGATCTCGATGACGCTGATAAAATCTTCGGGCGTGATCCTCTCGGGATTGATATCGTGCCAGATATTCATATCTTTTCTTCCCTCACCTTATCGAATTGCGCCGAAACGCCGCGTTCTTGAGTTTTCTCTCCCGTTGCGACCTTTCCCGTGCTTCACGTATTCTATTATACAATATAACCGACGCAAAATCCATACAAAATCCAAATTTTTTTATAAACAATTTGTATTTCATTGCAAAAACCCGCCGCTTATGCTAATATAAAAAACACCAAATCACTCGCCGAAGTGGTGGAACTGGCAGACGCGCCGGACTCAAAATCCGGTGATGGCGACATCGTGCGGGTTCAAGTCCCGCCTTCGGCACCAGTCCGCGGCTCACATTACGACCGCAAAAAATCAGACGAGTTTTCCCTCGTCTGTTTTTTTACGCCACGTTTTCGCTTCGCCGCGTCAGTGCCGAAGGCTGGGATAGTCTGAAATATGGACGCTCGTCGCCGGGCAGGGCTTTCGCGGGTAGACTCCTCGCTATTCCGTCACTCCCTTCGGTCGCTCCTTACAAGTCCCGCCTTCGGCACCAACACCAGCGTAAGTTGAACCATTCAGCTTACGCTGGTATCTTTTGTCAAGGTGCCGGGCTTTAACCGTGAGCCATAATATAGTGCCGCATTAACAAAACCTACGCCGGCGAACGGTGCAGAAAATGCAAGCAGTAACATTGCTCATCTTAACAACTCTCTTTGCATTTTCTTTTCGCGTAAGCGAAAGCCCCCGCCTTCGGCACCACTTCAAGCCTAAATTGAACCATCGGGAAAATGCGTTCGTTTAGGCTTTTTGTTTTGCCTTTTAACGAAGATACATTTCGATTCTAATCTTTACTATCAACGGCTTTTTGTTCTGAATTTCGCTAACGATTTTACCTTTGCCGGAGTAAAACAAAAAGCCCTGACTTTCGTCAGGACTCTTCGTCGTCGGGTTGTTTTACTTGTATAAAACCAAGCACACGCCTAACTGCCATTTTATGTTCAGACTTGTATCAAGACAAGCGCATGTCTAATTGTCAAACGCCATTTTGGAGCATAAAAAACGGAGCTTTTTACGGCTCCGTTTAAGTCAATGTAATTCTTCGTAAACTCTACGACATTTCTGTTGTATTCGATCTCGTCTTCTCCATACGTTGGAGCGGTCTATTTTTAACGTATCCGCTATGTCAACAAAACGCATACCTGCTATATAGCAGTCCAGAGTTTGCTTTTCGCCTTTGGTCAGTTTCATACTGTGTATGATCTTAGCGCATTTTTTGAAAGATTCTTCCGTATCGTCTTTGAAGAAGTCCTGCTCGTAGCAATCTGTTTTTATATAGATTTCTCTCGTATTTCTGTTAAAAAGCCATCTCTTGTAAATCTCGTTGCTAACGACTCGGCTGCACAGTCTGTACAACGTAACATGTTTACCTGTCTTCGGATCTTTGCATAAATCCAATACACGCTTACCGTAATGTTCGCACAGAAAGCAAATTGCAGATTGAGCAAGGTCGTATCCGTCTGTAATTATGTAACCGGGCACGTTCTTGTAGTTGATGTCCCTCACAAGTCCGACGTACACGCTTCTGGGTACTTTGATAAGTACCAATTTCTTCACCGTTTTCAGAGCAATAAGTTCTCCGATCTGCATTACGTTACTATGGGTGATCTTCTCCTCAAACACATCGTAACAGTTTCTTTTTGTTTCCATTTTCTTTACCTCCGAAATGTATTTGCCTTTCGGCAGGCAGAGAAAAAGCATAAGACGAAAAATATTTTGTTGTTTTAATGTTGAAAAAGCAAAAGTCAACGGGAAAAGAAAAATCCGAAAACAGGATTTTACGACCGTTTACTTTTGAGAGGATTATGCGACAATCGCCGCACGAAAAGGCAAATTCGGAGGGAAAGAAAAGCCAAAGAACAAGAAGGCACGGAAACTGCAAATAAGCTGTTCGGATAAGGTACGCAACAAAACGGAAAATAAGCGAGAGGACGAAAAGCGGAGAAATGCCCAAAGCGGTTCAGCGGGCATCTCCGCTCGCCCTCGCTTTTCCGTTCTGCGACCCTCTAGAGCTATGCAGGCGTGCGCTTGTCTGGCGGCGCGAAGCGACGCCACTTGTCATAGACAAGCGCACGCCAAGGTGCCAAATTAGTTAAAACAAAAATCGGACTCGACGTTTTGCCGAAGTCCGATTGAATTATAAACAGCTACCCCTCTGTCTTTAACCGCGTTTCCAATAGTAACCTCTGTATTTATTCGTCAGATATTTTGCCGCGGTAGAAGAATCTGCAAGATTGGACGAAGAAATACTTGTGCCGATTGTTGCAGATGACGAATAAGAATACCACCAACCTTGCGTATTTTCAAACGTAACGCTTTTAAGCGAACTGCAATTATAGAACGCAAAAAAGCCTATGCTGGTTACGCTGCCAGGGATAGTTATACTTGTAAGCGAACTGCAATTATAGAACGCAGAATCGCCTATGCTCTCAAGTTTACTGTTTTCGCCGAACGTAACGCTTGTTAGCGAACTGCAATCTTCGAACGCCCAGTCGCCTATGCTTTCAAGTTGACTGTTTTCTCCGAAATTAACGCTTGTTAGCGAACTGCATCCGCTGAACGCAGAAGAGCCTATACTCGTTACGTTGTCAGGTATCGTTATACCTGTAAGCGAACTGCATCCGCTGAACGCATCAGAGCCTATGCTCGTTACGCTGTCAGGTATTGTTATACTCGTAAGCATACTGCAATTATAGAACGCATCAGAGCCTATGCTCGTTACGCTGTCAGGTATTGTTATACTCGTAAGCATACTGCAACTATCAAAAGCTCCGTATAATATGTTCCCTCCGGTCACAGTTACACTTCTGAGTGTTGAGGGAATATAGTAATAATCATATGTCGTAGAACTCGTACTCGAACCGTAATAAGATTGCGTTACTTCTGTTCCCCCAGTATACGAAGACTTCCCAAAAATATATCCAAGCGGATACTGATATGTATCGCTTGACGTTACTCCTGCCTTTGCTCCGATAAACGGCAACGTTATACTCTCCAAAGAACTGCATCCGCTGAATGCAGAAGAGCCTATACTCGTTACGCTGTCAGGTATTGTTATACTTGTAAGTGAACTGCATCCGCTGAACGCATAAGAGCCTATACTCGTTACGCTGTCTGGTATCTTTATACTTGTGAGCGAACTGCACCCACTGAACGCAGAAGAGCCTATGCTCGTTACGCTGTCTGGTATCGTTATACTCGTAAGCATACTGCAATTATAGAACGCATAATCGCCTATGCTTGTTACACTCTCAGGTATCTCTAATTCTGTTACAAGTTCACCGTTAAGATACGGATTTTGAGCATAGTACAGCGGATTTGAATTATAACTACTGAACGATATATTGCACCAAGCCTCAATATCTGTAATATACACGGCTTCAAGCGAACTGCAATTATAGAACGCATACTCACCTATGCTTGTCACGCTGCTGGGTATCGTTATGCTTGTTAGCGAACTGCAATCTTCGAACGCCCAGTCGCCTATGCTTTCAAGTTGACTGTTTTCTCCGAAATTAACGCTTGTTAGCGAACTGCATCCGCTAAACGCAAACGAATTTATGCTTGTTACGTTATATATATTGTTTTTATAGCTTACACTTGAAGGTATTTCTATATCTCCGCTTAAACTTTGGATTTGTCTTACAACAGTTGCGTTTCCGTCTTTAAGCGCATATCTTATACCTTTTTCGTCAACATAATAAATATTACCGTCACTTGTAACGTCGGTATTTTTACAATCCCATACAACTGGACAATTGCTATAATTCCAATTGCTATTCCAATCACTTGGTAAGCTTGCAACTTCACAATATATAGTTAGCGAATTGCAATCTCTGAAAGCGTATTGTCCTATATTAATTACGCTGTCAGGTATGCTTACGCTGACGATTGAATTACAATTTCTGAACGCAGAATCGCCGATCGCCGTTACTGAAAATCCAAACAAATTCTCAGGAATGACGATTTCGTTGCCGTCTTTGTATCCGGTAACAGTTATCTCTTCTCCGTTTATTTCATAATTAAATTTACCCTTGATTTCTTCACTTGCCCAGCCGGCATAAAGAGTTATATTTTTCCCAGGCATTGTTTCAAGAGTAAATTGACTGTCAAACGAAGTGGGAACTTGTTCAGTAAACCAACCGATAAATACGAAGCCTTCCTTTTCGGGAGCAGGCAGAGATAAAGCCGAATCTGTTGCCTGCGTTATCGGCGCAATTTCGTTGCCGCCGTTCGTATCAAAAGTAATAGTACGGTTTTGCACAATGTATTCGTCAAAATCACAAATGAAATCCTGACCGTTCAGATATTTCCATTCGTCTATATATGAAAGCAATCTTTTATTTGACTCATCCTTGCAATAATAAGCATAACCTTCGTTATTGTTGGGATCGAGAAGGATTGCTTCTTCTCCGTAAATAAGAGTTGCTTCTTCCGTTACTTTTACGCTGTTTTCAGATTCGTAAGCGTTGTCTCCCGTAAGCTTCATTGTGAATTGTCCGCTTGACGAAGTAACATTGACCGACACGTATCCGCCCGTAAAGCTGACTGCCGAACTCGGCGTATAGTCGATCATAACGGAAACGGAACTTGAGCTCGTTGCCGTATAGCTCTTGGACAATGTGCCGAGATAACCGTTTACGGTAAACTCAACTCTGCTTATCGAAGTAACGTATAACTTATACTCCTTATTGCAAGGCAAATACATTCTGAACGTTCCTGTCACGTTACTGAAAGTTCTTTCAGTATTAAGCGGTATCGCATATTCCGCATTACTGCCCAAATATTCAGATCTTGCATAAACCGCTGTCGGCTGAGTAATCTGCTCGGAAGCAAACGAAAACTGCATAGAACCCGCTTTTTCTTCCTTGTCGTCATACTCGTACCAACCGGTAAACAAGGCTTCGTCGCCGTAGGTGGGCACTATCGTGGGGATCGTACCGTATTCTCCCTCGGGCACATATATAATTTCACTTATCGTTTCTTGCGTGCTATCCGTATATATTACAACGGGAAAAATTCGCTTAACGTGAAGAAGAGTCGCATCGTCTTCATCAAAACTCTGATAGTACTTTGTTACGCGACTGTCAAGAACGAGTTCGTCAAAATAATTTTCACCCTCTCCCAGATAATGAATGCTTGTATTTTTTGTAACGTCTGTAAAATAGTACTCTTCTTCGTTTCCGTCAACCGTTCTTTTTGCCTTAAATCCTATGAAATCGTATCCAGTTTTCACAGAATAATTCAACGTCTGGAATTTATCGAAAGGTTTAACGTAAACAGAAGAAAGACTGTTCCCTTCTTCGTCAACAACGCTGATCGCTTTGTCTTGATAAGTCTGATAAAGCTTGAGATCGCTTCTGACAGGTGAGGAGTACTGATACGTTTCGTAACTTTCCGTTTCGTAATTGTAATAAACCCTTTCTTTATAAGTGAACTCACTGAGCGTATTGACGGCAATATCGGCAGGGAGTCTGTCGTTTTCAATAACTCTTACTATATCGTAAGGTTCGCTTGCGTAAATATTCGTGTAAAGACTTACGTAATAATCGTGTCTTACATATATATCTACCAGATATCTCTTTACAACGCGCTGGCCTTCGCTGACCGTCAGAAGCTGAATATTACTGCCGTAATTGAGCGTAAACATCTGCGCACCGTTGGGGTTGTTCCATCCGCCTTCGTACCACAGAAGAGTATATCCGCTTTCAACTGAAAATTCCATTTCTTCCTGCATTGTCAGGTCAAAATTGTTTGTTTTACCGACAACGTCCGTACCGCCGAGGTCGTCGCTGGTCAGCTCTATGTACAAATACTGCTGTACGCCCGTATAGCTGTCGTAATATGAAGAATCGTGCTTTTTACCTTCGGTAGCAGGCTTGAAATAAACGTATTCGTCTTCATACGAAGTCACGATTATTTCCCATTTTGCAATAAGCCGTACGTTTTCAAAAGGCATTATTGAAGTCGAGTTAAATTCTTCCCCGGATGAATTTTCCCAACATACAAACCTGTAACCGTCTCTTTCGGGAATCGGAAGATCTTTCATGACCTCGCCTCCGGCATAGGACTGGCTGTCAATTTCTCCTTCCCCTCCGTTGAGATTGAAAGTTACAGTATATTTTTTTACTTCAACTTTAATTTCAGTCCATTGCGCTACAAGAGTTATATCTCTGTCCGGCATTACGGATCCGACAGAATACTCATAACCGTCCGAATCTTTCCAACAATCGAACTCGTATCCGTCTCTTGTCGGTGTAGGCAAATCTGTAAGCGTTGCGCCCGCCTCGTATTCTCTGGACGAATACGTTTCGTTTCCGCCGTTGACGTCAAACGTCACAGTATGTTTTATTACAGTAACGTCAGTTCCGCTTTCATTTGTATCGCAACTTGCAAGACTGATTGTAAGAATGATTGCAGTGAGAATTACAGCAAAAATAATAAACCCCTTTTTTCTCATACGCTCCTCCAACTAAAAAACTACTATCCAAAAAATAAGCAGAAGCAAAGTAAACCGTTGATAATAGTACTCTTTATTATAACATTACAATGAAACGCTGTCAAACTTTTATAAAATATATTTAGCGCGCATAAATTCTAAAATAAAAAAACGTAAGTCAAACACTCGGTTCAACTTACGTTGGTACTGGTGCGGGTGACAGGGGCTTTCGCTTGCGCGAAAAGAAAATGCAAAGATGATCTTCCCTTCTGTCATAATTCCTGCTTGCATTTTCTGAACCGTTCGCCTCCATAATTTTTTACAAATGCGATACTTATTTAAGGCTCACGGTCCTCGTCGCGGGTCGCTCGGACAAACAAAAAAGAGAGTTGAGTTCAACTCTCTTTTTTGTTGGTGCGGGTGACAGGACTTGAACCTGCACAGCCTTGCGACTATAAGAACCTGAATCTTACGCGTCTGCCAGTTCCGCCACACCCGCACGTGTAGATATATTTTATCACATTTGGCGAGATTTGCAACCGATATTGAGATGTTTTGCAAGAAAATTTTTGCAACTGAGGGGTTTTATGTGCGCAAAAACAGTTTATTTTGTCGCCCAAAGGGTTTATACTGTAAAAAAACAACGAGGATACAGGTATGAAAGACTTGATCGACGGGCTTTGCCTTTACGATCTGAACAAGGGTATCATAAACACTCTGACGGGTGCGGAAAACGGCAGAATCAAAGCCGTCGGAGAACTGGCGGCTTTCGCCAAAAAATTCAACCTGGGCGGCAACGTCTGGAAAAAATATCTCGCCTATCTGATCGCGACCGACGAGAATGCGTTTTCTCTGTCCTGCGAAAGAAAAAAGACTGCGGACGACAAGCTGTCACAACTCGCGCTGTTCGATATGGAACAGCTCTTCAAGCTGTGGCACTACGACCTCAAGACCGTCTACCCGGGAAGCGTAGTCACCCTGCTCGACTTCGACGTCGCGCCCGACGAAAGCTATCACGGCGAGGCGGGCGAAAAGATCTCTTATCTTGCCGACAACCTCGACAAAGCGACGGACGAACGCGCGTTCCTCGCCGCTGTCAAGGACTATTACGAAAAGTTCGGCGTGGGCGAATTCGGGCTGTACCGCGCGTTCAGACTGGTCAGCAAATCAGGCAGCACTAATATCGAATTGCAGTATATAACCAACACGGAGCGCAAAAAACTTGCGGATTTAGTCGGGTACGAATCGCAGAAAAAACAACTGCTCGACAATACCCTCGCCTTCCTCGACGGCAAGAGCGCAAACAACGTATTGCTGTACGGAGACGGCGGCACGGGCAAGTCATCGTCGGTCAAAGCTCTGCTGAGCGAATATGCCGACAGAGGCCTCAGGATCATCGAAGTGTACAAGCATCAGTTCACCTCGATAAGCGAGCTGATCTCCAAAATAAAGGACCGCAATTACCGCTTCATCCTCTACCTCGACGACCTCTCTTTTGAAGAATTCGAGACCGAATACAAATATTTCAAGGCGATCATCGAGGGCGGTATAGAATGCCGTCCGTCCAACGTGCTTATCTACGCGACGTCCAACCGTCGTCACCTCGTCAAGGAGACCTTCTCAGACCGCAACGATATGCACGTGGGTAGCGACGAGGTGCACCGCAGCGATACCCTCGCCGAAAAACTGTCGCTCGTCGCGCGTTTCGGTCTGACGATCCTGTTCACTTCCCCCAATCAGGAGGAGTACCTCAACATCGTCCGCGCACTCGCAAAACGCGCCGGCATCGATATGCCCGACGTCGAACTCTGCACCCGCGCGCTCCAGTGGCAGATGCGCGGCTCCGGCAAATCGGGACGTACCGCCCAGCAGTTTATCGACAGCCTTAACAAATAAATCGTCGCGTTTGCAAGTAAATTGTGCGCGTTTTGACTTGACAAACAGTTGAAATCGTGTATAATTATTAAATGCAGACGTCGGGGTGTGGCGCAGTTTGGTAGCGCGCTTGAATGGGGTTCAAGAGGCCGCTAGTTCGAATCTAGTCACTCCGACCAAAGCGAAAGCTCGGCTTTCGCGAACATAAAAAACACCGAGTTTCCTCGGTGCTTTTTTATGTCCTGTTTATGCCTTCGCTTTCTTGCGTCTCCGTGCCGTCGATATCGAAATCGTGACGTTCACTTCGTTCACTATTCCGTCGCTACTTCGTAGCTCCTTACGGCAATCCGCCTCGCGGTTGCTTTCGCGGCTTGCAGAAATATTGTCATATGTAATTTGCCGATAAGCGAATATATAGTCACTCCGACCAGCTCAGGAGCAAAGGCAACTTTGCTCCACTTTTTTTATCCAAAAAAAAGCTGCGCTGTAAGCCTTGCTCCTTCGCTTTTCGCAAAAAGTCACGCTATGCTACCAACTTTTTGCGATGGCTCGCTTCGCTCGCACAGTATTTGGCAAAGGTTACTTTGCTTCTATTTTTTTGCAATCGAAAGATTTGCAAAAAAATCTTCGCGTTACACCTTGCTTCTTCGCTTTGCTTGCAATTTATATTTGTCCGCGGAAAAAATGAGTTATGCGATTTGGATATTGTTATGGTATAATTAAAATATCAATAGATGAGGGAGCGAAAGTTAAATGTCTTTTATCATAGCCGTTCACGTTAAAGAAGGGATCGTACTTGCAAGCGACAGCAGGACGACGTACACGCATACGGATACAGACGGCGACCGCACCGTAATAAAGATCGGCGTGTACACTACCGACACCACAAACAAAACCTTTCTGTGCCCTAACAATATCGGCATTTCCACATGCGGCGACGCGTCGCTAGACGGCACCCCGATCACTGGCTATATCGAGGCGTTCATCAGAGAGCATATCAATGAAAAGACCGAAGTTGCCGAAGTCCCGCAAATGCTGATAGATTATTTCCGTAAGACCCCCGTAACTCCGAACACAAACTTCATCGTTGCCGGATACCGCTCGGATAACAACGTAAAATCGCAGCAGCTTTTTTGGCTGAACGTGCTTAGCGAAGAAATTTCCGAAATCAAAACATCTACCCCCGGAGCGAGATGGGATGGAGAAATCCAGACCCTTTCAAAAATCATACAGAACACGTATATGCGCGACCAGAACGGAAAAGAAATCTCTCTCGGAGCTACGGACGTTTCGTGGGGGCTTTTTACTCTGCAGGACGCAATAAACTTTGCCCAGTATGCCGTTGACGTAACGATAAAAACTATGCATTACTCGAGCGTAACGGAGACCGTGGGCGGTCCCATCGACATCCTCGTGCTCAAGCCCGACACCGCGTTCTGGATCCAACACAAAGAACTGCACTCTTAACGCATTATTTCGTGCTGTTGCATTTTCTATAATCGGTTTAATAATGTTACAACGGAAAAGTCCTTCCGCATTTTTTGCGGAAGGACTTTTTGGAGCAGGTAACGGGAATCGGACCCGCGCCCCAGGCTTGGGAAGCCCGTATTCTACCATTGAACTATACCTGCGCGATATTGAGTTGTCTAATCAAAAGATTACCACAATACGGGCGCGCCGTCAAGACAAGTTGCAAAAAAGCGGCGCGAAATTTGTAAACGGGCGGCGTTTTGTCCGCATTTTCGCAAAAATGCAGATATTGACATAGCCGCGTGCGCGTTATATCATTATATTATCAGGTCAATCGTCAAGAATATCCGACCTGCAACAAGGGGGCAAAATGAACCATTGCGGCACGCAAGAATTGGAGACGAAACGTCTTATTCTGAGACAATTTACAGATAAAGACGCTCATGCAATGTTTGAAAACTGGGCAAACGACGAAGAAGTCACAAAATTCCTGATGTGGCAACCTCATGCAGACATAGAGGTCAGCAAAAGCGTGATCAGGGACTGGACGGCGAGATACTCGGACGAAAAATTCTATCAATGGGCGATAGTGCTGAAAGAAAACGGCGACGAGCCGATAGGCGGCATATCGGTCGTACACATGAACGAAGAAGTTGCAATGGCGCATATCGGCTACTGCCTCGGCAAAAAATGGTGGCGCAAAGGCATTATGTCGGAAGCTCTCCAAGCCGTCATGGATTTCTTGTTCGACGTCGTAGAATTCAACAGAATAGAATCAAGACACGATCCCAACAATCCCAACTCGGGCAAAGTCATGCAAAAATGCGGTATGAAATACGAAGGGACTTTAAGAAGCTCGGATTGGAACAACCGAGGTATCTGTGACGCGTGCTATTATGCGTTGCTCAAGTCCGACCGCTAATGTTGCACTTTGAAACCGTTGCCGTACGGCTACGACCCGCTCTCGTCTATGAGAGCTGCAAGGCGAAAAAATAAAAGAAATTATGGTACCCGTGACGATAAAACGCATATATAAAAAAGATTACGAAGGCAGGATACTGCCGATACGATATACGACCGGTACATATTACAACGTATCTCTGTCCCGCACCGAGGACGGCTGGCGCGCGGATTTTTCTCTCTCAAAGTTCGTCTCCCCCGTCACCCACACACCCGAAGAATACGACTTCCCCGACAAACTGTTTCAGAAGCACTGGAAAGGCGCGTTCGCATACGGCGCGTTCGACGGCGACGCGCTCGTCGGAGCCATTGAACTTTATCCCGAAAAATGGGCAAACCGCATACGTGTGACCGAGCTGTGGATAGACGAGAACTACCGCAGACAAGGGCTGGGAAAAAAGCTTATGGACATAGCCAAAGCGCAGGCGAAAAAGCGTGGCGCACGCATGCTGATACTTGAGACGCAATCCTGCAACACAAATGCCGTAGGATTTTATCTGCACGAAGGCTTCGACCTTGTCGGCTTCCTCTCCTGCGACTATTCCAATACCGATATAAAGCGCAAAGAGGTGCGTCTCGAGATGGGGTGGGTAAATCCGAATTTTTAAAAATTACTTTTGCGTAAATCAAGACAGTCAAAACGACTGAAATCGCAAATCGTCCGTCGACAGACAGACATATCAAACCGCGTTATGCGCGGTTTTCGCATTTACATATTCGAGCGCTTTCATATATGCGGTCTCAACTTGACTTGTTATGCCTGCAAGGGGTAAAATATTAGCGTCAGCGAGGTGAAAAATGGATACCAAAACCGCAGTCCTCAGATTGCTCGAAGAAAACAAGACCGTTGCTCTGTCGGGTCAGCAGATCGCCGACAGGCTGGGCGTTTCGCGCGCGGCGGTATGGAAGGCGGTAAAAAGTCTGACGGGCGACGGCTACTCGATCTCCGCGACGACCAACAGAGGATATATGCTGACGGGCGCGAGCGACGTGGTGTCGGTCGAAGGGATACGCGCGGCGCTTCCCGAAGAATACAAGGATATCCCGCTTGAAGTCAAGCAAAGCACGGTCTCGACCAACATAGACGTGGGCGCGGCGGCGGCGAACGGCGCTCCTCACGGCACGACCGTCGTGGCTCTGGAACAAAAAAGCGGGCAAGGCAGACTGGGCAAGAGCTTCTGCTCCCCAAAAGGCGGCTTGTATTTCAGCACGCTTATCCGCCCGACGCTTTCGATAGAAAAAGCGGTGATGATTACCCCTGCCGCGGCGGTCGCGGTGCACAAGGCGATCACCGACGTGCTGGGACTGCCCGTCTCGATAAAATGGGTCAACGATATTTACATGAACGGGCGCAAGGTCGTGGGCATATCCACGCAGGCGCAAGCGGACATCGCGGTCGGTGGCATAAGCGGGATAATCGTAGGCACGGGGATAAATTACGATACCGCTCTTGCCGATTTTTCTCCCGAACTCAAGGACAAGGCGGGGTCTCTGTTTTTAGAAAACGCGCCCGCAAAGCGCAACGAACTGATCGCCGCGACGATCGCCAACCTGCTCGACTTGTCCCGAGATCTGACCGACAAAAGCTATATGGATTACTACCGCAAGCACAATTTCGTGATAGGCGCGGTAGTGGATTACGAGATAGACAGAGCTCCGAAAAGCGGGATCGTGGAAGATATCGACGACAACGGCTCGCTTATAATAAACGAGGACGGAAGAAGCGAAAAACGCCGTCTCGCGTGCGGAGAAATATCCGTGAGACCGAGATCGTAAAAATGGGGTTTATCTACACGGGCAGGAAAAATCATCGGGCAATATCTCTTTGTGCCTGAATAAGAGAGCGGCGATATGATGCAAGCAACAAACTGTATCGACGACAAAAAAACGGCTCTGTAGCCGTTTCTTTTTTATGGCAAACGTATAGTCTTTGTATTTAAAAACTTATCACGCCGAGGTGCTCCAAAAGGATTTTCACACCGAGCAGTATGAGAATTACACCGCCGAAGATCTCTGCTTTGTTCTTGAACTTGTCGCCGACTTTTACTCCTATCCCGACCCCGATGAGACTGCACGTAAACGTCGTCGCGCCTATAATCGAGACGGCAAGCCAGACGTTGACCTGAAGGAACGCGAAGGTGACGCCGACGGCGAGCGCGTCGATACTGGTCGCTATCGCCATAAGCAAAAGGGTGACGAAGCCGAGCTTCATCGGCGCGTCGTCTTTCTCCTCCCCCTCTTTTTCCTTGTCGAAAATACCGTCGTAGACCATTTTGCCGCCGAGGAGCAGAAGCAAGCCGAACGCTATCCAGTGATCGAACGCGGTGATGTATTGTTCAAACAGCGAAGCCGCCGCCCAGCCGATGACGGGCATGAGCACCTGAAAGCCGCCGAAGAAAAGCGCGATCAGAAGCGCATACTTCCAGATGAATTTCTTCATCTCCACGCCCTTGCACATAGAGACCGCGAACGCGTCGGCAGACACGCCGAGAGCCATCACGATGATATCGAAAATTGACATATACCCTCTCTTTCGTACCGTGCAATAAAAAATCACACATAGTACGGGTGTGCTATGTGTGAGTCTTGCCATTTAATATAAGCCATGCCCCGAAAGACAAGTATGTTGACTTATAACGAGAGTTTCGCCGACTACTCCCTCACCGCTTGTTAGTCTAACATAACAAGACGAATGCTGTCAACTCATCAGACTGCTTTTTCCTCAGGCGGCACCGGACTGTCACTTGACTTTGAGACGGCAATAAAAAGGAGGCTCCACTTACGTGTTTCCTCCGACAAATCAAGGAGCATTGTTCCGCCCTTTCGGCTATTCCTCTCAAAGAGGTCACGTGCTCCCGTACGATCAGTATACTTTGCGTGTATTATCTTGTCAAGTCCTGTTTTTTCCGTTCAATAAAGATATCCGTGTCAGTCTCGCGTATTGTTTCCCGTTGCATAACGCGAAGTCTTTCCCGCGACCGGTGTGACCGAAGCAAAAGTAGCTACCCGCATATTGTTTCCTGCAACTGTATATCTTGTTTTCAAATAAAATCTCTTTATTCGATTTTACCAAAAAAATTGGTAAAATCATCGGATAGGGCTTTTTCTGTTTTCCGACATGAGTTTTTTTGCGCCTGTTCCGCCGCTTATCCTGTGAAGCACCCTTGTCTGCGACGTCCGCTTATCCTATAAAGCGCGCTTATCCGCGACGTGCGCTTGCCCTGTGAAGCGCCCTCGTCTACGCCGTCCGAATATTAAACCCCGTCCGCTTCTTCTCCTGTCTATTGTTTTTCGTTCCCGTTTTCCAACGTCTCCGCGTAAGCCGCCGCACCGTCGCCCTCCCTTTCGCCCTTCTTTTTCGCATAGAGCATAAACGCAAGCGGAATTATTATCAGCAGATTGACTATCACCGCGGCGAGGAATATATAGTTGGTGGGCACGGGCTGCTCTGCGCCCGTAGTCGGGTCAACGTATACGCCGTTGCTCGTCGAACTGACGTATGCGCCGATGAACGGACCAAGACACATAGGTATCAGCACGCTGAACACCATGCGTATGCCCTGAAAATGCCCCACTTTGTCGGCGGGCGTATTGTCGCGCATGCAAGCCGAAAGCAACGCCATTTCCCACAGATAGCCCGTCATCATGATTATGCCCGCGACCGAGACGAACCAGATATTGCGCGCAAAGAACATCAGCGTGCCGCCGACCGTATACAGCGCGAGCGCGGCGGGAAGCAGGATCCTGAGCGATATTTTGCCGCGCAGGAAGCCGAAAAGCACGCTGAACACCGCCGACAGTATGAGTATCGCGCCCAGCATAAGCACGTAGTCGGTTATGCCGAGGAAATACTCGACGTATATGATAAGGTAGGTCATATAGATATTGTTGGCTATGCCGATCACGCAGATCGCGGCGTATATCAGATAGAGATCGCGGTTTTGTCTGACTACGGACGGGCGGAAGCCGTAGATCAGCTCCTTGAGGAAATCCCCCTTTTTCGGCGCGAGAGTCGGGCTGTCCTTTATCACGAACAGGCCGACGACGCCCATAAGCGTGGTTACGCCGCCGAGCACGCCGAAGAAAAGCATCCATTGCCCGTTCTGCGTGAAAGAATCGAATATCCCGAATATCACGAGGAGCGCGGCGAGCGGCATGATCTGCAGCACTCCCTCGGCTTTTGCGCGCGTACCGGGCGTGGTCACATCGGTTATCCAGGCGTTGAACGCGGCGTCGTTGGCGGTCGAACCTATCGCGGTCATAATGCAGTCCATAACGATTATCATCACCGTCGTCAGCACGACCGCGTTTGCCGACGGAAAGAGTTTTGACGAGTTGTCCTTGGTTATCAGAGCGAACGCGAACACGCTCGCGCCCCAGAATATGTAGCCTATGCTGATGAACAGCTTGCGCTTGCCCGCCCTGTCGGACAGACCTCCCGCAAACAGCGTGACGACCGTAGCGACTACCGCGCTCGAAGCGACCATCGCGCTCGTAGCGACCATCGCGCTCGTAGCGTTGAGATCGTAAGTGACCGTCTTGTACAGATAGACGTTGAGATACATATTCTCGACCATCCAGGCTATCTGCCCAACAAGTCCGAAAAGGATTATCCCGAGCCACACTCTCGCCCCAAGTTTTTCTTTCATTTTCCCACCTCTCCGTCGTCGTATTTACAATAAAATTATACACCATGCCGCGTGCGATTTCAATACCCCCGCGAAAACGGAGCTCGCGCGGAAAAGCCGCCCCCGATCACTCTTGCCCTTTGCCGTTTTAACTCACGGCGGCGCGGGACTTGCTACGGGTCAGCCTGCGAGCATAACGGGCGACGCGTCCGACGTCCTCCCGCATACTCTCCCGCTCTTTTCTCCTTTTCCGACCCTGTTTGTGCCGCGAGGGTTTTCCCGTCTTGCCCTTTGCCACGGGTCGCCCACTCTCTGCGCCCTTCCTCTCAATGCCCGCAACCCGGAATGCTGACGGACAAGCGCGTCGCGTATGCCGACCGAAAGAAAACCCTCTCCCGTAAAGGAAAGGGTTTTTCGTATCCGTGTTGGTTAAACGCGGTTTTGTATTACTTCTTTACCACGTCGAACTCGAGCGTCTTTTCTCCGAGCTTACCTGCCGAGAACGTGACGGTAGCCTTGCCGCTCTTGCCCGTAGTCTTTATCCATACGCCTCTCTGACCGCCTATCAGCGCGACGTTGTCCTCGCCGATGACCTCGATCGGACCCGTCGTCTTTATCTGCACCGCGGTGTTATCGTAAGGCAGGACGTTGCCGCACTGCGAGACCGCCTTGAGGACTATCCTCGTCACGTCGTAGGTCTCGTCCTCGACGAGCTTGTTGCTGTCCGCTTCTGCGCTGAGCGACGCTTGGAACACAGAGCCTTTCTCTGTCGTGACGACGACTTCGCCCTTGGAGTTGAGTCCCTCGAACTTGTAGGTGACCTGTTTGCCGCCCCAGCTAGTGACGTATTTGCCGAAAAGCATAGTAATGCTGTCCACCGAAAGTTTGTATTTGATGAGGTTCTTTACGAGGATCAGCGGGTGACGGAAAATGCCGCCGAACGTGCCGTATTTCTTGACCGCGAGAAGCGCTTTCTTGAGTTGCGCCGCGTCGCGCTTGGAGAACTTGTACTGCTCGTCCTTTTCAAGCTGATCGCCTATCACGTCGTCGAGAGGCACGGGCGGTACGGGGATGTTTTTGAACTCCTTGCACTTGCTCCGCTCCTCTATCATGTCGAAGGTGTTGATCAGCACGCCGTTCTTGTACATTCTGACCTTGGGGCAGTTGGTGAACATATAGACGGTGCCCACCTGACCGCCCGCGACGTCGCCGATCTCCATGTTGGACGAGATCTCGAGCACGGGTTTTTTGTCGCTCTGCATGCGGTAGACCTTGGCGGCGAGCTTGTCTATGCGGAACATATCTGACACGCCGTGGTAACATATCTTGTCGCCGCTGCCGAAGTCCTTGTGCGTATTGTAGTCGCTCATACACCAGCCGATCGCGCCGCTTGTGCCGTTGGCGCCGTACATCTTGTCGAGGACGCGGGCATGACGAATCGCGTGCTCCTGTCTTTTCTTTTCGTGGTCGAACGTCTTGGTCGGGAACATATGCCCGTTGTGCTCCGTGACGAGGTAGGGCACGTTGCCCGCGACGATGAACTTTGGCAGAAGCCTTATCTTGCCGCCCGAATGTATGAAGTCGTTGTAGGTGTAGACGTCCTCGAGCAGGTGGCTTCTGGGTATGCACCTGACGCCGCCGGTCTGTCTCGTCTTGTCGAGCGAATGAGCAAGCGCGTTGGTCTTGGTATAGAGTTCGTCGTCGTCGCCCGACTCGTTTATTCTTACGCCCCAGAGTATTATCGACGGGTGGTTGTAATCCTGATCTATCATCTCGCGGACGTGTTGCAGGCACATCTCTCTCCACTCCTTATCCTTGCTGACGTACTGCCAGCCGGGGATCTCGGTGAAAACCATGAGACCCAGCTCGTCGCACTTGTTGAGGAAGTGCTTGCTGTTGGGATAATGAGAAGTGCGCGCGAGGTTGACGCCCAGCTCGTTCCTGAGGTAGATCGCGTCCGCTTCCTGCGCAGATCTCGGCATAGCGTAGCCGACGTAAGGATAGGACTGATGGCGGTTGAGACCTCTTATCTTGAGCAGATTGCCGTTGAGGAAAAAGCCTTTTTTTGTAAATTCGCAAGTTCTGAAACCCGTCCTGTCGACGACCTTTTCTGTGCCGAAAGAGGCGGTGACGGTATAGAGGACGGGGTTTTCTGTATCCCACAGCTGTACGCCCTTGCAGTCGAGCACCGCGCTCGCCTTCTCTCCGTTGGCGGTGACGGTCGTCTCTGCGACCTTTGCGCCCGCCGCGTCCGTGACTTCGATCGCGACAGCGACGTCCTTGACCGCTTCGCTGAAAGTGAGTTCCACGTTCAGCTTGGGAGCCGTCAGCACGTCGACGGGAGTAAGACGCATATTCTTGCAATACGCCGCGTCGTGCACGTAGAGATACACCTCGCGGTAGATGCCGCCGTATACCAGATAGTCCACCACGCCGCCGAACGGGGGTATCTCCGCCCTCTCGGTGCTGTCGACCATGACCGAGATCACGTTGGACGCGCCGAAGTCGACGAAAGGCGCGATGTCGGCGTTGAACTCGGTATAGCTTCCCTTGTGCGAGAACGCCTTTTTGCCGTTGACGTACACTTCGGCATAATTGGCGACCGCCTCGAAGCTGAGAATGAGCTTCTTGCCCTTCCAGCTTGCGGGAACGTCGAGCGTCTTGCGGTAACAACTGACGAACTGATAAGATTCTTCGTCGAAGTTGTTGTACGGGATCTCTTTGTTGGCGTGCGGTATGTTGACCGTCTCGAACGACTTGTCGTCGAATGTTGCGGAGAGGTATTCCTCTTTGAAATCGGCGGAATATTTCCAACCGTAATTAAGATTTACTGTTTCAGCCATAAATCCTCCTTTATCGTCCAGTACATTGTATCATACTTTGCGGTAGTTAATCAATGTTTTTTGACAATTTACGCGCGTATAAAAAGCCGCATAGCGGGCAAGCGCTTGACTTTTTACTCCGCGCGCGCTACACTATAACAATAAATATAATCGCGTATTGTACGCGCAAGCGGCGCGAAAACATAGAGGTTCACGATCATGAAAGACAAAAACAGAAAATACGTCGTCATTCTCGGCGACGGTATGGCGGACTACCCGATAGACGAGCTGGGCGGCAAGACCCCTCTCGAAGTCGCGGAAAAACCCAATATAGACGCATTGTGCGCAAAAGGCGAGATCGGTCTCGTAAAGACCGTTCCCGACGGAATGAAGCCCGGCAGCGACGTAGCCAATCTCGCCGTGCTCGGCTATTCCCCCGCGCGCTATTACAGCGGCCGCTCGCCGCTCGAGGCGCTCAGCATCGGCATCGACCTCAAGGATACCGACATCGCGATACGCTGCAACCTCGTCACTCTGTCAGACGACGAGCCTTACGAAAACAAAGTGATGGTGGATTACAGCGCGGGCGAGATCTCGTCTGCAGAAGCGAAAGAACTGATAGACTTCGTGCAGAGCAGACTGGGCACCGACCGAATGCACTTCTACAACGGCGTAAGTTACCGTCATTGTCTCGTCGTGCACGACGCAGAACTCGGCACCGACTTCACTCCCCCGCACGACATATCGGACAGACGGGTGACCGACTACCTGCCCAAGGCGCGTTACGGCGCAGAGATGCTCGACCTGATGAAGAAGTCCTACGACCTTCTCAAAGATCATCCCGTCAACCTCGCGCGAATAAAAGCGGGAAAAAATCCCGCCAACAGCATATGGCTGTGGGGCGAAGGTACCCGCCCCGCGCTCTCTCCGTTCAAGGAGAAGTACGGTCTCGACGGCGCGGTGATAAGCGCGGTCGACCTGATAAAGGGCATCGGCATCGGCGCGAAGATGAAAGTCATAGAAGTCGAGGGCGCGTGCGGCACCTACGAGACCAACTTCGCAGGCAAGGCGCAGGCGGCGGTCAAAGCCCTTCTCGAGGAGGGTTGCGACTATCTTTACCTGCATATGGAAGCGCCCGACGAGTGCGGACATCAGGGCGATTTAAAGCACAAGATTTTATCAGTTGAATTGATAGACCGCGTTGTGGTACAATATATTGTAGAAAAGCTCAGAGAGGCGGGAGCGGAATTCAGCATGCTCGTCGCGCCCGACCACCCGACCCCGATAAAACTCAAGACGCACACTTCCGATCCCGTACCCTACGTGCTCTACCGCTCGTACGACGAAAAGAACAACTCGTTCACGAGCATGACAGAGAAAAACGCAAAGGCAAGCGGCATATATTACGACGACAGTTGCGCGCTTGTGGATAAATTCATCAAGGAGGACTGACCATGGACGAAAAAGACATTTTTTCAGGAGCCGACGGCGAGAAGAAGGAATCTCTGCTTGCAGACGATATCTCTCTTGACGAACCGTCCGATTTCGTAGACGAACCGACGACGGAAGCTCCCCCGTCCGAAAAAGGAGAAAATCTCTATTCTGCCGACGAAGACAAAGCAGACGACAAAGAAAAAACGCCCGGTGAGGAAGAAGATATGAAAGAAGAAAAAACGGCAGACGAGGACGACGATACTCCCGTGATAGACGAGAGCGCGCCCGTCCCCGACGCGGAAGAAATGAACGAGGCGCTCAAGCCAAAACTCAAAGAGACCTCTATCAAGAAGAAAAAACGCATAATCATCGCCGTCGTGGCGGCGGTGCTCATCGTGGCGATAACGCTCGCGATCGCGTTGCCGATATACTTCATCAACAAGGGCAAGATCTTCGTCAAGAACGCAGAGGACTTCGCCAACTACAACGACGGTACTTATTTCGTGCTTGAAAAAGACGTGACCGTGGACGGCGATCTGACGATCGACAGGCTCTACAACATCGACCTCAACGGGCATACGCTCGTCGTCAACGGCGTTCTTACGCTGGACTCGGGCACCGAAGGCACTCTTTATATCGGCACGAAGAAGGGCAAGGAATATATCGCCAAAGGTCTGCTTCAGGCGGACACTCTCGTGATATCCACCGCCAACGCAGACGTGAATCTGGCTTCTTCCGTCACCGTAAACACGATGACGGTAACGGCAAAGACCTTCACTCTCTCCTCGTCCGCACAAGCCAACGGCACCGTGACGGTAAACGCTCCGACAGCCAACATAAACGGCTCGATAGCGTTCGGCGAGGGCGAAAGCGCGAAGTTCGTCGCGAACGGAGCCTCGGCGCTCAACGTCAACGCGGACGTATCTTCTGCGGTTGAGATCAACTCGACCACGATGTATCTCGCAAGCAACGCGACGATCGGCTCTCTTGCGGTAGACAGCGCTTCCCGCGCCGCGATCTACGGCAAGGTCGGCAACGAGATAACCGCTGCCGCCGCGGCTCAGACCCCTGCGACAGCTACGGCTGACGAAGGCGAGGCTCAGACCGCAGCTCTCAGCACGGTAGTGCTCCTCGGCACGGACTACTCCTGCCCGACGGTCAGAAATATCGGCGTGCTCGCGATCGAGCGCAGAAGCGGACTTGAGATAGACGTATACAACTGCGGCGAGGTCAAGTATATCGACCGCCTCGCCTCTCCCGTCGACGTGAATATCGACGAGCGCAAGGACGGCTCTCTCGTTGCAGTCGCGTCCAAAGTGCAGAGCGCCGTCAGCTACTCTTTCAGCGTGGACGGCGGCGAATGGGTCACCGTGGATACCAACGAGTACGACATCACCTCTCAACTCACCTCTCAGACGGGCACTCACCGCATAGAGGTATACGCTAAGGGCAACTACTCTTACGACGCGCCGTTCGAACTGGGCGAAGGCTCCCGCCTTTACCTCGACGGAAGCGCGACGGCTTGCGAATACACCTATCAGATACAGCTCGCGACCCCGTCCAACCTCAACGTGTCCGTCTCGACCGTGGACGGCAAACAGGTCTACACTCTGACCTTCGACAAAGTGGCGTTCGCTACGGGCTACGATTACTACGTCAACGGCACCAAGTATACCTTCAGACCCGAGACCGACGACGCGCTCGTATCTATCGACGTCACCGACAAGCTGGCAGGCGCGGGCGCTTACGCGATCAGAGTCGTGGCTACCGCGGACAGCGCGGATATACTGACGAGCAAAGCGGCTATGACCTCGACCGTCAAGATAGAAAAGCTCAATACCCCCACCCTCTCCGCAACTCTGCAGGAGGACGGCAGAACGCTTCTTACGATACAGACCACGGAGGGCGTTTCGACGACCTACACCGTGACTTACAACGAGCGCAAGGAGGACGGCACCGTATCGGCGGTGACCCTCGTCACCTCCAACACGACCCTGTATATCGAGGGTCTCGTCGCGGGCGACAGCGTCACGGTAGTCGCGGAAGCGAGCGGCTATTATACGCAGAGCGACGCGTCGACGGTCGCCGTATCGGCATACGTCGCACCCGCTGCCGAGCAATGACCCGATAAACGCAAAGATAAAACGCGGCCTTTACGGTCGCGTTTTTTATCGTTGACGCACGCTTTTCTTATAGGCACAAGATGTTCACGTACGTCTTTGTGCTCGACGCAAAATACGGGTCTGACAGTGCTGCCGACAGCCCCGGATAATGTCTGCAAGGAAAACGCGCCGCGCTCCTCGACAACCACGGGACTAAGGCGCAAAAAAACACGGATTTTCGTCCGTGTTTTTCTTTTTTCCCGATACGTATGCGTTTTTTAACTCATTTTGTGAAAACCGTGCGCTTCAATGCCTCGAGATACACATCGTACATAAGTCTGAAATCCTCAAGCGAAGCGTTCTCGTTTTTCTGATGAATGGTGCTCTCCTGCCACGGGAACATCGGACCGAACGCCACGCCGCGCTCGAGCGCCCGCGCGTAGGTCGCGCCGCCTATAGCGAAAGGCTTGTCGGCTCTGCCGGTGACCGAGTTGTACGCGCCGAGCAGTCTGCGCACGAGAGGGTCGTCCTCGTCCACGCAATGCGGGTCGTGGAAATGTACGACTTTCGCGCTCTCCACTCCGTCGACCGCAAGCAGTCTACTCGTCAGTTCTTCTCTCGTAATGCACGCGGGGTGTCTGACGTCGAGAGTGACCTCGAGCTCGTCGCCGACGACGTGCACGATACCGACGTTGCAGGTCAGCGCGCCGCTGTCGTCCGCCGCGTCTATCCCGAGACCTCTGCCCGTATAGTCGCACAGCGCCGTATACAACCGCGCATATTCTCCGCCGAAGTTGTCCGCCGCATAGCCGAGAATACGCCATACCGCGTTGTCTCCCTCCTGAGGAGTGGAGCCGTGCGCGGGTTTTCCGCTCGCTTTGACGTACGTCTTGCCGCTTCTTGTTTCAGCAGTCAGCTTTGATTCGGATACGGGCGCGCCGACCCCGTCTATCACCGCCGTCGCGTCGTCGACGACTATGTTCGCGCGTACGCCGCCGTCGAGTGCGACAAGGCTTGCCGGCTTTCTGAATTTCAGCAATATCTGCGCGACTCCCCTCTCGCAATATATCACGGGGAAGTCGCCGTCGGGCGAAAACCCCTCTACGGGTCTTTCCTCTCTCTGCATATACCTTTCTATGCACTTCCAGCCCGTCTCCTCGTTGCCGCCGAAGATAAAGCGAAGTCTGCGTGCGGGCGTATATCCTTCTTCGAGGAGCTGTATCGCGGCGTACAGACAGCATATCATCGGCCCCTTGTCGTCGAGCACGCCTCTGCCGTATATTCTGCCGTCCTTTATCTCGCCGAGCGGCGACGCGTCCCACACTCCCTCGTAAGGCACGGTATCCACATGCCCGAGCACGCCGAAAAGATCTCCCTCTCCGACCTCCGCCCAGACGTAATAGCCGTCGCCGTAACAAGTCGCGAAACCGTGTTCCGCGGCGATATTTTCAACTTCCTTCAGACACTTTGCGACCCCCTCGCCGAACGGGCTGTCCGCGCAGGGCGCGCCCTGTACGCTGTCGGTCGCAAGCAGTCGCATTGTCGCACGGAGCGCATCTTCATATCTGTCCATCGTTCACCTCTTAAACGTTCTAATATTATCATATACCAAAAACGCGGAAAACGCCACCCAAGCGCGGAAAACTCGTCAAAAAACCGCCGCAAAAGCGACGGTTACGTGTTTTTATAATCATAAGCTATGAATTTTGCGCGCAAACGCTATCCGCGCCACCGCGCGTCAGATTTCCGTAATACCCGGAAGATAATCGACCGACACGTTGTAATATTCCGCTGTTCTGCACAGCGTCTCGAGCGACGGCTGACCCGTGCCAAGCTCGTAACGGGAATAGGACTGCTTCTTGACGTTGAGTATCTGCGCAAGCTCCCGCCGGGTCATATGATTCTGGATGCGGAGTTCTTTCAGTCTTTCTGCAAAAACGTCCATTTCAACCTCCGGTTCTCTCGAACCCGTCGGATCGTCAGCAACGTCCCTCGGGCGTCTTAACCCTGCCCTCAGTATGCGTTGCGCTCGTGACCGAGTTTATCCCTTCCGACAAATAGATTATACCTTGCTTTTGCCTTCAAGCCGACCTGTACAACGCTTTGCTGTAACCGTTGAACGCCCCGACTCGCGGACGTACAACGTTATTTTGCACCCCCTTTTTATCATTATACCACTTTTGAGACCTCTTTTCAAATCGCGAGCTTTAAGCGTCTTTGTCTTTATTATTAAACAAACGCGCACGCGCGGATATTGAAAGAGCGTCCGCACACGCACGCAATTTTGAGTTTTTGCCTGTTTTTTATAGTCTTTTGCCTTGGCTTGTGATAATATGGAATAAGAAAATTTATCCGCGGCGCGCTTTTTGCGTTCCGCATACGGAGCCGATATATGGAAGAAAAAGTCAGAACAAGATTCGCCCCGTCTCCAACGGGATTTATGCACATAGGCAACCTGCGCACCTGCCTTTACGCCTACCTGTTCGCGAAACAACGCGGAGGCGAATTCGTGTTGCGCATAGAGGATACCGACAGAGAACGCTTCGTGGAAGGCGCGATCGACCTCATATACCGCACCCTTAAGACGGCGGGTATAGAGCACGACGAGGGTCCCGACAAGGACAAGGGATACGGTCCCTACGTGCAGAGCGAACGCAAGCCGATATACCTCGAATACGCTAAAAAGCTCGTCGAACTGGGCGGCGCGTACTACTGCTTCTGCACCAAGGAAAGACTTGCGACCCTCGGCGGCGACAACGAGGCGGGCGTGCACAAGTACGACAAACACTGCCTCTCCCTCTCCAAAGCGGAAGTCGAGGCGAAACTCGCCGCGGGCGAGCCGCACGTGATTCGCCAGAACGTACCGACCGAAGGCGTGAGCGAGTACGACGACTTAGTGTTCGGACACATCAGCGTGCCCAACGCGGATATGGAGGACAATATCCTGATCAAGTCGGACGGTATGCCGACCTACAACTTCGCCAACGTCGTCGACGACCACCTGATGAAGATCAACTACGTGATACGCGGCGTGGAGTACCTCTCCAGCACCCCCAAGTATAACCTGATGTACGACGCTTTCGGCTGGGAGAGACCGCACTATATGCACCTTTCGCCGATAATGAAAGACGCTCAGCACAAGCTGAGCAAGCGTTACGGCGACGCCAACTTCGAGGACTTCCTCGCCAAAGGCTACCTGCCCGAAGCGATAGTCAACTATATCGCCCTGCTCGGCTGGAGCCCCAAGAACAACGACGAAAAGATGTCGATGCAGGAGCTTGTCGGGCAATTCAGCGTGGACGGCATTTCCAAGTCGCCGAGCATCTTCGACGAAGCCAAGATGAAGTGGCTCAACGGCAGATATATCAAAGAGCTCACCCCCGAACAGTTTGTCGACAAGGCGCGCGCCTTCCTTGACGCGAGCGCGGTCAACGGCAAGTTCGACTACCTCAGGATCGCCAAACTGCTCATCCCGCGCGTCGAGACTTTCGGCGAGATCGCAGAAAAGGTGGAGCCTCTCGCCACTTTCGGCGAGTACGACCCGACGATGTTCGAGCACAAAAAGATGAAGATCACCAAAGAAATAGCGCTCTCCTCTCTGCTCGCCTGCCGCGAGATACTTCCCTCGGTCGAGGACTGGTCGGACGAGCCGCTCAAAGCTCTGCTGACCGACCTTGCGGCTAAAATGGGATTCAAGACGGGTCAGGTGTTCCTGCCTCTGCGCCTCGCGATCACGGGCGCGGCTACGACCCCGGGCGGCGCGACGGAGATGGCGGAACTGTTCGGCAAAGAGGAATCGCTGAGACGTCTCGACTTCTCGATAGAACTCCTCAGAAAGGCGATGCAATGATAAATATCGTCCTCGTCAATCCCGAGATACCCAACAACACGGGCAATATCGTCCGCACCTGCGCGGCGACGGGCGCGGTACTTCACGTCATCGAGCCGTGCGGCTTCAGCTGGGAGGACAAATACCTCAAGAGGAGCGGCCTCGACTACTGGGAGATTGCCGACGTCAAACGCTACCCCGATATGAACGCCTTCCTCAAAGCCAACTTCGGCGACAGCGCGAGGACGGGAGAGACGGACGGCCTTGCTTTGCGCGCGACTTCTGAAGTCACCGACGTGCAGATGCTTTTCGCGTCCACAAAGTCTGCAGAAAACTACACCAACGTCACCTATGACAAAGACTGCTTCGTGTTCTTCGGCAGAGAAAGCAAAGGGCTTCCCGAAGAACTGCTGCACGAAAATTACTCAAAGTGCATACGCATACCCATGCGCGCAGAGGCGCGTTCGCTCAACCTCGCCAACAGCGTCGCGATAATAATCTACGAATACCTGCGCCGACACGGTTTCGAGGGTCTCAAAGAGCAAGGCAGACTCACGCAATATTGAATTTCTTCTTTTGCCGCGCAACGCGGCATAAGGAAGCGACGGGACAAAAAGATTTTAAGGGTGCAGGAACTCAGCCGCCTGCCGACACAACGTACCAAAGCCAATTCAAAAGCCGCTTTCAAGCGGCTTTTTTTGTCAGACATAAACGCATTTTATCTACACGGGCAGGAAAAATATATTTGCCTTGCGACTCCCCGTCTTACTGCGCTTTCCTATGCTGCGCGCCCGATATGCAAGGTTTTTTAAAGCGCCTTTTTGTCACGTTTCTACGCCCTTACCGCGGACAAATGCCGTTTTTTACACCGCGATCCTTATTATTTGGGTCAAAACATTGCTAAATCGCGTTTTTGCGGATATAATATAAGAGAACAAAATTATGTGAGGTGCAATCATGATAAGTTTGATGCAACAAGAGATATTCAGTGAACCGGAAATGCTCAAGAGAACGGTAGCGGCTTGCGCTCCCGTACTCCCCGCGATCAAAAAGGCTTTTGCGGAAAAGGGTATCACCAACATCGTGACTATGGCGAGAGGTACGTCCGACAACGCGGCGACCGTGTTCTCCTTTGTCTGCCCGCTCTACAGCGGCATGAAGGTGGGCAAATATCACCCGTCGCTTACGACCGTTTACGACGCGGACGTGGATATGAACAAGACCTGCATGGTCATCGTCAGCCAGAGCGGTATGTCCAAAGACACCGTAACGGTCATGCGCAAGGCTAAAAAGCTGGGCGCAATGACTATCGGCGTGACCAACAACAAAGAGAGCGATACCGCCAAAGAATGCGACTATCATCTGTTCCTCGACGTAGAAGAAGAAAAGTCTGTCGCGGCGACCAAGACTTATATCGCAGAACTCATCGCGCTGTATATGCTGACGACCGTCGTCGGCAAAGAATGCGACACCAAGTACAACGAGACGGTCGCGCGCCTCGGCGAAATGATCGCCCTCAATGACAAGATAAAGGAAGTGGCGGGCGCGCTCCATACGCTCAACAACTTCATCATACTGTCCCGCGGCACCATGCAGGGTACGGGCGACGAACTTTCGCTCAAACTGACCGAGTGCTGCTATCTGTTCAACCGCTCCTACTCCTCTGCCAACTTCATGCACGGTCCGCTCTCCCTTCTCGCGGAAGGAGCCAACGTGATAATGCTTGCACCCAAGGGCAGATTCGACGCTGAGTTCACAGAAATGGCAAAGCGCGTCAAGGACGCGGGCGCAAACCTGACCGCATTCAGCGATATCCCCGAAGTGCTCTCCTGCGCGAAGCAGAAAGTGGAAATGCCCGCCGTATGCGACCTGTGCGGACCCGTACTTTACGGCACCGCGGTATCCCTGCTCGCGCTCAATATCGGACTTGCCAAGGGTCTCAACGTGGACAGCCCGAGAAACCTCAAGAAGGTCACCGTTACGCTGTAACTCAACACAAAAAGACTGCCGCCGTTCCTTTACGGAGCGGCGGTTTTTTTGTGCAAAAAAGCCGCCTCATCCGAGACGGCTTTTAAGCCGTTATCTTCCCTCTCTTCTTCGCTTTTGCTCGAACTCAAGCCTCATATAAGCAACGTCTGCGGCGATATCCGCGCTCGATCTGTTCGCCTGACTGAGAAGCGCGTTCTGCAGTTCGGTAGCGTCGACCAACGAGGACACCCCGCCCGCGATAGAACTTATCCCCGCACTGATCGTCGCCAGATGCCCGCTTACGACTTTGATATTGTTGCAGATCTCCGTACAAGCGACCTTAATGGTCTGCATAAGCGCGACTGTTGCCGTCGCGATTGTTTGCGCGATCTGATTTCCTGCATTTTCAATCGCTTTTACAATAGCTTCCGTCTGCTTTTGTCTGTCAACGAGGAACAATGCCTCTTTGACCGTGGTCGCTCTGCCCGTTTCAAAATAATAGATGATCAGATCGAGATTTTCCCAGTCGCTCTCGGAGACTATCGACGCATAATCCTGTTTAAGCGTAACGTAAACAGGATATGTTGTGCCGATTATCTCGCCTTTTTTGTTCTCATAAGCTATGCGCAGCGTTTCCTGCTCATTTCTTAATCTGTCAGCAGTATTCATCAACTCAATCTCTTGAGCGATAAGCGCATCTTCGTCTCTCTGTTTATAATTGAGTTTCTGCTCAATGTCGGCAAGGTGTTTTCGTGCTATCTCTATATCCTTACGAAGCGAAAACACTTTTTTCAAAGCAAAGAGTAGCATTATCAGCCCCAATGGCAAAAAACAGTACATTGCGACCGCTCTGAAAGTTCCGTTCTGAATCATACCTGAAAACAAAATCGGAATCATGCCGCACAGTATACTCGCTACGGCAACGATCAAAAGTGTGTAAGCGATTTTCAGGTGCTTAGCATCTCTTATTATTGAACGCTTATTATTGTCAACCCATTGTTTGTACTTCTCAACCTCTTGCCTGACAACTTTCAGCTGTGTACGTACTTTGGCAAGTTGCGAGGTGTTCTTGTATATTTCCTCTCTGCGTTTATTTGACTTTTGAAACACGTCTTCCATGACACCGTCTTCAACGAAATACCGACCCGAATACATAGACTCTAAATATGGCAACTCGTCGAAAGTCTTTCCGTTGACCATCTTATCGTATGCCCTATAACACTCACATTCGTCCTGTAATTCGTCGGATTGCGTTGCGATATAGGACAACCCCGCTCTCAGCGCATAAAGTTTGCCTAAAATTTCTTCCCTCGTTTCCATAGGTTACCCTCCGATCATATTACTTCCGACTATATTGTAATATAACCGATAGGAATTGTCAATAGCTTTCCGATAATTTTTTAAATTATTTTAAATCCGGCTGAAAAACATTGCCAATGCTTAAAAACAATCGGGTTTTTGCTTCTCCTCTGCCTTTTCCTCTCATCGTATGCGATTATACGATCGGTCGGATAAATCGACTTTACCAACACGAGCATGAAAGTTATTTTTGCGGTCAGAATGCAAAGTCGGCTTTTTTGACGTCTGCGAGAATTGCAACGAGTTCTTTGGACGAGCGGTCTTTCTCTGCGCCGAGCGCTTCAAACATTTTGTCAAACGTAAAACAAACGCTTTCGTCCTCCTTGCCGCACTCGCTCTCGCATATCTTAATATATTCGTCGTAGACCGCCCTCATCGCGTCGCGGAAACTCAGGGTCATCGCCGTGTCCATCATCATATGAACGTCGGCAAAGGAACCTTCCCCGCCCTGTCCTGCCGCTTCGCCTCTTACTGCATTGACGATCATTGAGTCTATATCTGCCCAGAGGCTTTCGTCAAGTCCCTTTGCGGCAAATATCCTGACGAGCGCGAGGTAGGCAAGGCGCGACTTTTCCCCATCCACTTTCGCCTTTTCTTCAAGATATTTTTCAACAAATTCGCGTTCTTCGTCGATCTTCTGCTGTAACGCAACGAATTCAGCCTTCTTTTTCATTACTTCGGGCGCGTATACAATGTTGTATTCTGTAAATTGAACTCTTCTGTCATATTCGCTTGTTTGCTTCGCCTTGCTCGACCTTCTTCTGTTAGCCACGAGGGGAGTCAACATGGCGGCGCATACCACGAAGCCGCCTATTCCCATCATGGTCACTCCGAAAGTGTCTGTTACTTGCGGACTTACTATCGCGTAGACGAATACCGCAAGAAAGAGAAGAGCTATACAACTGAGCATTATTGCAAGTATTTTTTTCATAATCTCGAGAGTGTTATTTCTCGGGTCGCTCGACGTCCTGTAATTATAATTTTGGCGTTTATAGGGATAATTGCCCATGTCTCCCGGCAAAGCTACTATTGTTTTAGGCAGATTGTTATAATATTTGATCTTCGAATCGACTTCGCATATGTGTCTGTAATATCTGTATACGTCGGGATCTGTTTCTTCCTGATCTACCAAGTCTCCCTCCGAATCGTACAGTTCAAACGCCTCTTTCTGCACCCGACGGCGCTCAATATCGCGCTTTGCCCCGCAGATGACGGATATGCCCGCGCGCAACGCGCACAATTCTTCGGTACTGAATGTTTTAGCTTCGTCCATAGTCCTCTCCATTATATATTGTCTTTAAACAGATTATATATCAAACGGTTTTTAAAGTCAACGTTTAATTATAAAATCTGCGTAAAACTTATGTTGATAACGTCGAGGTTTATTATTTTATTCGCGCCCGCAGTCTGCTCTGCGGGTCATCTTTCCGTATCCCGTGCGCGAGACCGTTTTGGCGCGCAGTACGATATTGTCGCATTATACTCGAATGCCCTCACCGCATGCGGTGATCGAAAGAACCCGGACAAAAAAAGACCGACTCACCGTCGGTCTCTTCATCTTTCACGGTTTATTTTGTAGTTTTGGCTTTCTTTGATCCCTTTTCCGTCTTTTTCTCTGCGGGCTTTTTGGCAGAAGTTTTCTTCGCGGCGGGTTTTTTCACCGCTTTGCCTTCTTGCGCCTGCGGTTGCACGTCTGAGACTTCTTTTTCATCCGCCGCCATTTTCTTTACTTCCTGCGCGACCGCCTCGTCGCTTGCGGACGGGAAAATCTCCTCTGCTTCCTTCTTTTCGTCGTCGGGAACGGACGGAGCCGCGACTCCCGTGATCTCCTCCTCTCCCGCGTGCTCGCTCGAATACTCGCGCTGATACTGCAGTTCTTTCTGTCTCATCAGCTCGAGGTAAGCGGTATCGTGGTGGAAGGTGGGCACGAGCACTTTGAGCTTTTCTATGACCTTTTCTTTATCGTTGGTCTGGCAGATCTCCCTCATCTCGTCTATGTCCGCGATAAACTTGTCCACGTCTATCGTCATCTGCTTGCCGATGAATATCTTGTTGTTGTCCGTCTTTTTGAGTCCCTCCTCTTTCATAAGGAGTTCTTCGTAGAGCTTCTCGCCCGGTCTCAGACCCGTGAATTTGATCTGTATGTCCTCGTACGGCGTATAACCCATCATCTTTATCATATTCTCTGCAAGCGTGACTATCTTGACGGGTTCACCCATATCGAGAATGAATATCTCGCCGCCGTGGGCGTATGCGCCCGCCTGAAGCACGAGCGAGACCGCCTCAGGTATCGTCATGAAATATCTGATTATCTCGGGGTGGGTGACGGTGACGGGTCCGCCGTTTTTGATCTGCTCTTTAAAAAGCGGAATGACCGAGCCGTTGCTGCCGAGCACGTTGCCGAATCTGACCGCCGCGAACTCTGTACGGGAATTGCCGTATCTCTGGCTGAAAAGTTCTATTATCTCCTCGCAACAACGCTTGGTCGCGCCCATGACGTTGGTCGGGTTGACCGCCTTGTCTGTGGATATCATTATGAACTTTCTGACGCCGTACTCGTAACTGAGTCTGACGACGTTGAGCGTGCCGAAAATATTGTTCTTGACCGCTTCTTCGGGGTTGGTCTCCATAAGCGGAACGTGTTTGTGCGCCGCCGCGTGGAAGATTATCTGCGGATGATACTGCTCGAACAGGTCTTTCATCTTGTCGTAGTCGGTGACCGACGCTATCTCGACGTTGAGGTCGTAATCCGAGCCGTAGTTGCGCAGTATCTCCTGCTGTATCGCATACGCGCAGTTCTCGTAGATGTCGAGCACGATTATCCTGCGCGGATTGTATTTGACGATCTGTCTGACCAGCTCGCTTCCTATCGAGCCGCCGCCACCCGTGATCATGCAGACCTTGTCCTCGATATAGCCCTTGACGCCCGCGTCGTTGAAAGATATCTGTTCTCTGCCGAGAAGGTCGCCGATATTCACCTCTTTAGCCTGCCCGACGAGGTCGACGTTGGCGATCATCTCGCTGAGGTACGGGAGCACTTTGAGCTGACAGCCCGTGCTCATACAGGTGGCGAGTATCGTCTGTCTCGCCTGAGGATTGATCGACGGTATCGCGAAGATTATGCACGCGACGTCGTACTTCCTCGCAAGCCGCGGTATTTCCTTGGTCGTGCCGACGACTTCTACGTCGTGGAGTATTCTCCCCTGCTTGTCCGGGTCGTCGTCCACAAGGCAAACGGGCTTATAGATACTGCCCGACCTCGAAAGCTCCTCGAGTATCGCGCTGGCGGTGTAGCCCGCGCCGACTATCATCGTGCGTTTGCGCTGTTTGGGGAGCGCCTTGTCCTTGATCTTGGCGTATATCATCTCGTAGAACAGACGGTAAACGACGGTGACTCCCATCGTCGTGAACCCGATATTGGTATACACCGGGTACGCCTTGAGCATCTGTTTGCTGCCTTCTTCGCCGGGATTTACGACCTCGCCCGAGACCCAGCCTCCGAGAAGCTGGTCTATAAGCGCGAAGATCACGGTCGCAAGCGCGCATGCGAACACAAGCCTGAGGTAATCCCTGCCGCGCGCGTATCTCCATACGACCTTGTTGACCCTGAACGCGACGAAACAGACGAAGAACAGCGCGATCGCTACGGGTAGCGCGATGAACGCCTGTTCTATTATCGTCCTGCTGACGCCTTCGTCGAGAACGTAAGCCTGCCCGAGAATGACGGACAGTATAAAGCATATGCCTATGAATACCATGTCCGTAATGAACATGGTCCACTCGCGCAACGTCTTTATATTGTAATTGTCTTTGTTGAATTTTTTCATATCCTGCTGCCTTTTCCGCGTCTCCGAATCTTGCTGTTTCTGCTCCGTTTTCTTCCCCTTCGTCTTACGGGCGCGGACGTTTTTTACTCCCTGCCCTTACCGCTTGCCGTGCCGCGGCCGGGGTCTATGTTTTCTGCATCTTCAGACGCTTTTTCTTTTATGTTGTCCGTCTCTCCCGTCTCCTTGCCTGCTCCGAATACGACGCCGTCGCGTATGACCGCGCCTTTATCGTCCGGGAACAGCTGAGGCGCGCCGCTCAGAGCGTATTCTTCGTCCGTCACCGCGTTGCTCCTCTCGTTGACCGCGGAGAGTATCGCTATCAGCATTAGCCCCGGCACCGCAAGGAAGGTGAAAGTGTTGATCATCGCATAGCCCTCGAAGCCGAAGCACGACACTATCAGAAAGACGTTGAACGCCCTGCCCTTGGCAAACGCGAACTTTATCCTCTTGTAATACATATAGACGCTTGCGACGAGCCCGAACAGACCGAGACTCGCGATCGTCTGGAAGAACGTCGAGTGGAAATAATACATCGGATGCGTATTGAGATAACTGTTGACCCCGATATACCCGAATCCGACGCCGAACAGTTTGTTCTGACTGAAGACGTCGATCGCCTCTTTGTACAGTTCCTCTCTGCCCGAGCCGGCGAGACCGTTGTTGAACGCCCTCTCCACGAACGCGACGAGTCTTTCCTTGAACACAACGCAACATACGATTGCAACGACGGCTATCAGCGCATAAGCGGCGATATACGCCTTGCGATGCTTGTTGAACACGACAGACGCGATGATCATAAGTACGAATTCCGCTATACCGACGAGTATCGCGCCTCTCGAGACGGTAGCTATCACCGCGACCATCTGCGCGAGCGCAAGGAACGCAAACACCAGCGAGCGCCATATCTTCTTGTCCGTCACGGCGACATACATCGTGACCGGCATCGTCGTCAGAAGCACGGTTGCCGCGCCGTTGCTTATGCCCCAGCCGAGATGCACCTCTCTGCCCTCGGGTATCACGCCCGTCCATACGCGGATATAATAAATCAGCAGCTGCGCCGCGATCAGTATGCCCAAAAAGGCGAATGCTCGGCACACGTAATTGACGAAATCCGTCTTTTTCAGACCGTTGCAACAGTTGACGGTAAGTTCGTATACCGCGAACGGCAAAAGACCGAGGAACGCCGCAAACGCGAGACCTTTCATCTCGTCGTTGAGCTGATTGCTCGTTATGCCGCCCATGAACATGCTCGCGGCGACGAAAAGATATGCAAGCCCGAAAGAGCCTGCGCTCAACTTCCCGGGTCTGTAATATACGAAGTGAAAGACGAGACTTCCGACCACGGGCACGAGAATGATGAACATGTATGCGAAATATGACGGAAATTCCCCTTTCGATATAACGCAATACACACTCATCAGCACAGGCAGGCACGGCGTCATGTCGCGCTTGACCACCAACAGAAAACTGATGATCAGAAGCAACGTCACGAACCCTGCGACCATAGCCTCGAGTGCCCAGAACAGCACCACCAGCGCCGCTATCGCGAGCAGGTACCAATCGGAATAGACGACTCTGTCTACCGCTTCAAGCCATTTTTCCGGCAGAACGCTCCTGCGCTCGGTTGCCGAAACATTTAACCCCGACAAAATACTTCTCCCTGTCTTTTTCTTTCGTTATTCTTCGTCGTAACCCTTGGGATTGTTGACCTGCCATCTCCAGCTGTCCTCGCACATATCCTTGAGGTCATAACGGCACTCGAAGCCGATCTCCTTCTTTGCGAGACTCGCGTCCGCGTAACACTCGGCGATATCGCCCGATCTTCTCGGAGCGATCACGTAAGGCACCGCCTTGCCGCTTGCCTTTTCAAACGCCTTGACCATCTGCAGAACGCTGTAACCCTTGCCCGTACCGAGATTGTAGGTGACGAGTCCGCTGCCCGTCGCGAGCTTTCTGAGCGCAAGCAGATGTCCTCTCGCAAGGTCGAGCACGTGGATATAGTCTCTGACGCCCGTGCCGTCTGCGGTCGGATAGTCGTTGCCGAACACGCTGAGCTTCTCGAGCTTGCCGATCGCGACCTGAGTGATATACGGCATAAGGTTGTTGGGTATGCCCGCGGGATCTTCGCCGATAAGCCCGCTCTTGTGCGCGCCGATCGGGTTGAAATATCTGAGTATCGCTATATTCCAGCTCGCGTCAGCCTTGTAGACGTCTCTTAGCATATCCTCTATCATCAGCTTGGTCGAGCCGTAGGGATTGGTCGTGGAGAGCGGGAAATCCTCTTTGATGGGCACGCTCTTTGGCTGACCGTATACGGTCGCGGACGACGAGAACACGAAGTTCTTGCAATCGTACTTTCTCATCACCTTGAGCAGATTGAGTGTACTGATGAGGTTGTTGCGATAGTACTCGAGAGGCTTGTGGCAGGACTCTCCCACCGCTTTAAGCCCCGCAAAATGAATGACCGCTTCCGGCTTCTCCTTTTCGAAAATTGCGTCGAGCGCCTGCTCGTCGCATACGTCGCTCTGATAGAATGTGAAATCTTTACCCGTGATTTTCTTGACTCTCTCCACTACTGCGGGTTTGCTGTTGCAGAGGTTGTCGACAACTACGACTTCAAAGCCGTTGTCGAGAAGATCGACTACCGTATGGCTGCCGATATAGCCGGCGCCGCCCGTTACCAGAACCTTCATAAATTTATCTCCTTTTTCCGCGTTTTGCGGTTGACTACTTTATTTTGCGTATTTGCGCGCGATAGCATTCATTTCGCCGAGGCGCGCTTCCATTTTCTCCACCAGTCGGAACTGGGTGCGGCATCTGACGAGGTTGTGCCCGGGATAGGCGGTCTTGAAATAGTTGTCGCCGTCCAGATAATCGGTCAGAAACCTCATTCCGCACTCGTACGTCATCAGTATCGCTCCGAACGCCAGATTGTCGACTTCGGTATCGGTAAGACTGCCGCCCGTCCCCGCGATGAATCCCTTGGCGAACGCCTCGTAAAGCCTGATGTCGAAATCAACTTTTTCAAGATCCTTTTCGTCCTCCTCTGCGGTCGAACAGCCGAAGCGCACCGCGTCGCCGAAATCGTAAAGAAGCGACCCCGGCATGATCGTATCGAGATCTATCACGCAGACCGCCTTTTTGCTGTCTGCGTCGACGAGCACGTTGTTGAGCTTGGTGTCGTTGTGTGTGACCCTGAGCGGAATGCGTCCGCTCTCGAGCATGGACACTATTCTCGGGCAATAATCCTTTCTGCTCTCGACAAAAGCGATCTCATCGCCCGCCGTTGCCGCTCTGCCGACCCTGTCAGCCGCGAGCGCCGCCTCGAATTTTGCATATCTGTCGCGGGTATCGTGGAAATTCTTTATCACCTCTCCGAGCAGGGACGCGTCGAAATCTGCAAGTCCCGAGATGAACGTGCCGAAAGCCCTGCCCGCGTCCTCGAGCACTTCTTCGCCCGCCGCGGACTGATAAGAAAGCGTGTTTTCGATAAAAAGAAAGGCGCGCCAGTTCTCTCCGTCGTCGTCGACGAGATAGTTGTCGCCCTTTTTCGTACGTATAAGAGTGAGAGTCTCCCTCTCGCTGTCGCCGCCTCTCGCGGTTATCTTTTCTGCGAGGAAGTCGGTGACGAGAGCCACGTTGTGCATCAGCGTCTTTATATCGGGAAAGACGCTCTTGTTCATCTTCTGAAGTATGTAGCGTTTCTTCCCGTCGCCGTTTTCGTAGGTCAGCGCGTAAGTATCATTGATGTGACCGTTGCCGTAAGGCACGGCGTCTTTCAGCGTTCCCTGAAAACGGAATGCCTCGGCTATTTTTTCTATCTTCTCCATTTTACCTCTTTCACGAGCGCGTTCCGCTCGTCATACATAGATATAATACTATATAAATGCGCGTATGTCAAACGCGATTACGCGACTGCGCACGCGCGTTTTTCAGCGAAACCGCTTTCCAAAACCGAAGATTTGCGTTTTTTCCCGCTTTTAAAACCCGTTTTTCGTCCGGTTTATTTTTGTTGCCGCCCGTATGCCTTCTCGCCTTGCGCCTTCACTGAAAGGATAACTGTGCGCATACGGGTGGTCACCCGGGAAGCATATTGCCTCTCCCCGCCGTACTAAATGGCAGAATTTTTCCGTACCCGTGTATATTAAAGCTACTTTTTAAAATGCGGAATATATCCGTATCGCGTCGGATATACTGATAATATGACAAAAAAACAATCTGCGGTATTCTTTGCCGTCGGCGCGCTTTTCACGCTGATACTCGGCACCGTCGGGCACTTCTTTTACGAATGGTCGGGCGAAAACAGGCTGGCGGGCATCTTCTTTCCCGTCAACGAGAGCACCTGGGAGCACATGAAGCTCGTGCTTTTTCCCACGATGTTGTATCTGGGCGCGGCGGCTCTGATCGTAAGATCGAAAAATTACGCGCTTGCGTCTTTCGTCGCGCTGTTTATAGGCGCGGCGCTCATCCCGTTGCTCTTTTACAGCTATACGGCGATCGCGGGGCGGTCGTATCTGCCCGTCGACATAGCGGTGTTTTTCGTATCCGTTCTCGCGGGCTACGCGCTTGCGTTCTTCGCTTTCAACGCAAAAACCCACCCTTTTCTCAACGAACCGGCGGTGATCGGCATCGTTGCGATAGTCGTATGCTTTTTTACTTTCACGGCGATGCCGCCCGACTTTATCCTGTTCCGCGAGCCGTAAAGGCGCGCTCCCGTATCCGATTTTGCGCGGGATCAGCGCGCGGAAGGACGCGAACCGCGTATCGGAAAAGCAGGCGTAACGATCTGCCGAAAAAAAAGAGACCCTCACGGGTCCCTTTTTTTGTTTAAGACTGAATTTACTTGACTATGTAATATCTCGTCTCGTTGACGTCGGTCGCCGTGTTCTTGAAAGTAAATCCGAACACCGTGCTGTCGTCCGTCTCGCATACGACGCTCGCAGTCATGCTCGCGAGTCCCGTTACAAGGGTCTTGCCCGTATCGATATCGACGACCGAATACGTTTGCGCCTGCGTGCCGTCGCTTACGATATAGATGCCGTAAGAGCTTCTCGACATGCTGAACTTACCCTGTTCCGCAACCAGCGAGGAAACGCCCGTCGCTCTGTCAAGCCTGTAAAGATTTATCTTGCTTGAACCGAGAGAGTCGTTTACCGTCTTGTAGTAGTAGACGTATTTCTTCGCATGATCGAGGCTTACGTAGCTCGTCGCGTTGAGATCTGCGAGCGAAGTCAGATAACTGCCGTCCGCGTTGAACAGCGTCGAGCCGTCTTTGGACACGAATATGTCGGAATAGCCGAGGTACGTGTCGACCGCGTTCATATTGGAAGTCTCGACTTCGAACATCTTGGCGTCGCCTTTGTAATAGACCGTCCTGCTGTCGTTCCTGAAGATTATGTAATCGCCTCTGACGCTGTACGCATTGGCAAGAGGCAGAATGTTCTGCACGTCGAGAGCGATATTGAGTTTGCCGTCAAAGCCCTGCAGTATCGACGCGTTGAGCAGTTTGTCGTCGCCTATCCTGCGCACGAGACATATCGTCACGCCCGCTTCTTTGTGATACGAGCCTGAGGAGAACACATAATCGCAATCCTTTTTCTCCGAAGTCTTGCCCTTCGTTATATCGTAGACAAACGTCCTGATCTTGTAGTAAGTGTCGCCGGAATAATAGTCGTAATCCTTGGTCGTATTCGCGGGCAGAGAGGTCCTGACCTGCACGAGCATCTTGTCGTCGGGCAAGAGAATTACCGTATAGCTTCTCGCGCTCGAATATTCGTCTCCCGTGATATCGGCGATATTGAAATCCCTGACCTTGCTCATGTTATTTTTTTCATAAGCCGCAAACTCGTACTGGCTATACGCGTACAGCCTGAAGCTTTCTGTCTCTGCGGTATCGTCCTTGTCGACGGGCAAACTGATGGAGACTTCCTTTTGCTGCAGAGTGCACAGACCTTTTTCGTCTTCTACGATCTGCTGACCGTTGCCGAGATCGAGTTTGCCGCCCGAGATCTTGTTGGCGTAAACTCTGCCGTTGTAATCGATCAGTCCTTCCGAGTCGATACCGTATGCGACCTGCCCGTCGAGCGAATAGAACGCAAGTGTTTCGGTTTCTTCGTCAAGGATATAGAACAGACCTTCCATTTCGTAATAATAGTCGGTCGTCTGTATGCAAACCGGCAATTCGTTACCCGAAAGGATATTGGCTCCCGTACTGCCGTTGACAACGACGTACGACGTCTCGGAAACGCCTCCGACGCTTTCCGTCTTGGAAAACGCTATCAGATTGCTCGTATTCCACAGGACCGAATATCCTTGCCCGATATCGATCGCGGTCGCGGTGCGCTCCGTAACGGGTTCTGCGTCCTCATTCAGAGCGAGCGCGCCGACGTTGACGTAATCGGTCTTGCACGCCGTAAACGCCGTCAGCGCCGTAGCGACTACCAGCACGATCGCGACGAGCATAATAATTCTTTTTTTCATAATACCCTCCTTTTCTTTTGCGGCAAAATTCGCGCCGCGTTTTGCGGGAGCTTTCTCCCTCTTAATCTTATTATAACATATAGTGGTTATATGTCAAGACCGAATTTTTAAAAGCGTCCGTCTGTATGCTTCGCGCGCCGCATTTCTTTGGCTCGCTCTCCCCGCCGTCCGAGCAAAATTCTTACGCAAAACGCGCGGTTGCCACGTATTCACGCGCTTTTTGCCTTATCCCTCGCCGTTGTGCAAAAAAAAAGAAGGAGCGCACTGCTCCTTCGCGCGGCTTTGCCGTCTTTTTCGTATGTTACGTCAGGACAATCTCGACCCGAGCGCGCCGATATCGTCCATATTGCCGCCGACTATCAGCTTGCAGCCCTCTCCGAGCACGGTCGCGCCGTAAGGGTTGGCGTTGACCTCACCGTTCTTGCCTATCACGACGAGCACGTTGACCGCGTACTTGTTGCGGATGTCGAGTTCTGTCAGCGGTTTGCCTGTCCACTCCTTGGGCACGTCTATCTGCGCCAAGCTGTATCCCGCCGCGATCTCGATCAGGTCGTTGATCTTGGGATGGGTCAGCAGTCTCGCCGTCTTGAGCGCGGTGTCCGCCTCCGGTATCACGACGTAATCGACGCCTATCTTCTTGAGCACTTTTGCGTGCTTTTCGTTCTGCGCCTTGGCGACTATATAGTTCACGCCCATCTCCTTGCAGGTCAGCGCGGTGATGATGGACGCCTGAATGTTGTCTCCTATCGCGATTATGACCGCGTCGAAGTCCGTTATGCCGATAGACTTGAGGTTGCTCTCCTCGGCGACGTTGGTCGCCACGGTATGCGTCGCGAAGTCTGCGACTTCATAGGTCTTTTCCTCGCTCTCGTCGACCGCGAGCACTTCGCAACCGTAACTGTAAAGCGCTTTGGTGACCTCTGTGCCGAATCTGCCGAGACCGAGCACCGCGACCTGTTTCATATTGGATTTGGGCAATTTGTTATCCATACTTCCTCCTGATTGCAAATTACAAGATTATCCCCGCTTCGGGGTATTTGACGTGCGCCTGCGCTTTCATGCTGGACGCAAACGCCATGAAGAAACCGAAAGAGCCTATCCTTCCCATATACATATTGAGCGACAGTATCAGCTTCGCGCCCGTGTTGAGAGAAGTCGTTATCCCCTCTGAAAGTCCGACCGTTGCGTATGCGCTGACCTGTTCGAACAAGAGTTTTGACATCGGGATACTGCCGTTCATGCATATCTCGAGACCGAGAAGGCTTATCACGGCTACGGAGATGGCGAGGGTGAAGATCGTCGCCGCCTTGGCGAGCGTCTCTCTGCCTATGCTGTGCATATCGATGATGATCTCCCTCTTTTGTCTTATCGTAGCGTAGACGGTGACGAGCAGGACGAAAAGCGTGGTCGTCTTGATACCGCCGCCCGTACCTCCCGGGCACGCGCCGACGAACATCCACACCACGGTTATCGTCTTGGAAAAATCAGTCATCGCGCCCTGGTCTATCGACGCGAAACCCGCCGTTCTCGCCGTGACCGACTGGAAGAACGCGTTGACTATCTTGTCGCCGAGATTCATCTTGCCGAGAGTGTCGGGATTGTCATACTCCGCGCAGAAAATGCAGGTGGAGCCCACCACTATGAGCGCGAGAGTCGTGGGGAGCACTATCTTGGTATGCAGTCTGAGTCTGCGCCAGCTTCCCGCCCTGAATATATCGCTGACGACCACAAAGCCTATGCCGCCGACGATTATCAGCAGAGCGAGCACCGTCAGGATATAGGGATCGGAATAGAACTTCTGCACCGAAGTCGAACCGCTGACGATGTCGAACCCCGCGTTGCAGAACGCCGTCACGCTGTGGAAAAGCCCGTACCAGAGCGATTCTCCGAACGTATAATATCGCGAGAAACCTATCGCGAGCAGTACCGCGCCCGTTAATTCTGCGGCGAGAGTGAGTTTTATCACGTCGAGAGTGAGTTTTTTGAGATCTGCCATGCCCGGCTGAGACAGATCCTCTCTCATGCTGAGACGCTTCCTGAGCGAGATCTTGTGCCTTATCAGAATGTAGACCGTGGAAGTCAGCGTCATGAAGCCGAGGCCGCCGAGCTGAACGAGAAGAAGCACCACTACCTGCCCGAACACGGTGAAATCGTCGTGCAGACTCGCGACGGACAGACCCGTCACGCACGTGGCGCTGGTCGCGGTGAAAAGCGCGTTGATAAAGGAAAGAGACCCCTCCTGTCTGGTCGCGAAAGGCAACAACAGCAGCAAAGTGCCCGCTATTATTATCACGAAAAAGCTCAGCATCACGAGCCTTATCGGAGTAAAAACCCTGTCTTTGACGTTTTTTACAAAGCGTTTTGTGTCCATAACCTTACGGCTTTGCCGAAAAACTCTCCTTGTCTTGCGGTGCGCGCATACGCGGGACCGATTTATCTTATTATACTATAATTTCTCCGCTTTGCAAACTTTTTTTGAGCTCAGGCGCGTGATGTGCACCCCAAAAGTTAGACACTTTTGGAGGTGCATATTTTATGGCAAAAAAAGGGCAAAAGCAAAAGAAGTATAGCGTAGAGTTCAAGATATCTGTTATACTGGATATGTTAAACAACAATTTAGGATACCGGGAG
>CASDWJ010000027.1 GCA_949284695.1 uncultured Christensenella sp. | reverse complement strand
TTCAAGCCGTATTTATTATCCTGACTGAGTTGCATGATGCGAAGCCTATATATGCACCCGTCACACGGGCAAGGCATTTAACACAGTAGCTACGGAAATTTGCCGCTTTAAACCTTGTTCGTATTATTCTGGTCTGGTATAAGATACAGCGAGTTTTGCTTCGCTACGAAAGCGAAAAAATGGACGGGATCGGTAGATTTGTATAACAAACAATTATTTTACCTTGATAAATATAACCATATATAATAATATTATGTAAATGCAAGCAGATGTTTTTGCGCTGACGTGTGCTTTAACTAAAACGCCGATATTATGTCGTTCGCGCAGATGTCGGGCGGCAAGTGTGCGACGTGTCGGGGCAAGGCAAACTGACGTGGTGAAGCAAGACTGTTTTTTTGCGTTGTCGTATGATGTATATACGTCGGTCGGCGAGAACAGTGGCTATGACTTAACGATATTATGCAGTTCGCACAGATGTCGGGCGGCAAGTGCGCGACGCGTCGGGGCAAGGCAAACTGACGTGGTGAAGCAAGACTGTTTTTTTTGCGTTGTCGTATGATGTATATACGTCGGTCGGCGAGAACAGTGCCTACGACTTAATGCGTTTTTGCTTCCATGCGCTTAATCGCTGTACGCTCTGATTTCGCAAACATGTCGGCGCAAGTCGGGCAAAAAGCACGAAAAGAGCTAAGACTGCCGCTTCCCCGCTTCTCGGGAAAAAGATCGACGCGCGGCTATAAAATTGTGTGCAGATAAAGAGAGCTGTCTGATGTAAGAAGCGTCGGTGTTCAAGTGCGGCGGGATCGGGTGCGGCGCAACGGGTTTTGTCGTAGAAAAAGAGGAAGTTCAAAAGGAAGGCGGTTTGTAGCGTGCCAAGCCTGACCGGATTGTTTAAGCGGCGCAGGAGACTGCTCTGCCCGACGGCGTGCGGAAAGACGAGGGCATATCTTTCAAACAGGTGTGAAAACGGAAAACCGATTGTTTGAGTTCGACGGGCGATCGGTTGACCGCAAAGAGAGTGCGTAAAGTCGCACAGGGGTCGGCAACTTTTAAAAGCGCAGAGACGCATCATTCAAGAAAAAATCGGAGACAAAAACTGATAAATGTATTTGCGTCAATGTCCGCGCTTCTCTTGCGACGTTTGCGGTTGGCGGGTCGCAACGCGATCGCCGGATATAATCGGAACAGGTTTGTTCCGGAGTGACGGCGAAAACAAGTGGAACGGTAGAGACTGCCGCCTTTTTCGAGGCGGATTTTGCACCGTAAAGGCGCAGCTGTCTTTGTTGGTTGACGAGTTGGAAAAATAAAAGTTTCACGCGGAACAATTTTTGTCTAAAATAAGCCTAATATTTTCTAAAATATAATTGATAAATATAGAATAGAACTTATTATTCTAAAAGTCGCCTGAAATTTCATAACCAAACATTGTTTTTTGTCAGACAGATATCGGCTGAAAAATCGATTTCCAAAAATATTTTTGCCAATGTTTCACGCGTTTTGTGAAACATTTATAATTATTTGTTGTCATTTTTTGTTGAGACGAAGTTTTTTGCGTTTAAGGCGGGTCTTGCGTTGCCGCTTACGCTTTTTTTTGCAAGATCTCACGGATTGATCACGCGTTTTTGTAAGTATCTGCGCTCTGCTCTTTGTGAGTATCTGCGCTTTGTTCTTTGTGGGTATCTGAGATCTGCTCTTTGTCGGAGTCTGCAATTTTTTTGCTATGTCGGCGCAGTTTTTTTTGGTACGGGTCGGCGCGCGGAGAGGATTTTTGTGAGAAACAGTCGTTTTCGGGCGTGGCGCGTTGCAATCGCTTGAATATCCTTTGCGGCTGTGCTATGCTAAACGGGAATAAGGTGTGCGCAGTAGGCTTTTCAGGTGTGTTTTCACGGCGCGAAGCGGCGCTTTCAGAAGCGCTTTTATCCGCGCGGGCGGACCGCGGCGAAAGCGTTTGCTACAGAGAGCATACCTTACTGCCCGGAGGTTGAAATGACAGAACAGGAATGCGCAGAGACCGCGATCAGGGAGCTGATCGGCAGATACAAGTTCTATGCGGTCGGAGACAGCCACTCGATAATCAAACATATTCGCGGTCTTGTCTCCAACAGCAAGCCCAATCCGACGCGTCAGTACGTCGCAGAGGGGCTTTGGTTCAACAAAATGCTCGTTGAGTCGGGCGCGCCTCTGCACGCGATCGTGATCTGTCCCGAAAAGGTGCGCACGCAGGAAGCGGCGAAGCTCGCCGAAGAACTCGCAAAGAGGTGTGATCAGCGTTTTACGGTAAGCGCAAAGACCTTTGAGAAGATCAGCGAGAGAGAAAAGCCCGACGGCGTTATGAGCATAGCCTATTTTTCTCTTGCGGACGTCGGCGATATCGCGTTCGACGACAAGAGCGTCGTGCTTGTGCTGGACGGCGTCGAGATACCGGGCAACGTCGGCACGATGATACGCGTGGCAGACGGCGCGGGCGTGGACGCTGTGTTTATATGCAACCGCAAGGCGAGGCTGACTCACCCCAAGCTGTTACAGGCAAGTATGGGAAGCGTGCTCAACATTCCGATAGTCGAGTTTGCTTCGACAGACGAGTGCTACGATGCGCTGAAGTCGCGCGCCTTCGAGATCTACCTGACGGACAGCAGGGCGGAAAAGAGCTATTACGAGTATCCTTACGGCAAAAGGACGGCGTTCGTTATGGGCAGCGAAAGATACGGCATTTCGCGCGGCTGGTATGACAAGGACGTGAAACTTCTCTCGATCCCGATGTTCGGCAAGTGCGATTCGCTCAACGTGGGAGTGGCGGCGACCGTCGTTTGCTACGAAGCGAGCCTGAAGAACAAAGGTTACATCAGGAGATGAAGGAGAAAGACGGCGCACGGGCGCGAAACAGGCGAAAAGAGCGCAGAATGAGACCTCGGCAAAGAAAACCCATTCGGACGGGGCAAAGGAGCGAAAAAAGGGCAAAATCAAAGGCGGAGCGGGTCTCCGTCTTTTTTTGCGGGGAAAAGTGCGGGGAGAGGAGCGGAAAACGAAAAAGAGAGGAGTGGAAAACGCACAAAGAAAAGAAATGCCGTCATGATGCGGAAAAAGCGGGGAGGGAGTGCAAAAGGCACCTAAATCACGCGGGAATGGTAGACTTTGCGAAAAAGACGCGAAAACTGCAAAGGTGGGACAACTCGGGCAGATTACTGCCGCCAAGAGACAAAAGACAGAGAAAAGGCGGGAAATGCGCCGCGGAATCCTTTAAAAGAGGACAAAGCGGGAGAAAGTTGCCGTTTTAAAGAAAACGAGAAAAGAAACGGCGAAAAATAAGCGATATCGGGAGCAAACAACAAAAAATGCCGACAAGTAAAGGAAAATCAGAGAAAAAGTCTTAAAGCCGCAAACGAAGCGAAAAATGCTCAAAATGCCGACGGGAAAAGGAAAATCGCATAAAAAGCCTTAAATAGGCGGGAGAAGCGAAAAATGCGCATTTGTCGCATAAACAAAGCGGTAGACACTCTAATAATACGCGCGCATAAAATACTCGCGGCGGAGAGCGGCGTGGCGGCGCAATTTAGTAAAACTGTATTACGCGCGTAATATTTTAATCAGGCGGCAAAAAATCGTAATAAAACCGCAATTATGGTAAAAACGGGTATTTTTATCGGGGATATAAGCAACAGAAAACTGCAAATAACCGAATACATGTAGATAAAAACAGTATTTTATAAATTTACGTATTAGAAATCAAAAGTCTATAAAATATTAAAAAAACGGATAAAATATGTTATTTTAGAATAAATCTGACTATAAATCCGCCCTTACGACTGTCTGCCGTGCGTGACAGAGCAGCTCTCGCCTTTCCGGTCAAGGGGGATAGCGCTTTTGCAATACATATATACGAAATTGTGCAAAAAAACGTCGTCGGCAGAGCGAAAAACAGCCTGAAATTGCCGTCTGCCAAGCCGAGGACGACAAGCCAGACAAGAGCGCCCGCGCCTGCGACAGCGCAAAACTCGGCAAAAAAGCGCAGTAAAGGTCGCCCGCCGAGACAGCTGTCGGCAAAATTCACCGCGGCAAGCGCGCACCCCGCGCCGATACCGATCGCGGAGAGAGACGACAGGATCGCAAGTTGTACCCCCGCGTCGGTCATCTGAACAGCTTTGCGATCAGACCTTTCGGGGTCAGACTGTTGCTCTGCGATACGGCATAAGTCTTTCCGCTCAGCACCGCCGTGTTTTTTTCCACGTCGATGAGTGTGGGTCTAAGGTCTTCGCCCTGCACCGTAATCACGCTCTCCCCCGCTCGTGCGGTGAACGTCTTGTCTGTCGACGAGATTATTTCGGTAATGCCGCCGAGCGTTATACCCTTGCCGAATTCCACCTGCGCGCTCGCGGTCGGGACCGCTTTTTTCGTCTGCTCTCCGTTCTGCATACGACACCTCCTTTTTTATGGTATGCGGCGTGGTGCGGGTTTATCACTTGCTTTGTCGTAGGGAAGCTATCGGGCGCTTCTGCCGCAAGCCGTGCGGTGTATCCGAGGACATGTTATTGCAGTCGGTTAGTGAGTCTGATATTGTACATTGGCGGGCATGCCAGACCAGAATAATACGAACAAGGTTTAAAGCGTCAAATTTCCGTAGTTACTGCGTTAAATCCCTTGCCCGTGTGACGTGTGCATATATAGGCTTCGCATCAAGCAACTCAGTCAGGGTAATAAATAAGGCTTGAAACTGCAGGCTACCGCAGGCGATGATTTTTTGTGAGCGTTCAGCAAACCCATGGCGCAAAACAAAAATGGCTTCGCATTGTCAAGTGGGGAACGATACGCGACAGCGAAAATTGCTCCCGCTACGCGGGCGCCTCGGGACCGGCTCGTATTGTTTTGGTCTGATATTGCAGTCGATATCAGGGTATTTCGTTGCATGTGGTTTGTGAAATCGTCCTTGTAATCTGCCCGAAAAGTCTGTCACAGCAGACAGAGAGAGCCTGTTTTGAGGATTTTCCGCGACGTGCATGTACGGCGGGAGAAATGAAAAACGCGCGGCATAAGCGGCGTGACGCATAGTGGTAATGCGGAGAGAAAAAGACCCGCGTCGTTTGCGCGGGTCCGTTGTCTTGCGTATTGAGAGAGATCAGTCCTGCAGAGCGTCGTAGCCTTCCTCGCCCGTTCTGACTTTGATCACGTTGTCGACCTTGTAGATAAATATCTTGCCGTCGCCGTAGTTGCCCGTGTACAGAGCTTTCTTGACGGTATCGACCACGGTCCGTACGGGGATCGCCGTGACGACCATTTCGAGCTTGATCTTGGGCAGCAACTGGACGTCGACTTTTGCGCCGCGGTAATAGTTGACCGCGCCTTTCTGCATGCCGCAACCTTTGACCTGAGTGAGGGTCATTCCCGTTATGCCGATCGCGTCGAGGGCGACTTTGAGCTTGTCGAACTTGTCGGGGCGGGTGACGACGGTGACTTTGGTGAAGACGTGTTTGCCGCTTCCTTCTTCGCTCACGGTGCGGACGGGGAGGGCGACTTCTTCGGGCACCTCGTTTTCGGGGTACGGCGTGACGGGCACGGGCGCGCCGTCTTTGGAGAGAAGGACGGAAGGCACGGGCATGAAGTCCGCATAAGAACTCTCGAGGCCGTGTTCGGAGAGGTCGAGACCCGCGAGCTCGTCGGCTTCGCTTGCGCGGAGAAGTCTGATCTTTTTCATCACGGTGAACACGACGCTCATCGTAATGCCCACCCAGAGCACGACGACGACAACGCCGAGGAGCTGGACGCCGAAGTATTTGAACGCTTCCGAAGCGGTCAGCGCGTCGTTGTAAATAAAGCCGCTGACGATGCCCTTGTTCATATCGAGCACGCCGACGAGCACCGTGCCCGCCGCGCCGCAGAAGCAGTGTACTCCGATCGCGCCGACGGGGTCGTCCACGTGCAGTTTTTTGTCTACGAATTCAACGCCGTATACGATGATGAAGCCGGCGACTATACCGATCACCGCCGCGCCGGGAACAGATACGACGTCGCATCCTGCGGTCACGGCGACGAGACCCGCGAGCGAGCCGTTGAGCGTCATCGAGACGTCGGGTTTGCCGTATTTGATCCAGGTGATCGCCATGGCGACGATCGAAGCGACCGACGGAGCGACGGTGGTTGTGATGAACACTCTTGCGACCGAGTCGTTGACGGCATAAGCGGACGAGCCGTTGAAGCCGTACCAGCCGAACCAGAGAATGAACACGCCGAGCGCGCCGAGCGTCAGAGAATGTCCGGGGATAGCCTTGCTTTCGAGGACGGGTCTGCCCTTCTTGTCGAGCACGGCGAAATTCTGTTTATACTTGCCGATACGCGGACCGAGAATGGCTGCGCCGACGAATGCCGCAACGCCGCCGACGAGGTGTACGGCGCAGGAGCCCGCGAAGTCATGGAAGCCGAGTTGCGAGAGCCAGCCGCCTCCCCAGATCCAATGTCCCGAGACGGGGTAAACGATAAGGGAGATGATGAAGCTGTAAATGCAGTAAGCGAGAAAATTCGTTCTCTCTGCCATAGCGCCCGAGACGATGGTCGCGGCGGTCGCGCAGAATACGAGGTGGAACATCACCTTGAGTATATCGCCCGTAGCGAACTGCGAGTAGACGACGGAGAGACCGGACACGTTGCCTATCACGCCGCCGAGGTCTGAGCCGTGCATAAGACCGTAGCCGAGTATGAGAAAAGCGACCGTTCCTATGCAGAAGTCCATCAGGTTTTTCATAATGATGTTGCCAGCGTTTTTCGCGCGGGTGAAGCCGGTCTCGACCATGGCGAAGCCCGCCTGCATGAAGAAAACGAGGCAGATGCCGACGAGTACCCAGAGGAAGTCTCCCTCGGTCAGAGAGGAGTATACCTCGGACAAGTCGGCAGATAACAGAGTAGTGTACATAAAAGCCTCCTTATAACGACAAAGGCGCGCCTTGAACGGCACGCCTTTGTGCAAAAATTATCCTTATAAAAATTCAGAGGCGCTGCGGGCAAACCCACAACGCCTTTGCTGTATAGACAAAGTATACGATTGCAAAACGCAGTTGTCAAGCGGAAAAAGAAAAAATTTTAACGAAATTTCCAGCATTGACGAGGGCGGCGCGCCGCCTATAATTTTGCGTGCGCGACGTGCGGGGAAGTCGTCCGCGAAAATATCTCCGCGTGCGTCCGTGCAGGAGACAAATCGGGTCAGAAAGAGGAAGGATCCCCGAAGGTTACTTTCTTAAAAGCGTCGAAAACCACGTCTTCGTCATCTTTGCAATCGCTTTTCACCCACTGCAACGTAATGTTGGTTATCGCTCCCGCATAGCCTGCCGCGGTATACGGCGTCAGACGTGAGTCGCCGTTTTCGGTCATTGCGGCGAATCCCGCGTTCACGAAATCGGTATAGATATATTCGAGGCGGGCGGCGACGAGCAGCTGCAAGCGACGCTTGTACTTCCTGATAAAATCCACGACGCGCCTGATGATGTCCATATAGTCGTTTACGCTACGCGGCGAATATATCTGCGCGGACGAGAATTCTGATTTTGCACGTTCGAAAAAGAAATACAACACGTCCTCTTTGCAGTTGAAATATCTGTAAAAAGTCGCTCTGCCGACGCCTGCCTTTTTAGTTATATCGATGACCGTGACGTCTTTGTAAGGAATATCTTCCATCAGCCTGAAAAGAGCTTCGGTAATATAGTGCTTGGAATAGTCTCCCTGAGAGTATGACACGATACAAAAACCTCCTTTTGTCTCAAACCGCGGTACAGGGCGGCAGGGTGTGTCTCATTGCGTTTTCAGACGCTTGAAATAGCGGTTTACGTATACTACAATACGCTTGTCGGAGGCAAAAGTCAATACGGGAAGTCCCGACGAAAACATCGGAAAGGAGAAAAAAGATGAAAGAAAAAAACTATGTTGCGTATGAATACAAAACGGTAACGACAGCGGTGAAAGACCGCGCAAGAACTATCGACGAAGCCGAAGCGTTCGGTTGGGAAGCGGCTGAAACTTCAGACCCCGCGGGAAATAACTGCATGATCACTTTCAGGCGCGATCGTCGTATAGAGCACAGGGCAGAACTCGTCAGACTTGAAAAAAGTGCGCAGGAAATAAGAGCGACTCTCGACGATCTCGAAAGAGGAAAAACGCGTGCGGCAAAGATATTTTCCTGGACGTTCGGAGTGTTTTCCACGTTGCTGGCGGGAGGCGGAATGAGTCTCGTAATGGCGGGTGAAAGTACGGTTAAAAACCTTATATGCGGTATCGTCCTCGGAGTTGTGGGAATAGCGCTGTGCTTCGTCAACTATCCGATATACAATAAGATCGCATTCAAAAAGACGAAAGAACTCACCCCCGCGATAGATTCGGGAGAAGAAGCTCTCGCAAACGTGCTCGAAAAGGGGAACGAACTTCTTTCTGCCAAGGAAATATGATAAGACCGGAAAAAGAGGAAAAGCGTAAACCCGCAGGCGCGGGCATTTCCAAAAGACATGCGGCGGCGCTGACGGCAGGAGCGGCGGTCTCTGTGGTCAAACTGACGGTCGGCGTTCTCTCTCTGTCCGTCGCCGCGATATTTTCGGGTCTGTGTACGTTGTGCCTGACGGCGGCGAAAGCGCTTTGTCGTATCGGTGAAAAAAACACGGCGACAAAACCGTATTATGCGGTGGCGGCAATGCTCGGCTTTGCCGCCGTCGTTTATTGCATGAACGCCGTAAAGAGTTTTTTCAGTCCTGACGGCTTCGGGTTTGGGTTGATACCTGCGATCGCAATCGCGGCAGCGGCGTTCTACGAACTCGGGTCTGCTATAGTCGGTACGGTCAAAGCGAAAAAGGACAAAGCAGACGTCAGACTGACTTTGAAAAGGGTGCATTTGTCGGGCGCGCTCAACGCGCTCACGCTTGCGCAGACCGCATTGCTTACGGTGACGGGAGGCGAAGTGTCCCCGTCTGCGGCGGCGCTCTCTCTCATTGCGGCGGTAGTGACCGCACTGTGCGCCGCGGTGACTTTCGCTATCGGGAAAAGACGTGCAGACGAGGGTATTGAAGAGTGAGATTGCCAAGGCGGCAGAGCAAAATAAAATATGCACAAAACGGTCTTACGGTTTTGTTCGCTTGTCGGTAAAACCATAAAAACCGCCTTGAGAAGCGGACGGGAACGGACGAGTCCGAGACGTGCTAAGCAAGCCGCGTCCGAGCAATATGCACGTGCACACAGCGGGTCGCGGATATGCTGAAAAAGGTGTTTTGCAAAGCGACTCGCGCGCCGTTTTGTCCATAAATTTGCGGTATGCTCCATATGCGCGGAAAAACGTCGTCCGCGCGCGAAAAAATTTTTAGGAAAAGTGATGAAAAAACGATACGGATTTTTTCTTTTTGTATTATAATGTCGCGGAAAGACAGGGGTAAGGAAAAGAATTTCGCGGGGGCGGAATTGTGAGAATAATTGCAGAGGGAATTATTCGATGAACAAAGATCTGACGGCGGGCAAGCCGTTCAAGAGCATATTGTTTTTTACGTTGCCGATCTTCATAGGCAACGTCTTTCAACAGCTTTACAGCATGATAGACGCGATTATCGTCGGACATACGATATCGGACGCGGCGCTCGCAGGTGTCGGCGCGACCGGCGCGATCTCCTTTCTCGTCATCGGATTCGTGCAGGGTCTGACGGCGGGTTTTGCGGTCAAGACGAGTCAGCTTTGCGGCGCGGGCAACGAAGAAGGCATAAGGAGAAGCGTGGCGAGCTCGGTCGCCCTTTCGGTCGTGCTTTCGATACTTCTGACCTTTGTCAGCGTATTCACGACGATGCCGCTTCTGAGGCTTATGCAGACGCCTGATGACATAATAGGTTTTTCTTACGACTATATAGTGACGATCTATTGGGGACTCGCGGCGAGCGTGTTTTACAATCTGGCTTCGTCGATACTCAGGGCGCTCGGAGACAGCAAAACCCCGCTCGTGTTCCTGATACTGGCGGCGCTTCTCAACATCGCGTTCGACTTTGCGTTCATTCTCGGCTTCGGCATGGGCGTAGAGGGCGCGGGCTGGGCGACTGTGCTTTCTCAGGCGCTGTCGGCGATAGGCTGTTTCGTCTATATGTTCGTCAAGTTCCCGGTATGCAGGGTCAGGCTCAGGCATTTTGTCAACAAGCCGCTTTTCTATCTGCAACACCTTGTGATCGGCGTGCCGATGGCGCTTCAGTATTCCATCACCGCGATAGGCATGATGGTCCAGCAGACCGCTCTCAACAAACTTGGCACGCAGATAGTCACCGCGTATACGGCGGCGTCCAAGGTCGACAACCTCGCGCAACAGAGTATGTCTGCGCTCGGCACGGCGGTCGCGACTTATGCGGGGCAGAACTACGGCGCGGGCAAGTTCAGGCGGATAAAAGAGGGCGTCACGCAGAGCATGATAATGGGCGCGGTGTGCGCGGCGGTCAGCCTTGTGCTGGTGGTAACTCTCGCCAAACCGCTGACGATGCTGTTCGTGGACGACCCGTCCGAGGAGATCATCTCGCTCAGCAAAGAGTTCCTGCTCTGGCAAGGCGTTTTCTATATCGCGCTTGCGGCGATATTCGTATACCGCAACGCGTTGCAGGGCATAGGAAGAAGCGCGCTGACGATGATAGCGGGCGCGACCGAACTCGTGATGAGATCGCTCGCCTCGATCTTCCTCGCCAAGTGGTTCGGGTTTACGGGTATATGCTTTTCAAGCCCGTCGGCATGGATCGGCGCGGACGTGTTCCTGCTCATCGCTTACTTCGTGATAATGCACAAGGTCATCAAAAAGGCTATGCGTTCGGGCGCAGATAACCCGATCGCCGCCGTCTATCAGAAGAAGGGAGTGTCCAACGACGGCAAGGTGGAACCAGTGCCCGAGATTGAAAAAGAGGGCGGCGTAAAGTCAGAGGAAAAGCCGCAGGGTGCTTTGTCCGTCGGGGAGACGGGTGCGGCGTTTGAATGAAACGCGGATAATCAGGGAGTGAATTGTCAAACCAAGTGCAACACTTTTTGCAATTCTTGTTCAAATAAATCTGCCGGTGTTTTGTACCCAAGCACTTTTTTAGGTCTGGCGTTAATTAACGCCAGATTCTTTTTCAGAGTCTTCTCTCTCACGTGAG
>CASDWJ010000026.1 GCA_949284695.1 uncultured Christensenella sp. | reverse complement strand
TAAGATGAGTATAGTTCATATGGATCTCCTTGTTGTGTTTTTTTGTTGCAATTTTAATTATACAACAGATTCATATGAACTTCTTTTTTTCTTATCTAAGTGTTGCACTTGAAAGTATAATTCACCCTTCCATGACCCTGCAAGGCGAAAAAGCTCTCCCCGGGCGGGGAGAGCTTTTTTTATTTTACGTGCAGCATGAGTATCCTGCGCATTGAATTGTAGTCGATCTCTATGCTCCAGCCGTTCAGCATGCGATTGAGGCCTCGCGATATCGGCTCTTTCGTCTTTGTCTTTATATCGTCGCCGCCGCAGAACGGAGAAACGTCTATCTCGACAACGGTCTGAACGCCCGGCTTCACATGCGCGGCGACAATGTCCTCGAGTTCTCTCTCCGACCTCGCCAAAAGCGAATGCGACGAATAATACGTGCCCCTTGCCCTGCACTCAACGGTCGCCTGTTGCGGTTTGTGTGAAAAGGATATCTCGTCGTCCGATATCAGATAATAGTCATGGCGCACAAAATCCCCTTTCGACAGCGACAGATCGTACGTCGCGTCCATATTGTACCACACGCCGTTCACTCTGACTTTGTTCCAGGCGTGAGGACCGAGGTTGCCCGTCTCAGCCGAAGACTTTGCCTCTCCTCTGATTATTATGCTCGCAATGCCCAGTTCGTCGCACGCGAGTTTGAACGTTTCCGCAATGCCGTCGCAGACCGCCCTTCTGCGGCATATGGCGCCGTATATGCCGTGAGAATAGAAGTCTGTGTTCACATAGGTGAATTTTGTGCAAATGAAGTCGTGAAGTTTCGCCACCGTCTCCGCTTCCGTCGCGGCGCGTACGTTGCCGACGATCCCCTTGAGACCCGTCCTGATCGCCTTGGTATACAGCTTTATCTGATCGAAAGGCAAAGTATAATGCGGCTCTGCGGTCGTAAGTTTCGTGACCCCCTTTACCTTGAAAGAGAAAGCGTCGCAATAATAAATTATCGGCTCGTCGTTGACGACGTAATTCATCAGCTTGTCCAGCATACTGCCGTCCACTCTGCCGAGATCTATCTCGGTGTCGAGATCGAGAAGCCCGCGACGCAGTTTGTCATAAGCCTCCACGCAGTTCGCGGGCAACAACCCGCGGTAAAAACAATATACCATCGTACCTCCGCAAAGCGTCTCCCGACGCACGTCTTTAGCTGTTTATATAATTATACATTATAATATTGCCGTTGTCAACAGCGAAAGGCAGGGCTTTTCGCCGCTTTTGACACAGCTATTGAAAAATCGCTCTTGTAATGCAAAAAAATTGATGTTATAATCAAAATATATATCGTTTTCACCCGCTTCGGCTGAACGGGCGGAAAAATCACGGAGGGAATTATGTGGAACGCGGAATTATACGGTAAATTCGGCAAAGAAAGATTGCAACCCACTCTCGATCTCCTTGCGAGAGTCGATACCATGAACCCCAAGCGCATACTCGACGTGGGTTGCGGTAGCGGTCTCAGCACCGCTCCGCTCGTAAGCCACTGGCATGATGCGGAAATCACGGGCGCGGACAAGTCGGAAGAAATGCTCGCGGTCGCAAGAAAAACGCTCCCCGAAGTCACCTTCGTGCGCTTTGACTGCAGCAAACCGCTTGACGGGCTCGGCAGATTCGACCTCGTGTTCTCCAACGCGTTCATACAATGGATAAAAAATCACGAAGAATTTTTCAAAAACGCCTACTCGGTACTCAACAAGGGCGGCGCGCTGGCGATACAGATCCCGATGTTCGACGATATGCCCGCAAGCCGCGCGGTCTCGGACGCGGAACATATCTTTCCCGCCAACTTCCTCGACATAGACGACGAGCGCCACTTGTTGCACACGCGGCAGGAATATTACGACATCGCCAACGGGGTATTCGGCAACGCGCTGATGTGGCAGACCGATTATTACCACAAAATGGACTCGCACGAAAATATCCTCGAATTTCTCAAAGGCTCCGCCCTGCGCCCGTATATGGAAAGACTGGACGCCGGTCAGCAGGAAGCCTTCCTCGATCGCGTGCTGAGCAACCTGAAAAACGCGTATCCGCCCGAAAAAGACGGCTCGCTGTTGTTCACGTTCAGAAGACTTTTCCTCGTCTGCTTCAAAAAATAACGATACATACGGCATAAAAAAATCCGACCGGAGTCGGATTTTTTTATTGTCTGAAAACTTACGCCGTCATTTGCTTTTTCTCTCAAAACTTATCTCTTTATTTCTGAAGATATTTGCAATGCCGAAGCAGACCGCGCCTATCACCGCAAAGACGAGCATCACTATCGGCGCGGCACCGACCGACAGCTCTATCATCGTCAGTTTGGTCGATGCGTCGAACACGGCGTTCAACAGTATCGGTATTGCGATACCGAAGCCTGCCGCCAATATAAACAGGATTATCGAAAGCCATTTGAGTCTGATCTTGCCTTTTTCGCCGCACAATCCCACGAGCCCTGCCGACAACATCAGAGCGGCGGCGTAAATCGCGAACAAAGAGATCACCGGCTGAAGCCTTATCAACGGCTTGGCAAACGCGTTTGTCTTGCTGAAGAAACTGGTGTTCGTGAATGCCTTCAGTCCGAAATTGCTCTTCATAAGCAGATCGCTATCTTCCTCGTAATCGTATTGTATAGAATACTGTGCATCGCTGTCGAAATTTTCCTTGATCACGCTGTCATTGACATAATTGCCGCTGCCGAGATCGAAATAATACTCGTTGAAAGTCTCAAACTGAGCGAACGAATATTCGAATTTCACGTTGCGACTGCTCGTCTGCTCGTATGTAAGCGTAGTGTTTATCACAGAAGCGCTTGCCGTGCCGAGCACGATCGCACCGATGACGACTGCCGCAAGACCCGCTACGAGCTGTTTGACGTTTATCTTTCTGCTTCCTGTCAGTTTAACAACAAGCCTGTACGCAAAGAAGATCACGGCAAAAGCGACGATCGTGGCAAGCGCGCCGCCCATACCGACCTTAAGGCCTGCCGAGTAGCTTGCCATGCCTATTCCCGAAGCGACCGCCCACAGCCCGACCGAAGTCAAGAACGCCGCGGCTATAAGCCCCACGCCCTCTTTGAAAATCTCCTTGAAAAGGTTGATCACCGCAAGTATAAAGACTACCGAGGCGCACAGTATATTGGCGAGCGCAAGCACGCCGAGCACCTGCAAGGAAACGCCGACCGACGAGTCCTTTTCGTCTTTCATGTTATACACCGACTGAGCGTAACTGTATTTGAATACATCCACGTCGGACACCAGCGACGATATCTTTCTGCATCCCTTTGAATTGACGGTGATGCGCGCCGACGTGACCTTTGTGTATTCGTCGTCGTAAAGGACGTCTCGTATATCGTAGTAGATCTCGTCGTAGTCGCTTTCTTTCATGTATTCGCGCGCCTTGTCGTAATCGAGCGTCATAGCAAAAAAGCCTATACTTGCGAGGTCGACTGCGCTGAGCTCGACTTTAATTTTGCCGTCAAACTTGATCTCTTCGCCGACAAGATCGTTGATAAATTCGGTCGCGTCGTAATTGATCACCCCGAAGAACGAACAGATCAGCACGACCGCGGCTATCACGGCAAGCGCTATCCTGTTGACAAGCCCGACGTTGACGCGCGACATAGCGGCTCTGAACGAAGCCGTAGCCCCTTTTATTCCCGCTTTGCCTGCGGTTTTCACGTCACGTTCATACGACGAACTGCACTCGTCCTCGCTGATAAGGACTTCGGCTTCTGCCGCTTCTTCTGCCTTGTTGTCGTAAGCCGCTGTCGCGCTTTTCGCGGAAGCGTCTTTTGCGTTCGCTCCGTCGTCGACGGTTTTCGTGCCGCATACGGGACAGAATATGAACTCCTCATCGATCAGCGCGCCGCACTTGCCGCACACTTTTTTGCCGTCCGTCCTGTGACCGCAATATGGGCAAAACACGAAAGAATCGTCCACTTCTTTCTTACAATTTTTACACTCCATAAAACTCCTCCGACATACCCCTCGGATATACTGTATTTATATAATATACTTTATAAACTGTTTTGTCTATATCTTTTGCGATAAAACCGTACGGAGATAAGTAAAAACTTCCGAGCGCACTCTCGAAAGTTTTATTTACTTTGAATCATTCTGCCTTTTTCGCTCTGAGCAAAGACTTGAGCGCGCGCAGAGACCTCGACGTCTCCTCGCCTTCGTTGACGCCCAGCGTAAACGTCGTGCCGCCCGCGGTCGTCAGCTTTATCACGTCGTAAGTAAAACTCGCCGTGCCCTGCTTCGTCTCCTCCGCCTCTGTGAATATGGATATGATATCCTTATAAAAATATACCTTGGTCGAATAAGTCGTCTTGGGCTCTGTCAGACTGAATTCGCAGACGTAACAATGCATTTCGTGCGCCGAAAAATAGAGCTTGACCACTTTGTATTTTTCAGAACGCCACTTGCCGTCCGTCGCATCGGCTACAGCGGCTATACCGTCGCCGAAAACGTACTGTTCGAACGTGATGGGATCCGCCTCTGCAACTTCGTCCTCGTCCACACCGAGATGATCGAGCGCCTTTTCTTCTGCTTTGAAGGCGAACGCTCTGACTTCGTCATCGATCGCCGCGCCCATTGACACTCCCGACGTCTGCACGTTCAGCTTTTTCTTCTTGAGTTTCAGCGTCACAAGCGCGCCTATGATGCCGATCACCGCATAAGCTATGCCCATCGGCATAAGAATTTCCGTCGCTCCTAAGGCAAGCCCCATTATCAGCAACAACAATCCCAAACCGAAAATTACCCACATAAAAATGTTGACTATCTTTGTGATTTTTTGAAATAATTCCGGCATATTGTTTATAATAATGGCGCCGTACTGCGAAAAAGCATTGCGGAAATAATTTTTGTTTCTTTCGTAATTCATATACGTCTCCTTTATATAAGCCCTTCAACGGGGTTTTTTACTCTCATAAGTTCGAAAAGACACGCCGCTTCGGTCTCGCCGAGTCCCCTTTGAGCCGCGGTGCGCGCGAGCTCTCTGTAACCGTATCGGCAGTTGAGCCCCTTTCTCTCGAAAAAGTCGTAAGAAAGATATGCGTAAAACAGATAATACAGCGCCTTGTCCTCTATGCCTATCGCCGCGTTGATATAGTTTTCGACTTCTCCCGCCGCCTTCCTCGTCAGCAAAAACGCCTTTTTCCCGCCGAGCATACTCACCGCAAGATAGAAGTAGCAATCTGCGTCCAGCACTCCGCTCTCCACGACCTTTTCAAGCACGCTCCTCGCCTTGTCGTAAACGCCGAGCGACATCATGCAGATCGCCGTTGAAAGCGACGAAGACACCGCGCCGTCGCTCTGCATCCTGCCCGCGAAAAACGCGAGATACTTGTTGCGCTCGGGCAGAGAAAGCGGCTTGATGTCCGCATACGACTTTATTATCAACGGACTGCCGCAATATTCACATTTAGCCGCGTCCCTCGCAACGCTTGCGCCGCAATTGGGACATTTGAGCGATATGACCGTATCTCCCATTTTTTCTCCGGATGACTGATTTTATCTGTAAAGCCAGTATATCATCATATATTATATAAAACAAGCGTTTTTTGATGAATATCGTGCATAAATGAGTAAAATGCCAACTGTTGGCATACAATAATGATACTAAAAGTTATTTTTATTCAAAATGCACAAACATTGTACGAAATACAAAAAAAGAGAAGCGGAGACCCGCTTCTCTGTCTGATCTGAGCCGTAAGGCGTCAGCTTAGCGCTATTTCGACCGTGTAGCCGTTTGCGTCCACATAAGTCACCTTGTAACTGTTGACTTTGTTGGTGATCAGATTGCAGTCGACTTCGAGCTTTGCGCCCGTTGCCTCTACGCCGAGCAGTTTTGCCGCGTCGTTTAACGTAGCGGTCAATCTTACCGCGCCCGAACTCTCGGAATAGTATTTGTCTGCGACCGTAATGTCGGACGACTTGATCACGGCTTTGATCTGCTTAGCAAAATCCACGAAGCCTTCTGCCGTCACACCCGTATCGTAGGGATCTTCGATCACGGCATCTGCGTCGCCGCTCTTCTCAAAGCTGTAATATACCGTATCGCCCTTGGACAGCGTGACCTGAGTGGTATCGCATTTTGCCGCAAGCGCAAGCGCGTTGTCCAGACTGTTGTCAGTCTCCTCGGGTTCGCACGCCGCGAAAGCGAGCGTGCAAGCCAGCACTACAATTGCAATGATTGCAAGAAAGATCTTTTTATTTTTCATTTTTCTTTCCTCCTTTGCGGCGGATGGCGAGCGCGCCTGCCGCGAGACCGAGACCGGTCACCGCCGTCGCTATCGCAACGGTTGCCGCTACAACTCTGTCCGACACGTTTGCCGTAGCCTTGAACGCGTTTTCAACGCTTCCGGCGAGCACGTCCTTAGCCGCGTTGTAAGCGCTCTCCGCTTCGGTCAGTTTTGCCTGTGCTTCGGTCTTATCGCCGACTGCAGTAGCAAGCCAGCTCTTTGCAGTATCGATCACGTCTTTGTTGAGAAGCGCGTCGCTGTCGAGGTTTTCTTCGAGAAGAATGAGCACGTTGTTCGCAGACGTGTAAACGGTATGTTCGACTTCTGCCGTCTCGCCGACGTATCTGAGCCTGATCGTCCAGCTTGCCTCGAGGTTGACGGAGATCTTTCCGTCATCGGGGAGCACCGTCCAATCGCCGCCGTCCACGCTGTACTCAACGTCGTTGTCACCGTCGACGATCACGGTGATCACACCGTAACCTACGGTGAACTGTGCCGCAACGGTCGTCTTGACGATCTCATACTCAACGCTTGCGTTGGTGAGCGTATAGTTGCCGTTGTCGGTCGTAGCCGTTGCGGTGTACGTACCCGGCTCGGTAGCCGTGCCGCTTACCGCGATCGTAACGCTCTCGCCGTCGATGCCCGTATCTGCGGTAGCAGTCGGAGCCTGAGCCGTGCCGTCGTATTCGAGCGTGAGTTCGCCCCACACTACGGCGACCGCCTTTGCCGTGATCGTCACGGTAACGTCGTCAACCTCTGCAAGCGTGTAGTTGCCGCTGTCCGCGCCGCTTATGCTTGCGCTGACGGCAACCGTTTTATTTGTGCCGACGTTCTTGTCGACTGCCGTACCGCTTATCTCAAGCGTTACGTCGTCGCTTCCGACAACGCCCGCAAGGCTTCCGTTAACTTCTATCGCCGTTGTGCCGTCATAAGTCTTGTTCTGTGCGGATACTTCTGTAACCGTCAGCTCTTTTGCCGTAACGGTAAGCGTCGCGGTCATAGCTTCGGGCGCGTTGTAGTTGTCGCTCTCGGTCGCGAAAGTCGCGTTTATCACCTTGCTTCCGACATTCTTTATGCCCTCGCTGTAAGATACGGTCACTTTTATGCCGTCCGCGCCTGTCGGGAGAACACCGCTGATCTCTACGCTCTGCGTTGCTCCGTTGTAGACTTTACTTGCGTTTGCGAACGTAACGCCGCTCATATCGTAATCCGCCTTTTCAACGGTAAACGTCAACGTCACGATTCCGTCCCCGTTCTCGTCCTGTGCCCACGCGTAGTTGTTCTTGTCGGCAAGTTCTACCGTCACGTCGTAATCACCTGCGTTAATGCCGCCGTTATTCGCGATAACACTGTAGAGAGTGCTTTCTGCGACGTCAGCGGTCTGCGTCTGACCGTCGTAGGTCTTGCCCTCTATTGCGGGCAGATCGACGACAGCCTTTGTTATGATTACGGTAAAGCTGCCTTTTGCTTCGCTATGGTTGGTCGCGCTGACCTTGTAGTATACGGTGTAGGTATCCGCATTTGTAAACGAAGGCATATCCGCGATATATTCGCCGCCCTCGCTTGTTGCGTAAACAAAGGTCGCTTCACTGCCGTCTACGGTGACAGCCGTCGCGCTGACGACCGCACCGTGAGCCGCCTTGTCATACTCGCCCTTATAACCCGTAACGACTACGTCCGTAATGGTCGCGGCGTCAACGGTAAATGTAGCGTCGGTATCTCCGACGAATTCGTAGTTTGCGTTTGCGGAAGCGACTGCCACGATATAAGTGCCGACGTTCCTGATATCAGCCTCACCGTAAACCGCACCGTTTACTGTCAAAGTCGCATTTACGCCCTGAAGTGCAAACATCGCAAGCAGTTCGTCAACGCTTACTTTTTCGCCGTCATAGGTCGCGCTTGCATCGGTCGCAGTGACGTTTATCTTCTTTGCAATGACTTCGACGTATACCACAATGTCTTCTATATCGCCTGTCAGTTCAAAGTTGCTGTAATCAGCCTCTGCGATATCTTCTCCGCCAGCGTATCTGACAACGCCCTCTACTGCCGCTTCGTACTTCGTGCCCGCATTTGCCGTAGCAATGTCGCTGAGGTCGAATTCAAGCGACCACCTTATATAGAACTCGAACAGCTCGCTGTTCTCAACCGAAGTCGTATAGAAATCGTCCACGGAAGGCGTATATTCGCCGCCGTATTCTACATATTTCGTATTGCCGTCAAGCAATGCGCTGAAAGACACTTCGACTTTCCCGATCGCAAAGTCAAACGTCGTGGGTGTCTCGGCTGCAAAGACGTAATTTGCGTTCGGCAGCGCCGCGGTCGCGGTATAGCTGCCTGCGTTTCTCGCCTTGCCGTCCGTAAGCGCGCCTTCGCTCGCCTCGTATGTCAAGGATATCTTATCGTTGCCCACAAGTCCCGTCGCTTCAAAAGTCGGCTCGTAAGCCTTGCCGCTGTAAACAACGCTGCTACTGCCCGTCCAGTTGACGGTGATCTCTGCGGGAGCTACGGTGTACGTTACCTCGCAAGCCGTCGCCGTATAGTTGCCGTCAACGTTCGCAAGAGTCGCGGTCACGGTATATGTACCCGCACCGAGTATCTCTGCAGGCTCGCCGTCCTTGGTAACGGTAAATGCCAATTTAAGCGCGCCCTCATCGTTCACTCCGCTCGGAGCGTTGAACAGGCTTGCGTAATCGGCAAACGCCGTGCCGTTATAATCAGCAGATACCGTGCCGCTTACTGCGGATATCTCTACTGACTTCTTGTTTATCGTAACAGTCGCCGTCGGCAGTCTGTCGGAAGAATAACCGGCGTTCAAAGATACGACCTTAGCGACGTATTCGCCAGCGTTTACGGGGACTTCCGTAGACCAGACGTCCGTACCGCTTACGGCATACTGAATTTCAAATTCGCCGCCGACCGTCTTATTGAATTCCGCCGCATGAGCAGTGCCGTCGTATTCCGCGATCACGCTCTCGCTTGTCCAGCTTCCTTCCATAGAAGTCGCGATGACTCTGAGGGTAGCCTCGTACGTGCCGACGTAATACTGCGCGTCAAGGTCAGTTACCGTAACGGTCACGGTAAGCGGATATTCGGTGCCGACTTCCGCGCCTGCGTCATACTGAGCATCGGTATAAGCTACTGCGACGCTATAAGTATAATCGTTGCCCGCAACGTTTACGGTGTTGCCTTCCGTTCCGACGATGCTTGCCTCTATGATTGCAAGGTCAAAATCCTCGCTGCCTACAACTACGGTCAGATCGCTGTAAGCTATTGCAAATTCTTTAGCCTCTACGGTCACTGTGACGGTCGCCGTCATTTCGTTGTATGTGACCTCTATCTGATTTTCACCGAGCGAGGTCAGATATGCGTCAGCTACCGTATAATCTTCGACGATCTCTCTGCTGCCGTCGTTGTAGACCGCCTCGACTATCATGCCCGTCTTGTCAAACTTGTCGCCGTATTCGTAGGTCACTTTGGACGGCTGAGTTTTTATCTCTATACCGGTCATTTCGACAGCCGCGACGTCAAGCGTCTCGCTTCCCGTCACTACGTTGTAGTTTGCCGTATCGACAGGGGTAAACGTCCAGCCATACGCATTTGCGCCTGCGGTCAGTTCATCGGTATCCCAAACGATAACACCTTCAACGACAGGATTCTCACCGAAATCCGCGGTTATCGAGGGCATTTCGCTCGACGTGAACAGACCTTCTGTCGGCTCTACGGTCACTGTGAACGCGGGAGTCGCCTTGTTTACCGTTATCTGCACCGTAGTGCTCGCGCCGTTGTAGTTAGCCGTATCCGCAACGCTTATCACGACCTCCATTCCGTTGCCCTCTGCAACAGTCGTGAACGTGTTGTTGCTATACACAAGCTCCGCTTCGCTGTGGTTGAGCGTTGCGCCGCTGTCTATCGTCTGAAGTTCGCCCGTATAGGTATAGGTCTTGACAACGTTCTCGGTATCGATAACGCTGTCCGCTTTCTTGATATTGTACGTGTTGGTTGCGACTTCGGGCAAAACGTAGTTGCCGTACTCGTTGTCGCCCTCTGCAAAACTTGCGGTCGCGAGATAGTCGCCTGCGTTCCTGAACTCAACTCCGTCACCGAAAGATACGGCAAGATCGACTTCCTCACCTCCGACAGCCGCATATTTTGCGCTGACCGTCTGAACGTCGCCCGTATAAGCGTAGTTGTTCTCGCTCCAGATTATCTCGACCGTGACGGGGGTCACCGTGTACGTCACAACCGCTTCGGCTGCCTCGTAGTTAGCGTTTGTGCCGTTGTCCGCAAGAGTTGCGGTAACGGTATATTCTCCAACGTTGACTATGGTCTCCGCCGCGCCGCCGACGCTGTAGGACAAAACAAGGTCGGTAATTCCGTCCACCGCCTTGGGAGCTGTGAACAGGCTCGCGTAATCGTCAAACGCAACGCCGTCAAACTGTTTCTCTGCCGTTGCGCTATTCGCGGTTATCGTTACGGGCGCCTTGGATATCACGATATCCTTGGTCGCGATCTCGTCGCTCGCCCACTTGTAGTTGCTCTTGCCTGCGGCAAACGCGGGAAGCGCCGCGGACACGGTGTAAGTGCCTGCGGATACTACCTGCGTAACGCCCTGACCGCCCGGAGTTGCGTAAGAGAGAATTATCTCGTCGTTTCCGACCATCTCGCAACCCTCTGCAAATACGAAGGTCGCGAACTTCTCACTGCCGTCGTAAACGCTGTCCTCGGGCGCGGTGATCTCACCGTCGATTACCACCTGACCGACCGTATAAGTCGTCTGTGTCGTCGAAGTAGCGGATATTGCGTACATCTTGTCATAATCGGACGGCAGCGCAACGCTTATATTGTATACGCCTGCGTTCTTGATCTCGCCTTCAGCCACTGTGATCTCAAGCTCCGCGACGTGTCCTTCAGCGACTTCTCCGTCCACTACGAACATCGTCTGCAGATAGTCGTCGCCGACTACCGTGCCGTCGTAAGTCTTGGAATTTTCAACGTCGCTGAGGCTGACGTTTATCTCTTTCGCCTTGATCGTTATCGTCGCGTCGCAGGAAGCCGCAGTATAATTCGCCTGACTGACCGTTTCGCCTTCTTCGTTCATATAGCTTTCGGGCAAAGTCGCAGTCACTTTATATGTGCCGGCATAATTTACGGTAGCTTCTTCGTCGTTGATAAACGCCGCGAAGTTGAGGAACAACGTCTCTCCTGCAAGCCCCTCGGGCGCATTGAACAGCGTGAGAAGCACCGAGTTGGGCACAACGCCGGAATATTCGTATTCGGTCGTCGCTTCATCGTTTACGGTTATCGCAACCTCGTAAGGAGTGATCTTGAAGGTTTCGCTTATCGACGCGCCGCTCTCGAACGTGTAGTTGCTGTTGGAGTCGTCGTACTTGGGCACCGTCGCCGTTGCGGTAAATCCGGTCTCGGTAACGTTCTGTCTGTCTCCGGAATAGGTGATCTCGACAGCGTCGTCGTTGAACAGTCCCATTCCTTCTTCCGCCGTGAACACCGCGACTTTTTCAGCATTGGCGTAAACGAGATTGCTAACGCTGAGCGTGCCCGCGATAGTCTTCTGCTTGACGACAGCCGTGCCTGCGCCGTAAGTTACGTTGTAGTTGGCGGTAACGTCAGCGCCGCTTGCGTCTTTGATGACGACAGCGGTATATGTAAACGCATCTTCGCTTCCCGCATTGATCTCAAATTGAACGTAATCGCTTATCGTGCAGGACTCAACGTATTCACCACCGACTAACGAGCCGCTCGTCGCTTCGGGGATATTGTTGAGTTGTACGGTTTCGACGGTGTCGCCGTAAGTGATATTTCCGCTCGCCTTGCCGACGGTTATCGCGCGCTTGGTTATTTCGACTATATGATTTTTTGTGACATCGATTACAGACTGCTCACCGTTTATCGTAATGTTATCGGGAGAATAAACGTATCCGTCATTTCCCACTATGTAATTGATGCCCGAATAAGTTACGATTTTGTAATCCGTACCAAGAGCCGCGGCATCGTATGCAAGAGTATGCGTGCCGACGTTCTTTCCGAGTCCGCTGTTGTCAACGTAAACGTTATCGATCGTCTTTCCCGAAGAAAGCGATATCGAACGCGCTGCCTCGGCATTGCCGTCATACTCTCTCGAAGAATAATAACCGTCCTCTCTGTTTTCTGTAAAACTTGCGCCGGTAAGATCCATCGTGCCTTTGCTTGCGTTGCCGTAAGCGATGGAATAATTTGTTCCGTTAAGGTTTTCAGCAGACTTCCTGACCGAAACGTATGCGGTAGTACCGCCTGCGGTTTCGCCGTCACCTACCGTCAAAGCCTGCAAAACGCTTGTAGTACTGTTGCCGACAGTTATCGTCGAAGTTATGGTTTCTGCCGTCGGATTAGCAAACACAGCCTTAACTATGATATTATCCGTATTGTTATCGTCGAAAGCCACGACCTTATCTTCGGTATATATTGTACCTCTGATAGTATCGTCAGTTCCGTCCAGCCACGTCATCTCCGCAGGAGCAAAGACGTTTTTAACAGATACTCCGCCTTCATGCCAACCGTTCATACTGCCGGCATGTTTAGTTCCTATACTTTCATTGCCTGCGTAGTTTGTATATCTCTTGAAATCAATAGTATTATCGTATATTATACCGTCGACATTTACGATACTTTCGCTCCAGCCCCAGCCCCAGATCACACCTATAAGACTTCTCTTGTCATGGCTTGCCTGATAAAAATTCGAGCTTATTTTAGAATCGGAATTCTCTACAACTCTGATATTCGTAAGATAAGTGGTACCTCCTGTTGCGCAACCGATAAACAATCCTATCGCATTGTCTGAACTTGCGCTAGAAAAAGTCGGCTTTTTGTTCGCGGTTACGATAGATACGCCGTAACTACCCGAAGTTGCGTTGTGCACTGTAGTATTCTTTATCGTTCCGCCGATAGAAGAACCCGCAACGCCGCCGAAGAACGTATCCAGCGATTGACCGGAGTGTTGTCCGTTGTCGTAAAAATACGCGGCAACGTTTCCTATGCCCTGAGAGGGATCGTTACCCGTAGGAGAATAGCTCAAAGTGATTTTAACGTTATCCACCGTTCCGCCGTTAAGCACACCCGCGATAATACCGACATCCCTCTGTCCTGCACTTCCTGTATTAAAACTGAACAATTGAACTGCAATTTTAGCGTTTTTAACGGTACCCGAAAGCTTTGAAAACAAACCTCCGGCAATAAGTCCTCCGCTTGCAGTTGCATTGATCGTAATGGTTTTTCCGTTGCCGTCAAGCGTTCCGCTGAAAGTATTTCCGCTTGTGTCCAACGAGTCGATCGTGATATTATCGGTAAGATAATATTCACCGTCAAGGTCGCCTCTCGCCGTTGCGATATCGCTGATACCCGTTCCGCTCGGCTGATACCCGTCGGGTACCGTTCCGTCCTCAGACGGCGCGGTCGAGCTTGCCGAAACGGTGGAAACCGCATCCGCTCCGCTGCCGCTGTCTGCAACCGTATTGTCCTTGAAAGCAGAAGAATTCTCCGCACTCGGCAGATACACCGCCGCGACAGCGACGAAAATGCCGACAAGTACAAGCGCGATAACGGCGATCAGAGCCTTTTTCGTTCTTGTGATCTGCATAACCAAACCTCCTTAAAACTGCTTTACGCGATAAAAGTATGCGCTCGGGCGCGTTTGCTTTTGAGTCGCGCGCTGATATTCATATACACAATAATAATACCATTGCCCCCGACGGCAAGTCAATGTAAATAAATGTAAATTTTAAGTGTGATTTGGCAGAAAAAGCCACGTCGTTTTGACCGACTAAGTAAAAATCTCAACCGTTTTGTTCATAATTTTCTGTAAAAACGCCCGGTATAAGCTATAAACTTGTGTTTTTAAACGCTTCTCCCCCCGTATTCAATAAAAAACGACGGTAACGCCCGCCGTCTTTTGTCGTATCCGTCTGCTCTCAGAACCCTACGATCTTCTTCAGTATCGCCCCGGCATACAGCCTCACGGTAAAATCGTTGGGATGATTGGTATAGTTGGACGATATGTCTATATACTGATACCTGCCGTCTTTGGGATTGTTCTTCTGCTTGTTCTTCAGCAAAGTCTCCGTCATCTCAAACATGCTGATATAGGCGCAACCGGACCGCTCGCCGTCGAGAGAAGCGCAAAGTTCTGCGGCAGGCGCGACGTAATCTGCGTGACATCCCGAAAACACAGACTTGGGATTGGGCAAAAACGAGCCGACGACGAGATAGTCGGCATCGGGAGAGCTCTCCCTGATACCCTCGACGATCTTCTTCAGGTTGGCGACGAATACGTCAGCGGAGACGTCGAGACTGCCGTCGTTCATCCCGAAGCCGATCATCACGAGATCAAATCCGCTCGCGTCGAACGCACCGCCTGCCACCTGTTCCGCGCCCCACTCGGACTTCTCTCCGCCCACGCTCTGATTGACAACGGTTATCCTGCTTTCGTCGCCGCCGTAATAGCGCGCCGCAAGTTCTGTCTTTATCAGATCGAAGAACGCGGGAAGCATAGGCTCGAAGCCGACCACCGAAGAAGCGCTCGCGCCTGTGAATATGCTGTCGCCGAAAACGAGGATCCGGACGTCCTCTCCCCTTGCCAGCTTGCCGACGAAGCGCGCGAACTTTGCGGGCTCGTGCGTCGGCACGGCAAAGCCGAGCGCGGTCTCGTCCGTCTTGTAAGCGTAGGTCACGCAAAGGTGATTGGTGCGGGTAAGCGAGCCTTCGCTTATCACGTGTCTGCCGAAGTTCGTGCCGCCGAAATCCTTGTATTTCGTGCCGCCTTCCACTACAAAATCGGAAAACTCGTCGGGAATATTCTTGTTGTCGAGCCATTCGTCCGCAATAAACGGCATGCTTCCGTCAGCCTTGACCGTGATAACATTGCCTTCTACGGTATAATCCCCCTCGCCGTACTCCTTGTCCAACGTGTAATCGCGTACGGAGATTATTCTGTGCGGCTCGTAGGCAAGATACCCCGTCGCCGTCTCCGACTTGCCGTAGCGTATCGGCGTTACGACCTCGTTGTATACCACCGTGTAGCCGCCGCTCGCGTTTTCCCAGAACGGCGTGACCGTCTCTTTCTGCGTATACGAATAAGTGAATACGGGTTCGGCATTTTTACCCGAGCACCCCGCAAGACAAAGCGTCGCCGCAGTCAGCGCAAGAATTATCGTCGCGATCTTTTTCATATCTTCTCCCCTCGCCCTTTCGATTATCATACCACTTGACAGAATACTTTTCAAGAGGAAAACCGCTCAAACCGCCGCTTGCCGTATAAAGAAGAAAACCGTTTTAAATTTTTTGTTGATATCGCCGTAAGATATGGTGTAAAATATATCTATGAAAGACAAAAAGAAATACGTTTTGCTCGCGGGCGCGGTTGCGGCTCTGTGCGCCGTCTGCATCGCTGCGTTTTCGGCATGTTCAGACGATTCTCTACAGCCCGCCGACTACTCAGACCTGAGCAACAACTCTTATGCCGTCACTCAGAGTACGACCGCGGATTACAAACTCTTCATGCCTGAGGCACGCGACGTGAAATACAAGACGGGATATTGCAGGAGATCGTCGCTTTCCTCTCAGCCGCGATCAACGGCTGACGGCGCGCCCGACCCCTGCATGATTTTATCTCATACCGATTGCCCGTGCTCTCTTATATAGCGTATAAACTACACGGGCACAAAATTTTACATATATCCGCCCACGCTGTTCTTCAACTTTTTGACGCGCTCTTTGACGCACCGGTCTCTGCGGCGCGCTTTTTTATGACCTTGGGGAAGGTGGTGAATATCACTATCCCCGTTATTATTCCCGCGACCGCGTCGGCAATGCCTTCCGACATATAAACTCCCTTGTATCCCAATGTATGCGACAACAAGAAACACAGCGGTATCAGTATGACAACCTTTCTCATGACGGCAAGTATGACTGCTGTCCTGCCCTGCCCCAAAGCTACGTTAATGTTTTGCAAAGTCATCTGGACAGGGAACATGATCGTACCGGCGAGAAACATGGGCAAATAGGATTTTATCAACACCTGCACGTCTTTTTCTGCATTGAAAACAAAAGCGTATATCTGAGGAAATATCATAGAAACACAATATACCGCCACCGCGAATACTACACCTGTCGCAAAAACAAACTTTATCGCCGCCGTCACTCTCGCTCCGTTGCCCGTGCCGTAGTTGTAGCTTACAAAAGGAGCGACTCCGTAGCCCAACCCGTTGAGCGGCAAAGATATGAGCTGAAGCGCAGAGAGCATTATCGCAAGCGTTGCGGTGTAAACGCTGTCCTCTCCTCCCGTAGAACTCTTGAGACATACGTTGAACACGATCTGAATCATGCTTTCAGTAAACGTCATCACGAACGGCGACAGACCAAGGAACAGTATCCCGCCCATCACTTTTTTGTCCAAAATCATCTGTTTAAGCCTGAATTTGAACAACGACCCTTTGTTGAGGAAAAACCCCAGCACCCAGATAAACGAACAGCATTGCGATATGACCGTGGCGAGGCTCGCGCCCTTTACGCCCATACCCGCAACGAATATGAAAACGTAGTCGAGCGCAATGTTGAGCACGGCGCCCAGCAGTACCGTCAGCATCGCCGTCACCGCATGCCCTTGCGCACTTATGAACGGGTTAAGCCCGAGGACGAGAATTATGAATACCGTCCCGAAAGAATATATCTCAAGATATTCGGTCGCGTAGACAACTGCGTCGCTCGGACAGCCGAACAGCACGACTATAGGCTCTGCCAGAAAATACAGCACGAACGTGAGCGCAACACCTGTCACGGTCAAAGAAATAAACGCGTTGTTGAAATACCTGTTCGCCGCCTCGGGGTCTCCCTCTCCCAGCTTGAACGACGCTTTCGGCGAGCCTCCCAACCCTATCAGATTGGCAAAAGACTGCACGATTATCGTGATCGGGAACACTACCCCGATCGCCGCCAGCGCCTGTGTCTGTATGCCCTCGATATTGGATACGTAAAGCCTGTCCACGACGTTATAAACAAAACTTATCAACTGTGCGATAACGGCAGGTATGATAAGTTTCGTAACAACAGAAGATATTTTCCCGTCTCTGAATTGAATCGTCAGATCTTTCATTTTCTGCATTAGCTCCGTGTGCTCGGGCATTATAGCATACGCGCGCTTGCAAGTCAATCGCTTCGCGCCGCCACACCTCTCGCCCTTCTTTCAACAAATATCGCGTCCGTAATCGCATCTGACGTAAAATGCGATTGACTAAAGCAAGTCAATCTGTTATACTCTAATAGCGTAACCCGTTTGGGTGCAAGCCCTCGGGGATATATATAATCAACTTAATATTTGTGGAGGCGTATCGAAGCGGTCATAACGAGGCGGTCTTGAAAACCGTTTGGGTGCAAGCCCACGGGGGTTCGAATCCCTCCGCCTCCGCCAAGAGGGTCCCATAAGAACACTTTAGTTCTTGTGGGACTTTTTTATAATTATTTTGAAATATGCCTTAATTTAGTTTGATTTTATATTGAAACCTACTTAATCTTATGTATAAATGTCGACTTGATTTATGGTGAATATATGTGTTGATTTAATATTGAAAAGAGTCTCCAAACGCTTGCAAACTCGCGCGCAAAGGTATATAAATATTCGCGGATATGGAAGAGAAACGAGAAGACGCCGCCAAGGCGTCGAGGTGGTACGTCGTCAAGGGCGTCCTCAAGAGTCGGATCGTGTTGATCGTCGCGCTTGTCGCGGCGGCGGTCACTTGTTTTTTCGTGCCGCCGGACGGGAATCTCCTCTGTGCGCGAACGAGTATTCGAAAGACATATCGTCAATGCCGTAAGAAACGTCGCCCGCCATATACAAAGAATTTACGAGCAACAACTTTCTCTTTGGAACAAGGGACTCTATATCGTCTTTATTGAGCTTTTTGCCGTAATAAATATGCTGAATATCCTTATGCGGAGTAATCATCATAGCATAAGTCGTATTAGCCGTTTCGATTATGACAAAATTATTTTTTATCGTCAGCATAATATCTCCTTAAAGTAAATGTTTGTCAATAATTGCCAGACAATCTTTTGCTCTTGCGTTTTCCACTACCGTTATCGTATTGTTTTCCTTAAGCAAGGGCGCAGGAAGATAAAGAGTGCGTT
>CASDWJ010000025.1 GCA_949284695.1 uncultured Christensenella sp. | reverse complement strand
TTTTTCCTCCTTAGATATAATTTTCGAGTTTCTCGAAGTTGTAACCGATATTTCTGAGCGTTTCTTCAAATCCGAACCACGCCAGAAGATTCTGATTGTAAGTGTCCTGCGCCAGGGGATCTTCCTTATCCCACTTATCGCCGAACAGGTCGGACGGAGCATAAAGTCCCGTTCCGTACATTGCGTCATACAAAAGAGCGTTTATTTCGTCTTTATACTGCTTGTAGAAGCGCGTCGTGTCGGAGTAGTATATAAGTTCTCCTACCACTCCGGATTGACAGCCGTAATTGAGCACGTCCGTAAAGATATGCTTTTTATCGTCGTAGTCGCTCCATCTGGATATGACGTAATTGCAGACTCTTTTGGTCAGCTTGTTATCGCTGTCTTTTTTAAGGTCTTTGACGTTAGCTAATGTAAGTTTCATATCTTCCTCCTTAATCTGCGAGTTTGTACCAGATGTAATAGCTGATTTCAATTTCACGCTTTTCGTATCCGGCATCGTTCTTGGTTTCAAATTCGATTTCACGGATCTCATAGAACGTTCCTTTGAATTCATCCAATTCTCCGGGTATCTGATGGCATTGCTTTATACAGTCCTCAAAGACTCTTATATACGCCTTACCGTTTTTGCTTATCATCGGGATAAGCAAATCTTCGTCGGTTACATATCCAACTCCCGACACTCTGTTTGAGTTTTTTCCAGCTTTTGTAACTGAGAAAACCACTTTTTTCATTTTTCTTTACCTCCAAGTTTTTGATATGCCTTTCGGCAGAAGGCAAGGAGCCCGTATTGATAAAAGGTAAAGTCTTGTTGTTCATACCGTTCATAAGTCAAGGAAAAAGGACAAAAAATTGTTTAATTAAACATACAAAAAAATAACCGAGAGGTTACCTTCCCGGTTATACAGATTATGCTCGTAAACAATTTTTTTCGCCTTGGCTTATGAGAAATACGCGCTACGATAGCCTCAACGAAACGGCTTCAAAAAATTGGAGATAATTATTTGAACTATGTAATAATTGGATAAAGAAGATGAATAAAAATAGACGGCATAAAAGCCGTCTTATTTTGTGAAAACTCCGAATTTATTGCGTTTTTGCTTAAGATATTTATCTGACAATTTCGGTATGTATCTTGTTGTTTTACATATAAAGCCAGAAATGCCTTTGAAAGTAAAATAATGGAACCGTGGGTTCAAACACGGTTCCGCTTGGCGCAGAGAGAGGGATTCGAACCCTCGGTACGTGTTACCGTACACACGATTTCCAATCGTGCGCCTTAGGCCAGCTCAGCCATCTCTGCACATTGTATTTTGTTGCAAAAGCAATATTACCATAAACGAGTTTTTTTTGCAACTAAAATGGCGCGTATTTCGTTTTTAGTTGAGTCTGAAAGCAAAAATGCCCGCCGTTTTCCCGCTTTTTTCAAAAACCCGACCGCCCCCGGAAAACACGGGAGCGGTTTGTTTCTGGCTTTTTTCTCTGTCAGTCTTTTATTATGCCGAGCATTTTAAGACTGCCGTAATCGAGTACCGCCTCGGGATTGTAATAATCGGATGTCTTTTCGGCTTCTATTCTGTAACGTTTTTTGCCGTCGACTTCACAACGTATTATCCTGATGATCGAAAGTCTTTTGACGACCTCAGGGTCTATCGTGCCCTTGTCGCCTTCCCAAAGCACGTTTTCTCCGCAGTCTTTTACAGCCGAACCGTGCGGAGGAGCGAGGACAACCTCTTTTGCATATCCTTCCTCAACGCACTTCTTTGAGCTTTTTACCGAATAGTTCTTGCCGTAGATGAGTTTGTAATCCCTTCTTTCGGCATTGTTTCTTTCCACTCTTACAAATCCTAAGCCCGTCAATGCGGCGACGTCGAACTCTATCGGGTCTCCTTCCCACGGCTCGCATACTTCGCAATGCGTCGCGGGTGTTGCAACGATCGGAGTTGCGCCTTTATCATCGGGTTTTGAGACAGGCTTTGCAACGGTTGTTGCGGGCGACTCCGTCTTTACGGGCGTCGCCGCCGCAGACGCTGCGGGTCTCGCACAGCCGAGAGCGATGAGCTGTTCTTTCTTCAGATGACGGCTGAAACCTCTCACCGTCTCTACCTTGTAGTAACGCTCGCGGGAAGCGGAATCCATCTTCCTCACCGCCGTGACAAACCCTCTTAAGGAGAAGCCTTCGGGCACAAATTCTATACCGTCCTCGCGCCAAGGCATGTCAAAAGGCAGACCGTCGTCGGGATCAACGAGCTTGCCGCTTCCCTTTGCCGCACTCGCAGAAGCCGAGGGAGCCGCAGGAGCCGCTTTGGGAGCGGAAGGCGCAGCCGCCGTCGAAGAAGCGCTTGCCGAGGGCAAGGACGACGCGCCGCACATAATGTCGTACGCTTCGCGCGCCGAGATCCTGTCGCAAGCCTCGGGTGCGAGCATCTTTTCCAGAATGCTTCTAAGAGGCTCGGGTATCTCGCTCCCCACCTTGAGAGTTTTGCCCGCAACAATCACCTGCCACGGTTCTGTCACTCCCGGCACGCCGGTGTCCAGCTTTTTGCCTGTAAAATATTCGTACAACGTCAGCGCAAGCGAAAACACGTCGGAATTAAGCCCCAGTTTGTCTCTGCCCGGACTGCCCGCAGGCCCCGCGGTCTGCGCTTCCGGCGCGACGAAATAGTTGTCGCCGCCTATGGCTTTGACGGTACCTTTTTCTGACAGCATATAGCTGTTGTCGAAGTCGATTATCCTTGCGGACACGACTGAGCCTTCTCTGACAAAAGGCAGATTGGCGGGTTTTATATCTGAATGTATCAGCGTTGCCGCGTGCAGCAGCGCCATAGCGCGGAAAGCCGACTTCATAGCCTCGATCTTTACCGCAACGGGAAGTCTCGAGACCTGCGAAACGTCCATGATGCCGGTCAGAAATTCGTTGACTTCGACGAACATGTTGTCGTGCACGAACGTATCCACTACCGCAACGACCGAAGGATCTCCGATAGCGGCTATGGTTTTATTGATCAGCTTGCGTCTGTCGACGAATCTGTTGAAATCTTTTTCTTTGATCGCCTTGAGTTTCGGAGAACAACCGTCGTGCGGCTTCATGGCAACGTTGTATCTTTTCAGAAAGTACTGTTTGCCGTCTTTTTCGCATATCGCAACTTCTCCGCTCGTCGCGTTGGACCATGCTTTTACAATATAACCGTTGATATCCATCTACTTCCCCTTATTTTATCAGTTCTCCGTATTTTTTGTCGTATGAACTCATCATTTCGCTGAGTTCGCTGTAAACTTTGTATGCATTCCCGTACACGTCCCTGATCTCCTCTTCCATCTTGGGAAGGATCAGAGAACTCATATCGAAATCGAGCGCCGCGCCTGTGCCTACTTTTGCTATGCTCTCGCATACGAGACGGGCGCCGTTCCGGTACCAATAATTGCTGACCGCCCGCATGTTGCTGCGCTTCTTTATTTCATCGTAAGAGAGGAACCCCGAGGGAAGCTCCGCCGGCGTATAGTCCGCATATGCGCAAAGCATCATACTCTCGACGAGTTGCTCAAAAGACAGGACCCGATCTTCCGACTCCACGATGCCGAAATCCTTCAGACAGCTGTTCTTTGCTTTTCTCGCCGCGCTCTGATCTGCTCCGCCCGTCGCTTCCGACGACACGCGCGCGATCTTGTCGCCGTAATTATTTAACAGATTCACGAGCATTGACCTGTTGATCGCACTCTCCATTTTGCGAAGCACGGCTCTGTAACCTATATATTTATCCCACTCCTGATGAGCGGATCTGATCTTTGCCAGTCTCTTTTCTGCCGTATCGACAAAATCCTCAAAATCCCTGAACCCGATCAACGCCATCGCGATCGTGTTGCCGTCGTCGTGACAGCCGTATTTTTGCAGATACGCCTCTGCGATATGCGCCGCGCACGCGTCTGCCTTTTTCTGTTCTTCGTCGACGCACGCCGACTGAGCGACGTCCTGCAAAGGCTTCTGCCTGTCTGCGACTTCTTCTCCTGCGGGTATCTGCGACGGCATAACGCCCTGATCAACTTCGTCTTTTCCCGACTTCTGCTGCACGGCGGAACTCTTTTTCTCTCCGCACTCCGCAATAAGTCCGCACAGCGTAGACTCGAAGTAGAGTTTGCTCTGGAAAGCCATTGAATCGTGCACTCCGTCAGAAGCCGAGAATATCGCGCAGGGCACGTCTATGACAAAGCGCCTGATATTCAACGAAAACCTGACCGACAGACAGACGAGATTGTTCATGACCGCCGTTGACTCCGAGACGTCGTCGCGAGTCAGAACTCTGAGCCCCTCGCCGCTCCAGCAATAGGTGCGCGAGTCTCCCGCGTTGAGCGTGACCACGTCGAGTTTGCCGTCCTCTCTTTTGCCGAAGACCGCCATCGTCAGCGTAGTGGGCAAAAAATACTGGTTTGGGCTTATGAGTTTTGCGTCGAGACCGATCGCACCCGCGAGTTTGGACATCGTCCCGATAAGATATTCCGCGATAGCGTCTGCGAGCTGATCGTCGGATTCCGTCTGCGGATACAAAAACTTTTCAACGCCGAAGATCTTTGCCTCTTTTATCGCGTAAAGCATTGCGGTAACGGCAAAACGGGACGCGAAATATGCGCTCTCTCTCGGCCTTTTTTCTTCAAATATATCGGAAAAAGCCTTCCTCACATATTCTGCGACCAATCCGTCTTTTGCCGCGTCCGGAAAGACAGACAGCAACATGCCGACGCCCTTTTCCTCGTCGAAAAACGCCTGATCCATCTCCTCGTGAACAAAGCCGCCCATTCCTCCGAGACCGTCTGCAACTATGACCATATCGTCCGCGGCGTAAGGAACGGCGTCCTCTCCGATATAATATCCTTGCTTGTTCTTTCTCTGTACGTTTACCGTGATCTTCATTGTCTCTCCATTTAACAAACAGAGCCGTCTGTTGTGACGGCTCTGCAGCTATACGATGCTTTTTTACTGCCTTACTGCCGCGATCGAGCGCACGATAAGGTCAATGACCTGTTTCATCTCAATATCCTTGAGGCCCTTGCCGCTGTCGACTTCGTTGTACCATTTTCTGTCAAATCTCGACACGATGGTAGTCCACGGCTCGACGTTGGGCGCGAAGAGAACGAGTCTCGCCGCCTCGGGGTCGTAAGAAGTAGCGCCATAAGGCTCGTTACCCAGCCACATCAGCTCGAGGTCGTCGAGCGTAGCGGGCATCTCGAAGGGATAGTTGGGAGCAGAAGCTCTCTCACCGAGATTGAGCGCAGGAGCGTCGGTAAATACAACGATGATCTGACGCCTTTTGAGACCCTCGAGAGTCCAGTCGCTTCTGATAGCTTCGACGATTGCCTCGAGAGCGTTCTCCGGGGGATCGCCGCCGCCCGATACGGTTATGCCGGCGACGTAAGACTCAAAATCTGCCTTTTCGTCGTCGAGAATGAAGAATCTCGACTGATCCATCGCTCCCGCGCCGTCGCAACCGAAATCTCTGAACGTGATGACCTTGACTCTGAGCTGGCTGACCGTCTTGCCCGCCGCATCGAGCTCTTTCTTCGTGTCAACATAAAAATCGAGCGCACACTGCTTTACTTTATCGATTATAGGGGACATGCTTCCCGTAACGTCAATACAAAAAACTATATCGACGCAATATTCTTTTGTTTCGACCATAAATTCCTCCTTTGTCGCAAACTTATGAAATAATTATAACATTACAACGTAGCGTTGTCAATATCACTATTGATTTTTTGCTTCACGAAAGGTTCCTCTCTACATCTTCTTATCTCCGATAAAATGCCCGTTCACCGCGGGAGCGGCAAGGTATCCTTGCCTTTGCTAAAGCAATATTATCACCTTGAGATATACGATGTCAATACTTTTTATGTTATAATCAACAGTTTTTACAAACAGTTTACACAGTCGGAGTTATCTTACTCAAAACTGCTTGCGGCGTTCGTTCTCCGCCTTCGGAGACCGTATCGCGACGTGCGCTCAGACTTCGTCGACCCGACACGGCGGTTGACCGAGAATGTCGGTTATCTCCTTCCCGTCTATGCTGTTGTATTGCATGAGCGCTTCGACCAGTTTGTCGGCGGCGTCTCTGTATCCGGTCACTATTCCGACCGCACGGTCGCACTGCGCAAGGAGTATCGCGTTTGCCTCGTCGTAAACTTCTTTCGCCACCTCGTCTCCGAAGTCGTCGGCAACGGCAAGCCTTCCTTCGGTCATACCGAAGTTTCCCACGATATTCGCGGCAAGTCGGGTCGCCGAACGGAGATCCTCCGAAGGTCCTGCGCTCAACCCGTCTTCTTTGCCGTAATATACGAGTTCTGCCGCCCTGCCGCCGAGAGAAATGCATATCCCGTCGAACATATCGGATTTCCGGATGCCGCGTTCTTCCTCGTAACTCATCATATAACCGCCGTAGTCGCCGCGCGAGATTATCGTCACGTAAGACGGGACTATGCCGCACGCCCACGAGACTATGGCGTGTCCCGTTTCGTGCCTTGCGGTGCGGAGCCTTGCCTTATCCGAGCGTTGTCTTTCTTTGCCGCAAGTCTCTCCGTCATATGCCTCCTCGAGATCCTTGACGGTGACGTTCTTTACCCCTTTCTCCTTGACGAGGTTTTCTATAAGCTGTCTCAGCGCGTCGTTGTTGTATCCTTCCGACTTCTTGGCGAGAACGTCTATTCCCTTTTCGAGCGCGGCGACGTCTGCGCCGCACAGTCTCAGAAAATGACGTATCAGAGCGCGTCTGTCGTCAAGCTCGGGCAATCCTACGAGTATCTTCCTGTCAAATCGTCTGACAAACGCCGGATCGAGCGCTCCTGCTTTTCCCGAACCGGGATCTCCGTCCTTGATCGAGTAATTCGTCGCGCAAACGAGTATCACGGGCTTGTCGGGATTGCTTTTGAAACCGTCCATTTCGGACAGAAAGGTAGTGAGGAGCTGTTCGCTGTAATGAGTAAACTCCGATCCGATCCTCTTTTTCGCGAACGCGTCGACCTCGTCAATGAAAATTATCGCAGGCGCGTATTTTCTCGCCGTACTGAACATTCTTCTGATCGACTCAGGTCCCTCTCCGACGTATTTCTTAAAGAATTCGGTGCCGTTCTTCTCGATAAACGCAACGTCAGTTTCTCCTGCGAGAGCCTTTGCAAGCATGGTCTTGCCCGTGCCGGGAGGTCCGTACAGCAATATGCCCTTGGGCGATTTCAACCCGCTGCCCGCAAACTTCTTGGGATTGAGAAGATAGTCGACGCAGGCTTTCATCGCGTTTTTCACATCGGTCGCCCCGACCACGTCGGCGAACTTTATCCTGGGTCTGCTGACGTCGGCGACTAAGCTGTTCACGTCGTCTGCCCGCACGGCGCGTTTTTTCTCAAGTCTGCGCACGCTTATGCGTATCGCCGCCCCGTCTTCTTCTATCTGCTGAGCGCAGTTGTAGCGGAGCACGTAACTTGCCTTCGCCATCTTGTAAAAACTGTTGCCCGTGACGGTCGAGTTCCTTATAAACTCAATCTGTTTGGCGATATAAGCGTCGTCGCCCTTTCTGAAATGCATAATGCCTTTCGCTCCCCTCGCAAGGAAGGAATCTAACTCGGCGTCTTCAAAACCTCTCTCCTCGTCGTTGAGTATGTACACGGGTATATCGGGATGATTGCCTGTCAGATATTCGAATATATCCACGCCTGCGGAATTGACGTCCTCAAGGTCGCTGGGTCTGTCTCCCGGGTTTTTCTCTTTGAGCAACACGTCGAGCACGACCGCGCCCACTTCGCCGTCGCAACACGATATGACCGAGGCGAGATCTTTGCCTGGCATCACCTTTATTTTTCCTTGTCTGCCTTCTACGCGTCTGATCTCTCTGACATAGCCCTGCTCCGCCGCAAACAGAACGGGAAGTTTTCCCGTCTGTTCGAACAGATCTCTTACCTGAGGTTTGCGGTAATCGACGTCGATATACACCTTTTTCAGCGCGTCGACATTCATATTTCTGCGCGTCAACTGACTTACCGCATCGAAAAGTTCGCTTTCGACAAACCTCATCACTTCGCCGACCATGGTACGCGCGTCGGCGGCTCCTCCCGCAGAATACATTATCAGAGAAGCTATTATGTCGTTATCGCACTCTATCTGAAGTCCCGTATTCTCTTTTGCCGTAGCCAGTCTGTTTTCAAGCTCCTTGAGCACGATCTCCTTGAGCGCGTACGGCTCCAGCCTGTTGAAAAGCACGACGGTGCCTTTCGCCCACCTCGATACGAGTTCTCTGGGAAAGTACGGCTTACCGTTCATGGGATTTATATCGCTTTCGAGCGCGGATATTATAGTACTCTTGCTTACTCCCGACAGATTGCCGCTTGCTTCTTCGTCGTACAGATTTTTCGCGACGTTGGTGGTAAATATGAGTATAGCGTTCTTAAAGCTCACTTCATCTCCCATATAGGTCCTTATAGACCCTGCGTCGAGTATCTGCAAGAACATTTTGAGATTGCTCATCGATGCCTTTTCTATCTCGTCAAAAAGCAGGATCCCGTCGGGATTGCCTGCAATAAACGACATTATCGGACCGCTGTTGACGCTTGCGCCATACTCGCTGTACTCCGACATATCGAATCTTGCGAACTTCCTGTCCTTGATAAATTCTGCCGCACATTCCGAAAGATAGGTCTTGCCGCATCCCGGAGGTCCCGCGAACAAAAACGTGGCGAGAGGCCCTTTGTGCTCTTTCGCCACAAGGGTCTCGGCGCCGAAATACGCCCTGACGAACGCGTCCACCGCGTGTTGTTGTCCTTTTACCTTGTCAAGCAAAGCTGCCTTGAGCAAAGCGATATTCTGCTGTTTCTGCCCGAAGGTGAGTTTTTCTTTTTCAGGCTGCGCACTCTTACCGTCGGCGCCTTTCTGCCTGCCCTCTTCTTCTTTCTTCCATTTCTTGAGCAATGTCGTAATGTCTATCCCCTCGTCGTCTTTATCGGGGTCTTCGTCTTTTACCTCTGCACTTTCTTCTTTCTTTTTTCCCTTAGAGCGGAAAAAGTCTCTGTCAGCTCCCCCCGACCTTTCCAGAGCTTTCCGCTCCTGATCCGTATAAACGCATTGTATGTCCGCGCTTATTTGAAGATCGTCGAAATATTGTATTATCTTATCCGCTTGTTCTTTAGAGACAATATCGAGTTCGTCCGATTCGCATACGACAGTCCCGTCCTTCTCCACGTTGATATCGAACGAATCGAGCACGTCTTTGATAAAATGCGCCGCGTCGATAAAGACGTCCTCGATCTTGCCGTCTCTGACTTTTTCCAATCTGAATATAATTTTCATGTTCTTCCTCTGTGATGATATTTATGCTTCCGAAAACCGAATGCTGTTTACATGCGCCCGCCGCGCGTGTATCGCGCCTGCTCGGTAGCCAGCGCGTTGATCACGTTGGTTATGTCGTTGGGTTGCGAGGTGAGCTCCGAGTAAGGCACTATGTCGGAATGCGCTTTTGCGTGTTTGCTCTTCAGATCAGCCTTGATATACCCGTTGCTGAGCACGAATCTGATCCATCTGTCGTGCTCTGCCGCACCGATCATTATAAGAGTCTCGAGCGACACGTCTTTCAGATCGACGACCTTCCTGCCCGTATACTTTGCTTCGACTATCCTGCAATATTCTGCCGCGAACGGGCTGAAATACGAAGCGTATTTGCTCGAAGTCATATTGTACATTCTGTTGGACGCGGCGTTCATCCAGCGGATCTCCATATTCATTACGTCTTCGGGCTCTTGCAATATCCTGTCGACGTAACTTGCCGCGGTCACTTTTTGCTCGCCTTTCAGGACGTGCAGGATGTCGTTTTCCAGCTTTTTGCCGTTGTCGCCCTGTATCGCCGCATAACCGCTGTTCCATATCTTCGCCGCGGTCTGATCGACGATATTTTCATAGCTGTACATATCCTCGGCGGCGCCGTAGATAACGACTTCGAGACCGGGATAATCCTCCTCGTCTTTTCTGCACCAGTTGACGCGGTCGTAATTGAGCTTATCGCGCAGATTGACGGCGAACACCTGCCGTTTGCCGTTCTTTTTCTTTCCTATCGGAACGAACTCGTGTTTGTAGTCCTCGAGCAGGGCATTGGCAATGCTGACGTTGCTGTCGTCGTCGCCGAGCGCGATGACGATCAGATCGTAATCGCTCTTTTCTTCGCCGAGGTTCCTATCAAGCATTCTGAGTATAGAATCGCTGTATGCCGACTCCTGATACAGTCTTACCGTAACGGGAGCGTACGGATACAGATTCTTTTTGCGCTTCGATTTTATATCTTCAGAAAGGGCTTCGTTTACGGTGCGCTCTCTGTCGGACGGCAATTCAACATAAAACGACGGATTCTTCATCTTGAACAGTCCGCCGAGCTCTGCGGCATTCTTGTCGTAGACGTCGGCATTGAAAGGCTGAGTTGTATAATCCGCCAGCGGAGAATTCCTCAACAGTGTCAACCAATCGGAGCCGTCGGGTATAAACAAGCCGTTCTGCTGAGCAAATTTACCCGCAGCGGAGAATATATACGCCGCCTTGAGCGTCTGCTGACCGTTGAGACCGAAGCCGATGACCATCGCCTTGTATTCTTTGCCTTCCACTTCGTCTCTGTAAAGATCGGGGCAACTCCTGACGAGTTCTCCTTTCGCCTTCACGTACAGCATAGCCGCCATATTGGCTTCGTTGAGCGCGTTGAGCCTGAAATGACGTTTGAAATTTTTGTAAAACGGCGCATATTCTCCGTCTTTCCTGCCGCCTATATTGTCATACGCCTCGTTGCCCGCGATCGCAAGAAAATCGACGCGCTTACCTGCTACGCATTCCTTGTCCCTGAATTTTGCGATCTCGTTGTCAAAGCGCATATCCACGTTGGACAGATCTATCTCTTCGCTGAGAAGATAGTGATAATTTATCACGGTCTCGGTGAAGAACAGATAGCCCATCGCCTGCTTTATACAATTTTCGATGCCGAGATATTCTCCTTCTGCGATCTCTGCGACGATATTGAAGATCTTCTCGTTTGCGGTGAGTTTTCTTATCATGGAAAACGCTTTTTCCCTGTCTGTCGGGAGCGATCTCTTTATCTCTCCGAGAGTCCTTTTGTCGCATCTGAGGACCAGAAGGTCAAGTTCTTTGACGATCTTATCCGCTACCGCATATTGTTTTTTCTCAACTTCCTTGACAAAGTCGCGACGCTTCATCTTCTGCAAAAAGCCACCACGACCGAAAGTTTCCCTCGCGACTCTTGCAATATCCTCTGTAACTATGCTGTCGTTGACGCTCGTCTTGTCCTTTTCCCAGTCGAGAGCGAATATCCTCACTTCTCCCATCTCGTCCCGTCTGAGTCTTTCTCTGTATTCTTTTTCAAGCTGATTTATCATATTTTGATAAACAGGCTTATGAGGATCTTTCTCCCCGCATCCCTCGAGCGCTTCTCTCAACGCTATGATTCTGACGGGCAGATCGTTGTTCGACTTTATGTGAAGGAATTTTGCGATCGACTTGTTTTTCTTGCCGGGATTGTAACTCGTAAAGAGAAAACCCGAGTGCATTATGTCGGCATGGAGCGCGTTCTTGGCGTCGAAGCCTTCTTCTCCTTCCGTTCTCAGAAAAACTATTATGTGTTTATTGCGTCTGAAAAACCGTAAAAAGGCACGCAACCACAGCGGCAGATAAGCAAAGAACGATACGACCGCTCTTGCCGCCCAGTAAGCGAAAGCAACCGTATTGAACGGTCTGCTCTTTCCCTCTCCCCCTGTATCGCCGTCCACGGGGCAGAACTTGTCCGCCGCTTCGGCATAAGTGAGATATCTTACTTTTTCCCACCCCGCTTTGCACGAAGCGATACTTATCTCGTCATCGAGTCTCTTTGCGAAAGTCTGCTCTTTCTTTAATTTTTTATTGTATTCGTCTATGCTGTGCGCCAGCGTGACCGCGTCCTCGGTAACGGCGGTAAAGATATATATCTTCGCCCTTTTTCTGCCGCGGAAACTCTTCCAGGAAAAAAAGCTGTATATCTCGTAACTGATACTGAAAGTAAGTATGCTGATCGCGACAGCGCCCGCAAGAAGCGATCCGCCCGCATATATCATCGTACGCCAGGTCTCGTACAGCTCGTATTTCGCAAGTCCTTCGAAAGAAATGCCGCCGAACGCCTGATAAACCGAATAATAGAACTTCGCCGTGTTGTCCCATGCGTCGCGAGGAACGTCGACGAAAGTCATGCTGCCAACTTCGTTGAAATAAGATATCAGCATCTTGCCGACCACGCTGAATACGACTACGATGCCTATCACGACAATTTCTGCCGCGTACCTTTTCTGCCAGTTTTTTCTGAGTCTGAAGTAAAGCCATATTGCCGCGACGTAAAACACGGCGACCAGCAAAATCCCTCTGACGACGCCGAGAGCGACCGCATGAGCGGCGACGCTCATATTGGACGAATCGACAAAACAAAGCCCTACGGTTGCGGCTATCGCAAGAAAATATAAAAATATCGGCATATCAGCAACTCCTCGCCCGCACTATCCCGAAGCCGCTGTTTTCAAGTATGAACGCCGCTTCGTCCGCAAGCTGAAAATCGTATCTCTGCACATCCGTGCTTTCCTCGTCGGTACCTTTTGCCCGCGCTTCTTCCTTTCTGAAGTCTTCAAGACCCTTCCAGGTAGTCAGATTGATATGTCTGCCCGCGCCGAGCAAAACATTCTTGTTGACAGTGCGGTATTCTTCCTTAGTCGCGGGGCTCACGCCCGAAGCGAGCATATACGCGTTCCATCTGACGTGCTCTCTGACGGCAAGCGCCGTTCTCAGGCTCTTTCTCGCGCAGGTCGCGTTGTCGTAAACTATGACCCCGTTGCCGTCTCTGACACGCGGATTGCCCGCGTCGTATATAGCGTCGAACTCATCTTTTGCGTCCTCTCCGCTCTCTGCGCAGTCAAAACCGACCGACAAAAGTATCTGTCTTATCGCCACCGCCGCGTACAGATTGGAATCTCTCTTGATCCTGCCCACCTTGTCGCACGCCAATCTTTTCCATTTTGTTCTGGCTTCGTCGAGCGCTTTTGCATAGCTTTCCCCGCCTTTTGCCGCCTCTGCGTCGTAAACGAGATTTCTGACGTACGCCATCTTCTCCGCAAGAAGGAAAAATTCCGCGCACCGCGCTCCCGCGTCGAAGCCGATCGCGCCGTTAAAACTCTCCTCTCCGTCTTTCGCCGCGTAGAACACGCGACCTTCTGTCCCGTTGTCTGCCAGCATCGAAGCGATCTTTCCCGCTCTCTCGCGATTGCCGTGCGCGACGACCGCCCACACGAAAGTGCTCTCCCCGGCAAGCGACGCGACCGCTCGCGCGTCTGTCGTCTTGACCGTTGCCGCGTCGTACGGAAGCACGGGAAGTTCGTAATAAGCGTCTTTGTTTTCTCCGCATTCGCGCAACCTTTTCGCCGCGTCCGAATAAGGAGTCTCCCCGATCTGCTCTCTCTGCCTGCCCCTTGCGAAAAAGCGGACCGGTATGCGCCTTTCGCATATCTCTCCTCCCTTTTTCTCAGTTGCGACAAAGGTTGAGACGAGCGCCTTGAATATCTCCCCGACAGTCTCGTCGAAGCCGAAAAAAGCGACGACGGGTCTTACTTCGCCTTTCAGCGTGCCGTCCTCGGGATCGAAAGCCTTTTTCCCGAGAAAAAGCGCGGGCGGATATTTCCACAGAAGCGCGATCGCCGCCGCCTGTCCGAACGTTACCCTTTCGGGCGCGTATTCGCCGAAACAGTCAAAAGCCCGTTCCTTTTCAGCCGCTGCGTCGCAGACGACAAGCGCCCTCTCGCGTTCTTTGTCGCCGAGCGCAGACAACCTCTTTGCGCAGGCGCGCGCCCGAGCGGCGCCGCGGACGAGAAACGTCGTCTGAGAGACGTCCTTTTTTGAATCGTTGAGTCTTTTCATGATCTGAATCCTTATGCCTGACTGCGCCTTTTGCGCGCATGTGCAACGACGCGTGGTATACAACAGTTTTATTTTACAATAAAGTGCCGACCGTTGTCAATACGGTCGGTTTTTAAAGCGGCTCGGGACCGCGTTATTTTATCGCGAACTGCACGAAATTGAGCAGTCTGCATTTTTCTTCGTCCCTGCTCTTTATCCACTGCGGAGACCAGATCCTGTACACCTTCCAGCCCATGGATACGAGCACCGCCGTCCTCAGTCTGTCGCGGTCCCTCGCGCTGTCCGAATCCTGATACTCCTTGCCGTCGCATTCTATCGCCACGGCATATTCGTCCGTGCCCGGACGTTTGACGGCAAGATCTACCTTGTATTTTGAAGCGCCGACGTTCCTTTCGACAGTATATCCCGCCGCGACGAGGCAGTCGTAGATGTCGTCCTCCACGCTTCTTATCAGTCCCGCGCCGCTGCCCGTCTTTACTCCGATAACGCCGCCGTTTGCCGCGTAGGTCACGTATGCCTTGAGCATCTGCACTCCCATCGACGAATCCTTGCTCGCCCTTATCTCGTCGGGGCGCACGGAAGTCACCATCTTGATATTGTATTTCGCTCTGGTCACCGCGACGTTGAGCCTTCTCTCTCCGCCCGCCCTGTTGAGCAGACCGAAGTTGTGCGAGAATTTGCCGGCGGGATCCTTGCCGTAACCCATGCTGAAGATGATCGTGTCTCTTTCGTCTCCCTGCACCGTCTCGAGATTTTTGATGAAGAAGGGTTCAGACACGTCGTCTGCAAAAAACGTCCTTGCCGCAGCGACTGCGGCGGGATCCGCAAGCGAGGCTAATCTCGCGCCCAGCCTTTCCTCGATAAGATCTCTCTGCTTGATACCGAACGCGACCACGCCGAGGCTCCTCTCGGGGTACTTCACGATATGCTCTATGACGAGATCGACCACCTTTTCTGCCTCTTTTATGTTGACGTTGTTCTCATATACGCCGTCCGCGACGTATACGTGCTCGACTCCCCAGTCGGGACGGCTGACGACGTTGGACGGGAAAGTCTGCAGATTTCCTTCGTAGAACATCGCGTTGGAGAAAGCTATAAGACTCTCGTTCCTGCTGCGGTAGTGCCACTTAAGACAAATATCGTTCATTATCCTTGCTCCGAGCGCGAGGATCGACTCGTCGGACTCTGCGACGGTTTCGGAGGCGTTCTCGTCCTCGTCGGGTTCTTCGGAGCTGACCGAGAATATATCGCACGGCGGCATCTGCCTGGAGTCCCCGACGATGACCGTCTGTTTTCCTCTGAAGATCGCGCACAGAGCGTCCTCGGGGAGCACCTGCGAAGCCTCGTCGAAAATGACGACGTCGAATTCTATCGCCGCGTCCTTGAAGTAAGTGCTTATGCTGAGCGGCGACATCATAAAGCACGGCTTGAGCTTCTGGATGAGCGCCGTCATCTTTTCAAGAAGTTCTTTGACCGGCATCTGTCTCCTCGGTTTGTTCGCCTCCTTTTCGAGTACGATTCTCTGACTCTCGGGAGCGCCCTCTCTCCTGGCGTTGAGCTTCTGAGGTATTTCTCTCCTCGACGCCCTGAGCGTCTCCTCGTCCTTGTCGCAGAACCGTCTGACGAGGTCGTTGTGGTCGCCTGCGTCGAACACCCTGAGTTCCGCACTTTCGTCGACGACCTTTTTCACCCATTGGAAGATAAAGCACTTCCTGTAACAGCCCTGCCACTGATCGGGCGAAACGCCCTTTCTCACCGCGTCCGCTATAAATCCGTCGTCGTTGGTCTCCCTGAGCTTCGTCGCGATGTCTCTCATTGCGACGTAGGTCTCGAACCCGGTCATCGGCAACAGAGCGGCGGCGTTCTTTTCTATAGTGGCGATATCTGTCAGCGCGTCCGCGAAATCGACAAAATAAGCGTCCAGTCCCCCGAGCGCCTTTTCAAGCGCGGGCATATTGTTTCTTATCGCTTTTGCGCCGGCGGCGAATACCGAACGCGCGACTTTGAGTTCTCTCGGCAGAAGCGCGGCGAGTTTGTCCGTTGCGACGCCGTAGCGCGTTATGACCTCGTCGAGACGTCTCAGCGCGTCTATCTCTGCCGCCGCCGCGACCTTGAGACCGAGCGCGGAGAGTTTTGCCTCTGCCGCCGCCGTTTTCGCATCCGACTCCTTTCTCCTTCTGAGAAGCGTCAGCCGACGGCTGAGCGTGGCGAAGTTGGCCTTGGGCTGACCCGGTTTCGTATAGAACGCAAGCGTCGCCTTGTCCGCTTTGTATTGCTTGTCGAACATCCTGTCCCATGCCGAGTACGTGATAAAACGCGTCGCCATCGCGTCGACGTCGACCGTAGTGATCCCGTCGTCGAATATAGCGCCCGTCTCCGCGCGCAACTTGTCGTTTTCTGCCTTGACGATCAGATACTCTTCCATCGCGGCGATCGCCGCCTTGCGTTTTGCTTCTTCGAACGCTACGCCTCCCTCTATCCTGCAACCTGCCGCCGCGTCGGCAAAGTCGAGTATCGCGCTGTCTTCGTCGCGGTATGTAAATACAATGCCGTAAGGCGAGAGCTCCGAGGCAACCTTGTTCAGCGCCTGCGCCGCGTCGCGGGCGTCTCTGAGAAGCGAGTGTATCGCCATCTTATCCGTGACGACCGCGCTTTCCCTGAGGCATGCCCACGGGCTTGCCTTGTAATCGGGGTCTGCGCCCGCGCTGCAGTAATATGCGTATTCGCCCAGCTTGTCGAGTACTTTCTGAAGGCTCCCGAAATCTTTTGTCTCTATCTCTGAAACAAAGAAGTCGACGTCCGCGCACCCGAGCACCTCGCTATAAATGCCGAACAGATCGAACACCGTGACGTTGAGCTCGGGTATGAACCTCGCGAGCTCTTTGCCGTATCTGTTGAGTTTGTCCTCCGCCGCCTTTCTCTCCGTCCTTATCAGCGCCGCTTCTGCGGCGACAGACCTCTCTGCGGCGAGACCCGCGACCCTGTGCAGCTCTGCGATGAACTCCTTCTTGCTCGCCTTGTTGCTGTGCAGTTCGAGACAATAATCGCCAAGCCCCGCTTCTGCAAGTTTTTTCTGTACGACCTTGAGCGCGGTCATCTTTTCGGACACGAAAAGCACCCTCTTGCCCTGCTCGAGGAACGCCGCTATCATATTGGTTATCGTCTGCGATTTGCCCGTACCGGGAGGTCCCTGCAACACAAAACTCCTGCCAGACAACGCATACCCTATCGCGTCGAGCTGACTCGAGTCGGCGTCTACGACGTTGTGCTCGACGATCGTGTCGTAATCTATCGCGGGAGGCGTGACCGTGCGCATGTCGCCACCGAGGAGCAAAGAGCTTATCACCTCGTGCTCTGCCATCTCATCCTTGTGTTTTTCTATATCCTCGTACATCGACAGCTTTTCATACGAGAATACTGCAAGCACGGTTTCTCTCAGAAGTCTCATTCCTGCGGGGCTGACCGCCTTTGACACGGCAAGCAGATATTCGTCGTATTCCGTCCCGCTCTCGAAATCCGGGAGGTCTATCCCCTCGCGCTTGAGTTTGAGCCTGAACGCCGGGTTGACTATCACTTCGTCCTCGTATTCTCCGACGAAAAACTCCCTGCCTCCCTTGCCTTTCGTTATCACGGCGGGTACGAGCAGAAGCGGCGCCAGATGCTCTCCGTCCTCGTCCTTCCATACGATGAAGTCGAATGCGAAATACAGCACTTTCGAGCCTCTCTCGTCCATCATCTCCTTGGCTTTTTTGTAGAGATTGTCAAGCGCCCTGCTTGTCTTCTGATTGGGATTGTAAAGAAGTATCTGCCCTCTCAACGACCCCGCATTCTGCAGAATGTCGCCTATGCCCGTCGACTTTGTCGCAGCAGAGACGCTGTCCGGATCGACGACGCGGGCATTGTATTTCTTCGCCAGCATGAACTCCCTGAACAATTCTTTGGGCGACGGATAATATACGAAAAGTACGTTTTTGCGCTTATTGTTGAAACTGATAAGAGGATTGCCTGCACCGAGATCGAGCAATTTTTTCTTCATTGCGTCAAGAACGGCGATCGCTTTATTCCTTTTTGCTTCTTCCAAATTGTGCTCCTTCCGCATTACGCGCAGAATTCTTTTTTACAGCTATAATCATATCACGTAAACCGTATGTTTTACAATGCTTTTTTGTTAAATTCAGGTAAAATTATTATCATTGGTTATCAGAAGCCGACAAAAAAATCCCCTCGTCGAGGGGATAGCCGATTGCTGAACGCAAAGCCGTCGCCAAAAGGCATAATATGAGTCGGGTCACGTATATCACCTTACAGCGCGACGGTCGGGTCACGGTACGACTCACCTGTCAGATCACCGTATAGCAGGTCAGATATCCGAAGCCCATAAGTATTATCAGAAATCCGAAGTTGAGCGCGAGGAAAAGCAACACGTATCTTTTCGTGTCTCCCGGCATAAGTTTTCTGTACGTGTTGAGCGTTATCAGGCTTGCGAGCGAAGCTATCGGAGTGCCGAGACCGCCCAGATTGACCGCGATCAGCAGTCTCGCGTAATCCGTAGTGAACCTCGACAGAAGCACCGCGCTGGGCACGTTGCTTATCACCTGACACGACAGCACGCCGAACGCGAGAGGATCTATCTCCATCAGCTTGCCGAGGAAGTTCTGCACCGGTTCTATCCTCGCCATATTGCCCGAAAACACGAAGAACGCTGAGAACGTGAGAAGCAGGCCGTAATCCACCTTGAGTATCGCTTTGAAGTCGAGCGCGAGCAGGGCTACAGTCACCGCGAGAAGTCCCCAGTAGTACGGGAATATGCGAAAGACTATCAGCACCGACACGACGAACAACACGCCGTATACCGCTGCTCTCCAGGCTGTGGGAGCGGGCTTCTTTTTTGTCGTCACTTCCACTTTTTCCGGCTTTACGAACATACACGTTGCCAGAATGAGCAAAAACGCCGCCGCGAAAGGTATCGCCATTATCTTGAAAAATTCGCCCGCGCCTATATTGAAAAAGGAGTACAGATAAAGGTTCTGCGGATTGCCGAACGGGGTGAGCATACCGCCGAGATTTGCGGCGATGTTCTGCATTATGAAAGTGAACGCCATATAGCGTTTGCCGCCGCACGACTCGAGCACAAAGTAGCCGAGAGGCAGGAAGGTCACGAGCGCCATGTCGTTTGCCATTATCATCGACCCGAAATAGGTCACGAATACGAGCGATACTACGACCGTCCTGAAGTTCTTGAACCGCCTGACTATAACGTCGGCGAGCCATACGAAAAAGCGGATGTTCTTGAATGCCGCGACCACCGCGAGCGTGCAGAAAAGGCAACTCAGCGTGCGCCAGTCGAAATAATCCGCGTACTGCGCGTCGAAAGGCACGAAAAAGCAAGTGACCGCCGCGGCGATTATCGCGATGATCAGCACGGCGTTGGCTTTGAGAAAATTCTTTACGTCCTGCTTGCGGAACAACTTGCGTATGCGCAATCTCTCGGCATGCGCTTCCTCTCCTCTGAGAGGCGCCTTCAGATCTGCGCCCGTCGCCACGTCCTCAGGCGCGCCGAGCAATGCGTCGTCCCTGCGTTCTCCGCCTGCCGCCTCGTCGGATATGCTTGCAGAATTTTCCTGCCCGTGTATGTTATCCACGCTATTGATGTCCTTTTCTTTTTCTTCTTCCATAGTCGCCCCTTCTCCGTATAAGGCTTTTTCGACAATGAGTATATACCTATAAACGCACAAGGTCAACGGATTTGCCGCACGCGCGCATAAAAAAAGCGCCGCTTATGCGGCGCGCGTCATCTTTACCGTTCGTTTCTCATTTCTTCGAGCGTGGCTTCGCGGACATACCCGCAGTAAGGACATCTGACCTTGCCGTCGACGTACTCCATGACCGCATTGCAGGACGGGCACTTGCCGATCGCTATCCTCTCCCGCGGACGCTCCTTCTTCTCTGCGAACGACAGCACCTCGCCGTCGAACACGTAGCCGACGAGATACCTCTTTTCTATCAGCTTGCGTATATCCGCGACGATTTTCTGCCTCGGCTTGCCGAACTGCGCGCTGAGACCTGCTACCGTCACCGTGCCCTCGCATTCTATCGCGCTGACGAGCGACGCGCGGAATCTGGCTTCGCCGTACATAACCCAGGCAAGCGGACAGCCGTAAAAGCCGAGCACCGTAAAAGCTATGCCTATCGCCATAACCGCCCATATCTTGTTGCTCGCTCCGAGCACTATCATCGGCACCCCGACGATGAGCATGAGCGATAGGACGAGCGCTATGTAAAAATTGTTTTTTACGTTCTTGCCCGCGTTTTTGATATTTTTTTCTTCCATATATCCTCTCACGACAGATAGACTGCTATTTCCTCCATTGACTTCCTGTGTTTAGGAGGCTGTTCGCACGCGGGATATCCGACCGATATTATCAGTCTCGTCTTTTCTCCGATCGACGTGCCTATCATCTTGTCCACGTTTTTTGCCTGCAGCCAGCCGATTATGCAGGTGCCGAGACCGAGTTCCGCCGCCTTGAGGCAGAAGCTCTGCACCGCTATGCCGAGATCTATCGACGAGAAATCCTGACCTTTTATCTTGTCAACGAGCTTGTCTGAGATCACGGGTTTAGCCGTGACCACGACGAGCACGGGAGCCTCGTCGGTAAACCCGTTGGCGCCGAAGAGCTGGGTCTCTTTGGCTATTTTCGCCTTGAGTTCTCCGCGCGTAACGTAAAACTTCCACGGCTGTTTGTTGCGTGCCGAAGGGGCTATCCTCGCACATTCGAGACACTGCTCGATCAGCCCGTTGCCCACGTCGTCCGCCTTGTATTTCCTGCAACTGAATCTGCTTTCGCAAGCCTTAGTCACGTCCATTGCCGTCACCGCCTTGTATATTTATATTACAATTATAAACCGCGCGCGAAAAATTTGTCAATATACTGTATGCTCTATGACGAATAAGATAACTTATACCTCATTTTTCCGCGCACACGCTCCTGTACGATACGCGCAGTACGAAAATCTACATTATTGCGCTAAATGTACGAACGGATTTTTCAGCCGCATACTTTCTTATCCTTAAACGGGTTATATCTGCGCTTTTACGACGGTTTTGCACCGTTTTAAAGCGATTTCTGCCGATATTCAGCGTTTTCAGCACGCGTTTTTTGTTTGACACCGCTCTCCATCGATGATATGATTTATAAACATATCGGTAAAATTTATGTATAAAACGGTTATATCTCCGAAATTCAAAAGCGTCTTTTATTCGGACCATCTGATGATGGCGCAGGCTGTGGTGGCGGCGCTGGCTTTCACGTTGAACTGCATGCCTCTTTCAATTGTGTTTTTCGCGCTTTATCTGTCTGCAATGCTGATATTAAGCGACGATCTCACCCCCGCGATACTTCCCGTATCCCTTCTCGCGGCGTCGCTCACGGGGCAATACGGGAGCAAACCCGAGGACTATTTTGCGTATATACCTTTCGTCGTCATACTCGCGGTCTGCGCGTTCGGACATCTCCTGCTTTACCCGCCCGTTTTCAGACCGGGAAAACTCTTTCTGCCCTGCATTGCGGTTGCCGCCGCTCTCCTTGCGGGAGGTCTGTTCACGATAAGCGCAAAGGACTATTTTGCGCCCGTGACCCTCTACTATACGCTTATGCTCGGTCCGGGCACCGTCGTCGCCTGTCTTGCGTTCTATTCCTACACCCGCCCGCCGATACCGCCCGCGCGCGCTCTGACCGTGCAGATGAATTATCTGACCCTCGGCATCGTGCTGATCGTGATCAGTCAGGTTGCGCCCTACGTCGCGCGCGGCAAGTCCGATTGGTTCTTCACCTGGAAGAACACTCTGACGACCTTCCTGCTCCTTTCGTCGCCTTTTGCCTTTTACGTCGCGGCGAAGGAGGAACGCACGCTCAAAGCCGCGGCGCACTTTGCGCTGGGCTGTGCGGGGTATTCTGCCGCGGCGCTGACTTTTTCGCGCGGAGGGATCTTCTTCGGACTTCCCGCTCTCGCGGTCTCTGTGATATTGTGTTGCGTTTTCACGCGCAGACGCCGCAGAGCGCTCTATCTCGTATTTTCCGCCGCGCTCGCGGTTTGCGCGGTCGTCGCGGTATTTGCAACGGGTCTGCACGACGCGTTGATCGCCAGAATGCAGGTGTCAACGTCGGAAGCGCGGATAAATCTGTGGAAAGAAGCGGTGCACAACTTCCTCGCCAACCCCGTGTTCGGCGCGGGAGTGGGATTCAGAGGCAAGTTCTTCAACCCGCAGACCGGAAATATGTACTGGTATCACAGCACGCCGTTTCAGATAATAGGCACCGCGGGGCTCGTCGGAGTCGCCGCATACGCCTGGCTCTACGTTGCCAGACTCAGACTTATATGGTCGGCAAAAAGCCTTTTCGGGATCTTTCTCGCAGTTTCGTTCATCGGATACGAAGCGTATCAGCTCGTGGACGCGAGCGACTTCGTGCCGATACCGTTCGTATTGCTGTTGACCCATATTTTCGTAATAGCCGAAGCGTACCCGTTCTGTCCTCACGACTGCGACGACGAACTGCCGCTTCGCAAGGAGGTAAACTTTGTCAGGACGTAAACTCACCCCGCTCGGCAAACTGAAAAAAAGCGCGCGCATACAGATATACGTTCTCGCGGCTCTGTACGCGGCAATGTGCGCGGTCTCGCTCGTAATGCTGATATATTACAACACGGTCGGCGATCCCTACAAACGCACCGCCAACTGCATAAACACCGCGCTCGCCGTATGGCTCCCGTTCGTCGCGGAAAGGATTCTTAGACACAGATTTTCCTTTTTCCAGCACCTCGTCTACGCGTTCATAATGCTGACCTCGTGCGTGATCGGATCGGTCTTTTACGTATTCGAGACGTGGGGACCTTACGACAAGCTCGCGCACGGATTCAGCGGCTATCTGCTGATGATATTCATACTCGGACTTTTTGCCTTTTTTATAAAGGATTTTGACAAAATAAACGCGCCCGTGTTGATAATGTTTATGTTTGCGTTCAGCCTCGGCACCGCCTGCGCCTGGGAAGTGATCGAATTTCTTTTCGATTGGCTGCTCGGGCATAACGGTCAGGGACACGTGCCCGACGAAGTCCTCGCAAAGATCGCGGAACAGGGATATACGGGCATCAGAGCCAACCTCGAAAAGCTGAAATACGTCGGAGTGCTCGACACCGACACGGATATGGCTTGTCACGCTCTGGGATCGCTCGTATTCTCCGTGCACTTCCTCGTTCACAGGATAAGCGGACGTGATCTGCTTATGGGCGCGATGATAAGAGACGCGGGCGCGAAGGACATGAACGAGCCGTACGAAATCCCCGCCTCCGACGACGCGAAAACGCCTGCAGACGGCACTCTGTGAGCCGTGCAACAAAAATTTATTCATTTTGTGGGAATTTTTGTTGACAAAACGGTTTTTTAGTGGTAAATTTATATACAGATCAGCGATGTATATTCAAAAAACGGGTTTGCGAAAACGCACATAAACCCACGCGAAAACGCGGTTTTTGAGAAATATACGCGCTTTAAAACAAAAAACAAGATGCTTTCTCTCTTCGGCAAATCATAATCAAGCCGAACTTCCACATCAGACCCCTTTCTCTCCCCCCACGAAAGGGGTCTATTTCCTGCCTTAAATTACGTCACGTATAGCGGACGGAGTTTTCAGCTAACGGTTTTTGCGACCCCGCCGTAGGTATCTAAGCGCTGACGCTGACGTTTGTCTTGCCCGTGTGACGGAGCATCAAAAGGCTTCGCGTTATGCGATTCGGTTGAGTTAAATACGGCTTAAGACAGCATGCCGTCGCAGTCGGCGATTTTATCGTGCGGTTTGGCGATCATATAAATTCGGGCGGAAAGACTTCGCTTCGAGACAAGCAACCGTCGCATAAAAAAAACGACGGTTGCCCGTCGTTTTTCTTTTGCTTCCGATGATTTATTCGAGTTCGAACGCGCCGGTATAGAGCTGATAATAGACTCCCTTCTGAGCGATAAGCTGATCGTGCGAGCCGCGCTCTATTATCCTGCCGTGGTCGAGCACCATTATCGCGTCCGAGTTCTGTATAGTCGACAGTCTGTGCGCTATGACGAACACCGTCCTGCCCTCCATAAGGTGATCCATGCCCTGCTGTACGAGCGCTTCGGTACGCGTATCGATAGAGGACGTCGCCTCGTCGAGTATCAGCACGGGGGCGTTGGCGACCGCCGCGCGCGCTATCGAGAGGAGCTGTTTCTGTCCCTGCGACAGGTTGGCGCCGTCTCCCGTCAGCATCGTATTGTAGCCCTCGGGAAGCCTCGTGATGAAGTCGTGCGCGTTGGCGAGTTTTGCCGCCGCGACGCATTCGTCGTCAGACGCGTCGAGCTTGCCGTAACGGATATTGTCCATTATCGTGCCCGTGAACAGGTTGGTATCCTGAAGCACCATGCCCAGCGAGCGGCGCAGATCGGCTTTCTTTATCTTGTTGATGTTGATGCCGTCATAACGTATCTTGCCGTCCGCGATGTCGTAGAAGCGGTTGATAAGGTTGGTTATCGTCGTCTTGCCCGCACCCGTCGCGCCGACGAACGCTATCTTCTGACCGGGTTTCGCATAGAGTGATACGTCGTGCAGGACTATCTTCTCGGGCACGTAACCGAAGTCTACGTCAAAGAGCTGTATATCGCCTTTGAGTTCCTGATAAGTGACGGTGCCGTCTGCCTTGTGGGGATGTCTCCACGCCCACTTGCCCGTGCGGGTCGCGCTCTCGCGGATATTGCCCTTTTCGTCTATCTCGGCGTTGACGAGAGTGACGTAACCGTCGTCCGTCTCGGATTCCTGATCGAGAAGCTCGAACATACGCTTCGCGCCCGCGGTACCCATGACGACCGAGTTGAGCTGCATCGAGAGCTGACCTATGTTGATCGTGAACTGACGGCTCATATTGAGGAACGCGACGATCGCACCCATCTTGATCGCGTCGGCTTCGAGACCCGTAATGCTGAAATTGTGCACTCCCGCGAGTACGAGCAGACCGCCGACTATCGCGACGAGCACGTACAGCACGTGTCCGATATTGTTGATCGTCGGCATCAGCACGTTGGCGTACTTGTTCGCGTTTTCGCTGTCCTTGAAGAGCTGAGCGTTTATCTTGTCGAAATCGCGCTTGGACTGCTCCTCGTGGCAGAACACTTTGATGACCTTCTGACCGTTCATCATCTCCTCGACGAAACCTTCGGTCTTGCCCATCGAGCGTTGCTGACGTATGAAGAATTTCGCGCTCTTGCCGCCGACAGCCTTGGTGACGAACAGCATCGCAACGCATCCTACGAGTACGACGAGGAAGAGCCAGACGCTTGACTGCAACATGCTGAATATCAGCGTTATCAGCGCGACCGCCGAGTAGTACATCTGCGGCAGGCTCTGCGACACGAGCTGTCTGAGCGCGTCGATGTCGTTGGTGTAGGTACTCATTATGTCGCCGTGCGTATTTGTGTCGAAATACCTTATCGGCAGAGACTGCATCTTGTTGAACATCTCAAGTCTCATATGCTTGAGGAAGCCCTGCGTCACGTATGCCATTATCCTGTTGTAGGCAAACGAGCAGACAACGCCCAGCGCGAACACGCCCGCCATGATGAGACCTGTGTTGAGCATCGTGCCCTTGACCGCTTCCCAGCCGCTTTCCATGCCGGGATAGACGACCTCGTTGACGATTATCTCGAGGAATATGGACGAGCTGATCGCCGCCACCGCGTTTATCGTGATGCAGACGATGACCGCCGCAAGTTCCCACTTGTAGAACCTGAACATATACTTGAGAAGCCTGACGAGGATCGCAAGCGTGCCGCCTTTCTTTTCTGTCTTATTCACGATCCTCACCTCCTTTTGCCTCGCCTGCGCCCGCAGCGCCGCCTATCTTGTTCTGAGAATAATACACTTCCTGATATACGGGGTTGCGTGCGAGCAGTTCTTCGTGCGTGCCCACGTCGCTTATCGTGCCGTTTTTCATGAGTATTATCTTGTCTGCCTCCATGACCGAAGACACCCTCTGCGCGATGATGAATTTGGTCGTGTCGGGGATCTCCTCTCTGAACGCCTTTCTGATCAGCGCGTCCGTCTTGGTATCGACCGCGCTCGTAGAGTCGTCGAGGATAAGTATCTTGGGTTTTTTGAGAAGGGCGCGCGCTATGCACAGCCTCTGCTTCTGACCGCCGGATACGTTGGTGCCGCCCTGCTCTATATGCGTGTCGTACTTGTCGGGGAAGGACTGCACGAAGTCGTCTGCCTGCGCGAGTCTGCACGCTTTGACGATCTCCTCGTCGGTAGCGTCGGGATTGCCCCAGCGCAGATTCTCCTTGATCGTACCCGAGAAAAGCAGGTTCTTCTGAAGCACGACCGACACCTGATTTCTCAGCGTCTCGAGGTCGTAGTCCTTGACGTTGACGCCGCCCACGTATACCGCGCCTTCGCTGACGTCGTAAAGCCTCGGGATCAGGTTGACGAGAGAAGTCTTACTGCTTCCCGTACCGCCGAGTATGCCGACCGTCTCGCCCGACTTTATGTCGAGGTTGACCTCTTTGAGAGCGCGGCGCTCTGCCGTCTCGCTGTACTTGAACGACACGTTCTCGAACCTGACGGAGCCGTCCTTGACCTCGGTCACGGGGTTTTCGGGGTTATGCAGTGTGCTTTCTTCGGTGATGACCTCGACGATACGCTCTGCCGACGTACGCGCTATCGAGAACATGACGAGCACCATCGAGAGCATCATGAGGCTGGAGAGTATCTGCGCAGAATAGACGATGAGCGAACTCATCTTTGCGTCGATCGCTTCAACTCCGCGGGTCAGACCCACCATGGGCGACATAAAGCAGATGAACAGCGTCGCCGCCCAGAAGCAGAACTGCATCAGCGGGTTGGCAAGAGCGATCAGCTTCTCGCCGCGGACGAAGTCTTTCTTGACGTTTTCTGCCGTATCTGCGAACTTACTCTTTTCATAATCCTCTCTGACGTAGGACTTGACGACTCTGATGCCCTTGATGTTCTCCTGTATCGATTCGTTCATCGCGTCGTACTTCTTGAACACCTTGTCGAATATAGGCCAGCTCTTTTTGAATATCACGAAAAGGCCTGCACCAAGTACGGGAACGAGTACGAGGAAGACGAGCGATACGACAGGATCGATAAAGAACGCCATTATCATCGAGAAAACGAGCATTATCGGGCTTCTGACCGCCACTCTTATCAGCATCATGTACGCGTTCTGCACGTTGGTGACGTCGGTCGTCATTCTCGTGACAAGGCTTGACGTGGAAAACTTGTCGATGTTGGCGAACGAGAAATCCTGAATATTGTAATACATATCCTCTCTCAGATTGCGCGAAAAACCCGCAGATGCGGTCGCCGCGAACTTTCCCGCAAGCATGCCGAATACGAGCGAGAGCGCCGCGAACACCAGCAGGATCGCGCCCCACTTGATGATATTTGCGAGAGAATTGTCTGCCTGGATCTGTTCGAGCATCTCCGCCATATAGAACGGAAGTATACATTCGAGCGCAACTTCGAACGTAACGCATACGGGCGACAGTATGGACGTCTTTTTGTATTGCCGTATGCTCTTTGCCAAAGTTTTTAACATATCCGTTTCTTCACTCCTTTTGTGCGGATTTACCGCCAAGATTGTATTTGCATTTTTCTATAAAAGAATAAAAAGTGTCAATTTCTTCCTTTGAAAAACCGCGCGTCAGCTGTTGCTCTGCGATCAGGATCGCTTCCTCGCTCCTGCGCATATAGTCGCGGGCGAGCGGCGTCGGCACTATCTTTTTGAGTCTGCGGTCTTTCTCGCATTCCACCCTTTCGATAAGCCCGCCCTTTTCCATAGTGTTGAGAAGTTGCGTCATCGTCGAGCGGCGCACGCGGAACTCCGCCTCGAGATCTCTCTGAAATATCTCCTGTCCGTCGTGATGCGTAAAATAGCCGAGCACCCATCCTTGCATGCCCGTCATCTGCTCGTTGGTGCGCATAAATTCTGTGCTGTCGATGCATTGCTTCATCATACGCGCGAGCGTTTTGATTTCGTAACCGAGATTTTTTCTCATCAGCCTTGCCTTCATAATTATATTTGTTAGGTTTACTAACATGTTTGTTAGGATTACTAACATTATAAGTGCAAGAAAATATATTGTCAATACATTTTAACTGGTAAAAGCATACTTTTTTTTATAATTTTTTTCCGTCTCCGTTTTGTCGGTCATAAGGTATAACGACACGTATTTTAGCCGTTTCTGACCGTTGCGCGCGGCTTGCCCGCAACGGGAACGTGTGCGGCGCGCCTGAATCGGGACAAAAAAAAGAACGCCCGAAGGCGTTCCCTTTCGTTTCATTGCTTTTTGTCGTCAGGCGCGTCTTTGCTCTGTTCTGCTTTTTTCTTTTCTATCGCGACGCGCGCCTTGTTGCAGATCGTATTGATCGCCCAGGACACGAAAAGTATGATCGCTATCGTGACGAATATCGCAAGCACTCCCTTCCACATTATCTCGAGAGACTTGAGCACGTTTTCCTTGTTCATCGGGTCGAGATTGGCGACCGCGGCGATTATAGAGTACATATTCATGATTTCACCTCCGTCAAGCGAGGGCGAGACCTATTATAAGGCCGCCCACAATAGCCGAAGCGATCTGCCCCGACACGTTTGCACCTATCGCGTGCATAAGCAAATGGTTGCTCGGGTCCTCCTTGAGTCCCATCTTCTGAATCACGCGCGCCGACATCGGGAAAGCCGATATGCCCGCCGCGCCTATCATCGGGTTGATCTTCTTCTTGGAGAACAGGTTCATGAACTTGGTGAACATGACGCCCGCGAACGTGTCGAACACGAACGCGAGAAGCCCGAGCCCGAGTATCATCAGCGTCTCCCAGGTCACGAAGCTCTCCGCCTTCATCTGCGAAGCTATCGTAATGCCGAGAAGCAGGGTTATCAGATTGGCGAGTATATTCTGCGCCGTCTCGCTGAGAAGTCTCAGCACGCCGCACTCTCTCAGAAGGTTGCCGAACATCAGGAAGCCGACGAGAGCGAGCGACTTGGGTGCGATGAGACCCGCAATCAGCGTGACCACGATCGGGAAAAGCACCTTGGTCGTATGAGAGACGGATACAGGGTTGTACTCCATTCTGATAAGCCTTTCCTTCTTGGTAGTTATACACTTTATCACAGCAGGCTGAATGATCGGCACTAACGCCATATAAGAATACGCGACGACCGTGATCGGTCCCAGATACTGACTGCCCAGTTTCATCGCCACAAGTATCGAAGTTGGTCCGTCAGCCGCGCCTATAATGCCGATCGCCGCCGCGTCGTTGATATTGAAGCCTATCATCGTAGCTAATAGTATGGTCAGGAAGATGCCGAACTGCGCCGCGCCGCCCAGCAGGAACAGCTTGGGATTGGAAAGCAGCGGTCCGAAGTCTATCATCGCGCCTATACCTATAAACAGAAGTATCGGCATCGCTTCGCTCGCCTCCACTCCTATCTCGAACATCCAGTCGATGATACCTGACGATACAACTTGACCGTCCACGACCTCGTTGACCACGTTGGAAAGCGGTATGTTGACGAGTATCGCTCCGAAACCTATCGGCAGCAACAATGCGGGCTCCATATCTTTCTTTATCGCAAGAAAAATGAGGATACCGCCGATGACCCACATCACTACGTTCTGCCACGACACCTGTGATACGGACTCAATCAAAAAATCCATAACGCAACTTTTCTCCTCTATATTATTAAAAAAGCCGCACCGAGCCGACAATAGCGGCTTGGTGCGGTCTCGTCATTTCAAATTAAACCGGGAGATGACTCCGTGTTAGCGATTTAATTGCGCGTTGTCGCGCCGACTACTCCCCGCGTCGAGGATCACGATTATATTGTAATGTATTCGGAAAAATCTGTCAAGCGCGGGAACGCGGTCAAACGCCATTTTACATAACAAGGGAGCGTTTTTCCCGCGAGCCGTCGCCGAAAATCTTCACTTTTTGCCGAATTTTGCGGCGATCGACGGGAAGCGGCCTTTGTCCTCTGCCGTTATCTTACGTATCACCCTGCACGGATTGCCTGCCGCTATCACTCCCGAGGGTATATCCTTGGTCACCACGCTGCCCGCGCCTATCACGACGTTGCTTCCCACAGTCACCCCGGGAAGTATTGCCACGTTGCCGCCTATCCAGACGTCGTCGCCTATCGTGACGGGGAGCGCGTACTCTATCCCCTCGTTGCGCTCGTCCTTGTCAATCGGATGACCCGCGCAGTAAATGCCGCAGTTGGGCGCGAAGAACACGTTGTCGCCTATAGTAACGCGCGCGGTATCGAGTATGACCAACCCGTGGTTGGCATAGAAATTTTCGCCGACGAAGGTGTTGTAGCCGTAATCGCACTCAAACGGCGACTCGATCAGAAATTCGCCTTTGGTGCCGCCGAGTATCTCTTTCATCTTCGCCTTTCTCTCCTCGCGGCGGGACGGCGCGATATTGTTGTACTCAAAGCACCTGTCTTTCACCCACTCTCTTTCTTTTGTAAGCTGCGGGTCGTAATTGGGGTTGTAAAAAAAACCTGCCTTTCCCTTTTCCTTTTCTGTCATATTATCTCGCTTTGCAAAAACCGCAAAAGTTTGTCTATATTATTATGATATCATATTTTTTGGCGCGTGCATACCGCGTGCGCATTTTTTATACGCGCGAAATATCCCGCGCACGGCTCGGCGCATTGAAAAGAGCAGCTTTTCGGCGACTCTTTCTTTTGCTTGGGGCAAACCGTACTCAGAAATGCAACTCCCGTATGATTGCGCGTTGTCACAGACCGCTCGCGCCCGTAACGACGGTCGAGCCTTCGGGGAGATTCCAGCCTGCGGGCGCTTCTGTCGCGTCCGTCTTTACGGTTACCGCGTTGCTGAACGCATTGGGTTCGATCGTAGTGACGGTGGACGGTATGAATATCTCGCTGACAGAGCTTCCGAACGCATTTGCCTTTATCGTAGTGACAGTAACGCTCTCTCCGTTGAACGTGACCGTTGACGAAAGCGCGAATTTGTCGAGCAGCGGCATTATGGACGATGTCTGCGCACAACCGTAAACGTAAGCCGTACCGTCCGTTTTTACCACGTAATTTATATAAATTTCCTTATACGGGACAGAGCCGAGATTGTCTTTCTTCTCCTGCACCTTGCCTTTTGCGCTCCAATATGTCGGCAGTTCGGTGCCGTTCTTGAACAACGTCTCCACAGCTCCCGCTATGTTGCTGAGGTCTATGCCGGTCAGAGAGGTCGTATAGTTCCAACCCATCTTGTATCCGATAAGACCGGACGCGGTCGGCGCGGAATCTCTGCCCATGAACAGCTCGACGTTGTTCGCGCCCGTGAACGCGAAGTATCCGATCTCGTCGCACGTAGCCGGCACGTAGACATATTTGAGATTGGTGTTCATCGCGAACGCGAGATCGCCTATCGTCGTCACGCCCTCGGGCAGAGTCAGGCTCTCGAGGTTGGTGCCGTAGAACGCCTGATCGCCTATCACGTTGATCGTATCGGGTATCGTCACGACCGAGAGCAGATATTCGTCCTTGAACAATTGAGCGCCCAGTTCGGTCACGGTATATGTCTTGTCTTTATACGTCACCGAGGACGGTATCGTATAGTTGGTCAACGCGCCGACGAAAGTCAGATTCTGCGCTATCGCAACCGCTTCGCCCGTGCCTCTCAGCAGGTATGTAACGTTGTCTATTTCGACGAGTCCGTCGCAGTTCCACTCGAGGGTGAGGTCGTCGTTCTTGCTCGACCAGGTGTTGTAATTCCAGAACACGCTCCACTTGCCGAGCACGTAGTCGTACTCGAACAGTCCGGCAGACGGTCTCTCCATAGCGAGATAGACGGTCGCCGTCACATTCTTGAACAGGTAAGCGCCCAGCTTCATGTTCGCCGCTTCCGCAGGTACGAACACCGTCTGTATATTAGTCTTGTCTGCATAGCAGTAATCCGAAATATTGGTTACCGTATACGTCTTGGCCTCAGTATCGGTCTCTCCCTTATAAGTGATCTCAAGCGGAATATTGACGTAAGCGGTCGTCGCGTTGAGGAACTTGTAAAGTATTGCTCCCGTACCGCCGTAAAGTATTACTTCGTAATCGCCTATCGCGACTGCGGTGCTGACATCCCAGAATACTCTTTCGCTCTCAAGTCCGCTCGACCAGTTTGCCGAGAAATCGCCGACAGATGCAGCCAATCCTCCTGCAGGTCTTTCGCAAGCGAACAGGACGAGAATCGTCTTGGCGACATCGGTATCCTTTACCTGTCCCGCATGCCAGAAATCTTCCTCAATCGTATAAGTATTGTCTGAGCGGAACGCCTCTTTCTGCAACTTGAGACCTTCAGGTATATAGACCGCGCTGATCTCGTCCTGAGTTCTGCCCCAGAACATCTTGGGCTTGACCTCGGATACCTTCTGACGGTTAGCGTACGTCGGCAGTATGACGAAACTTGCAGCGCCGCCGTAAGATTCGATATTGTTGTCGGCGTCGAAATCAAAGCCTTCCATAACGAGGTTGCCGTAGAGCACCATATCGCCCTGTACGTGTCCGACGGACAAGCCGTCCTCGTCGACTTCGGTTATCTCCTCGGGCAGAGCGAGCGCGTAATAGCCGCCGTTGCCGTCGGACAGATACCAGCTGTCCCATTCGTAACCCGCCTCAGCCATCGTGCGGTCGATAAGACTGCCGTAAGGCAACGTGTTGGTGCCCTCGTAAGCGCCGTTGTTGAGGTCGTAATAGGTGACCGTATAGTTGCGCACCGTCTTGTTGTAGAGCGCGGTAATGGTCGTGTCGGAGTATATCGTCATCGGCTTATCCCAGCCGCTGAACGCAAAGTCGTACTTGACAGTCGACGTCTTGGCAAGTTCTTCTGCCGTGATACCGCTCGGGTCTGCCGCGTAGCCGTAGCGCACCGTCTGCGTCTCGGTGACGTTGTCTCCGTATACGAAAGTCACCGTATACGGTCTGAGTTCTTTGCTGTAAGTCGCCTTGAGGTATACGTCTCCGCCAACTGTCGAAACCGAAGTGTCGAAAGGCTCGCCCGCCGCGTTGACCCAGCCCGCGAACGTGTAGACGTACTGCTCAGTCATATCCTTGGTCGGGGTCGGCGGCTCGATCGTGCTTATCAAGGTGCCGTAATCCACGGTCGCCGCCTCTATCGTCGTGCCGTCGTCGTCAAGGAAGGTGACGGTGTACTGACGTACCGTCGCGGCGAAATGCGCGGTGAACGTGTAGCTGTCGTCGATAAGGTTGACCTTCTCCTCGAGATCGGAATGCAGAATGAAGCCTTCCTCGCCTCTCGCCGTCTTATAGTTCCAGCCGTCGAACGCATAGGTGTATTGCACGGTCTGCTGTTTGACTATCTGCGTCGTGTCGGGCAGGGTCAGAGAGTCTTTTTCGTATCTGACGTACTGCGGCGCGGTGAGCAGGGTCGTGCCGTCCTCGGCGTAGAAGCTGACCGTGTGGTAGACCTCTATCTCGAGGTAGACCGCGTTGACCGTTATGTCCTCGGTCACGTTGAGCCAGTTGGCGTTCTCCCACCCTTGGAATATGTACTTGGTCGTCGCGGTGGTCTCTTTTGCGGCTTCTTCCGCAGTCGGCGCGGTTGCCGCGTTGCCGTACCCGACCTCGACTTCCTTTGTCAGACCGTCGCCGTATTTGAAAGTCACGGTGTATTTGTTGACGGTCGCGTCGAATACCGCGCTGAGCGTCGTATCTCCCGTGACCTGAGTCGCGGCAAGGTCGACCGCCCTTCCGCTCTCGTCCGCCCAGTTTGCGAAAGTGTAAGTATATTTTGCGGTCGCCGCTTTGACGGGATCTGCGGGAGCGATCTCCGAGAGCGTCGTTCCGTAAAGCGCGCTCGTGACGAGCACGTCGGCTCCGTCGCTGACGAACGCTATCTCATAGCTTCTGGTAGTCGCCGCGAAATGCACGGTGAACGTATAGTCTCTGTCGATATTGGAGAATATCGCGTCGTCCGTCGCGACCGTTACGGTCTCGCCCGCCGCGTTCTCATAACTCCAGCCGTCGAACGCATAGTCGTACTGCGCCGTCGAAGCCTTTTCGAGTCCGTCTGCGGAAGGCAGAGTCACGCTGTCTTTCCCGTATCTGACGTACTGCACCTCGGCAAGCAGAGTTGCGCCGTCATCTGCGACGAAGCGCACCTCGTGGTAGTTTTCCATCTCGATGTAGACCGCGTTGACGGTCAGATCGGAGGTCACGTTGAGCCAGTTGGAGCTGTCCCAACCCTTGAATATATACTCGTATTCCGCCGTCTCGCTCTTTTCGAGTCCCGTCGTCGGCTCTGTCGCGGACGAGCCGTATCCGACCGTCTGCACGTCGCTCTTGCCGTCGCCGTAATTGAACGTCACGGTAAACTTTCTGAGAGTCTTGGTATAACTTGCCGTCTCGCTGACCGCGCCCGTAACCGTCGCGCCGTCCGCGGTCTGCCAGCCGTCGAACGTATAGTCGTATTTTTCGTCGCTGTACGACTCAACGCTTTCGGGAAGCGTTATCGCACTGCCGTAAGCGAGAGAGTTCGCGTATCTGACGTCCTCGCCCGCCGCGTTCTTCGCGATAAACACGATATCGTAATATCTGATCTGTTGGTCGTATTGCGCGACCGCGGTGACCGCGCCGGTCACGTTTTTCCACGCTTCTGTGTCCCAACCCGTGAAAGTGTAATCGTACTGCGCGTCGCTTGCCTTGGCTACCTGCTCTGCGCCCGGCTCTGCCGCCGCGCTTCCGTATTCGATATACTGCGTCGCCGCAAGTCTGTTGCCCTCGCCGTCGACAAAATCCACAGCGTAGACCCTCGTCAGCTTTTCGTAAGTAGCCGTGACCAGCAGGTTTTCTGTCACGCAGGAGAAATTCTTGTTCCAGCCGGTGAACACATAGTGATACTGATCGGTGTCGTGCGACGAAAAATCTATGCTCGCGGGCGCCTTTGCGGCGTGTCCGTAGACGACGTCTCTGACCGTGTATGTAGCATAACTGCCCTCGACGCCGTACTGGAACGTCACGGTAAACTTGTTGAGCTCGAGCACCGCGTTGACTTTGAGATCGGTCGTCACGTTGTTGAGATTCTGATCCCAGCCTTTGAACGTATAGACGCTTTGGTCATAAGTGAACTCGGGCACGCTCTCGACCCTGCCGCCGTAATCCACCGTCCTCGTGCCCTTGAGCACTCCGTCCACATAGAACGACACGGTGTACCTCCTCGTGCTCGGCTCGTACTCGGCATAAATCTTTCTGTCGCTGTTCACGTTTGTCACGTCGCCGCTCCAACCGCTGAAAGTATAGTCGTAAGTCGCGTCAGAAAGTTTGACGGGGTCGGCTTCGGGATACTGCGCCGTGCCGCCGAGCGGTACGTATCTGCGGCAGAACAGCACGTCTCCGTCATAGAAATCGACGGTAAAATATCTGACGTTGTCGTTGTATATCGCATTGACGACCCTGTCCTCGGTCACATAACAGTAATTGTTGTCCCAGCCGACGAACAGATAATCGTTGTTCTCGGTGGGCGACTTGTCAAGTTTGCCGCTTTCGTTGGTCGGCGCGACCGCGTCGCTGCCGTATCTGACCTTCTGAGTCTCGCTCTTGCCGTCGCCGTAATTGAAAGTCACGGTATAAAACGCGTACTCGCAGGTGAGATCTGCGCTGACCGTGAGATCGGAAGTCACGTTGGAGAAAGCCTTGTTCCAGCCGGCAAAGCCGTAGACCATGCCTTTCTGCGTGGGAAGCGCCGCGTCTATCTGCTTATCCGAAGGCGCGGTTGCCGCGCCGCCGTACTCGACCTCCTGCGTGCTGACGACCACGTCGTCCACGACGAACGTGACCGTGAACGTCCTCAGCCTCTCGTCGTAGACGGGACGCACCTCAAGATCTTCGGTGACGTCGGAAAGCGGCTGATCCCATCCCGCAAAACGGTATTCGTACTGCCCGTCGGACGGCTTGTCTGAAGCGGATACGTAACCGTTGAGATCGCTCCCGATCGGGAAATAAGCGCTGTATATCACGAGCGAGTCCGACCAGTCGTAGAAAGTGACTTTGACGACCTCGTCCATATCCAGCCATCTCGCGTAGACCACTGTGCCGTCGTCCGCCGCCGCTACCGCGTTGTAGTCGGCAGGCTCCTGCCAGATCTCCGCGTCGAAATACCAGCCGCCAAACACGTAACCGTCTCTCTGCGGCACGGATCCGAACAACGTCGCCACCTCGTCAAACGCGACGTTGAGCGCGTTGCCCTCCCAGAGCACCGCGTTTATGCCCGAGTCGGACAATACTGTCTGTTCGCCGTTCTCCTCGGTATCGCATGCCGCAAAAGCGAAAACGCCTGAAAGCGCCACGGATAAGATAATCAGAACCCAAACGATCTTTTTCATATTTTGCTCCTTGCGCCGCACCCGCGGCGTCTTTGAACCCCTTTTTTCGTTGCCGCACGGTTTTTTGCGGCGAGATAAAACTTTTGGTATGTGTTTTAATGCGCTTATATTATATTATACGTTTTTTAAAAAAGCAACGCGGTGAATGTAAAATATTTAATGCGCGCGTGACCGCTTTGTCCATAAAATGTGCGCGCGCGTGCCGCATATAAGCGCATACCGTCCTGCTTGCCGTCGCAAAAACGTGCGCTTTTCTGCGTCCCCCCGCGCCGCACGGCAAATCGGAAACGCGCCCGACGCATAGAAAATAATTTTCGTACCCGTGTCTATATAAGCGCATTTTTCGGATATCCGTCATCGACAAAAAACAAAGAAAAACACTTCTTTGTGCCGTTTGCGCCAACGCAAGCCGAGGCAAAGCTCTCGTCCCGCCGGACGGCGTTCCTCTCACGACGTGCAAAAAAATCGCCCCGATCGCTCGTGGCGCGGGGCGCAAACCGTTTTTATCGGAAGTCGTCAAGTTAAAACGTCAGACCGGATATTCGAAACGCGGGTTTTCTTCAAGCTCTTTCAGATACCTTCTTGCATAATACTTCGCCATGGCGAGGTTTTGTTCAAGGTAATTGCCGCATTCTTCCGCCTTTGCGCCGGGGATCTCCCCATCGTAGTCGGCTATGAACGCGAACGCGCCCTTTATATAATACGCCACGTCCTCGGGCGAAGGCTCTCCGAACACGAGCAGATAACAACCCGTACGGCAACCCATGGGTCCGAAATATACGACATCGTCCTTTATCGCAGAATTTCTCAGCCAGGTAGCCGCAAGGTGTTCTATCGTGTGCAGAGCGGGCATGTCTATCACCGGCTCCCTGTTGGGCGCGGTGATCCGGACGTCAAACGTGGAGACTGTGACGCAGTCTCTCCTGTCCTTCCTCGACAGATATATGCCGGGCATGAGTTTTGTATGATCTATGCAAAAGCTGGCTATTTTTTTCATATTTTCTCCTTTTTACGTTTTTCTCCTTTTTCCGCAAGCGGGCGCGCATGTCTTCTCCTGTTGTCGCACACGCACTACGGTCGTTTGTTTATGCCCTCGTCGCGTCGCAGAGCATGCGGGCGCGGTCTGTCCGCTTTTTCGCTTCTTTCAGTTTTCCGTCGGCTTTCCCTTCGTATCGGTCGGTGCAACGCAAAATTTCCCGATAAAAAAGCCGCGGCGTACCGCGGCGGTCTGAAGTCTTATATCATCAGCATCTTGTCGCTTTCTATCTTGAATTTGTCGAGAAGCTGAGCGACGGTCAGGTTTTTCTTTTCCTCTCCGCGCACGTCGTAGATGATATTTCCCTCGTTCATCATTATCAGACGGTTGCCGTAACGTATCGCGTCTTTCATATTGTGCGTGATCATCACGGTCGTCAGGTTGTTCCTGCCCGCGAGTTCCTCTGTGACGGAGAGCACCTTCTCGGCAGTCTTGGGGTCGAGCGCCGCCGTGTGTTCGTCGAGAAGCAATACCTTGGGTTTCTTCATCGTCGCCATAAGCAGAGTCAGAGCCTGTCTCTGCCCGCCCGACAGCAGTCCGACCTTGGCGGTCAGCCTGTCCTCGAGACCGAGACCGAGTATTTTGAGCTGGCTCTTGAACTCGACTTTCTCCCTGTGCGTAACGCCCCAGGACAGACCGCGGAATTTGCCTCTGCGGTATGCGAGTGCGAGATTTTCCTGTATCTCCATATTCGCCGCGGTACCCGTCATCGGATCCTGAAAGACTCTGCCGAGATACTTCGCGCGTTTGTATTCCTTGAGTTTCGTGACGTTCTGCCCGTCAAGCTCTATCGTGCCTTCTTCGGGGATATATACGCCCGCGATCAGGTTGAGAAGCGTAGACTTGCCCGCGCCGTTGCCGCCGATAACGGTGATGAAATCGCCCTCTTCGACGTCGAGCGACAGATTGATTATCGCCTTCTTTTCGTTTATCGTGCCTATGTTGAAGGTCTTGGACACGTTTTTAAGACTGAGCATCGTCATTTGTCCTCACCTCCGACCGCGGCGACAGAAATCGATCCGACTTCTTTTTCTTCAGCTTCTTCAAGTTCTTTGGAGCCGTATTTTTCAACATACTTTTCTTTTGCTCTGACCAGCTTTGCGTGCTGTTTTCTGACAGTCTTTTCGTCCGTGCACGTCTTCAGCTGTTCTGTCAGCGATTTTATGTCGGCAAGCAGTTTTTCCTTCGCCGCCTGCTTTTTAGCCTCTTTGTTGTCGTCTCGCTTCTTTGCGTATTCTGCGTATTTCGGGTACTTGTTTATCAGATACTTATCAGTAGTCTTTACAAACGCAAGCGTCTTTGCCTTTATCATAGGCAGGCAGAGAGCTATGACGACTATTATCGCGGTTATCAGCTTGATATATTCTGTATCGAGTCCGACGAGAAGCACATAAACGAATATTATGCGGTATACTATGCTACCTATAATAATGCTTACAAGAGTTAATGCAAAGTTTCTTTTAATAGGTATCAAAGTTTCTCCGATTATTACAGATGCAAGTCCTATTACGATAGCACCCGTGCCCATGCTTAATGTAGCCGTACCCTGTTGCTGTGCCACAAGGGCTCCCGACAATGATATAAGTGCGTTTGACAGCATAAGCCCGATTATCTTGGTATTGTCAGTATTTATGCCCTGAGCACGACACATCTTTTCATTATCACCCGTAGCTCTTATAGCGCTTCCGGCTTCTGTCCCGAAAAACCAATACATGGCGCCGATTATCACTATTAAAATGATGATTCCCGAAACCAACGTAGCATTTTTAATGCCTATATTAAGCCAAGAATAAAATCTATCTGCTCCTCTAAGCCCAATTGATGACCTGGCGCCAGATACTAACAAATTGATAGATGACAACGCGGTAAGAGTAAGGATGCCCGACAATATAGCAGGTATCTTCAATTTAGTATTTAATACACCTGTTATAAGACCTGCCAATGCGCCTACCAAGAAAGCAATAATACAAGTCAAAATGGGATTCATTTGCGAATCCATAAGCAACACCGAACTCGTTATCGCTCCGAGAGTAAAACTTCCCTCGCAAGTCAAATCAGCAAAGTCAAGCAATCTGAACGATATAAATACTCCCAAAGCAAGCACTGCCCAGACTATTCCCTGATTTAAACCGTTTAATAAAGTGTCCATTATAATCCTTATTGAGCCAATTCGATAACGGAATCGGGAATATCGAATCCGATTTCGCCAGCTACTTTAGTATTTATAGAATATTTGATCCCTTCAGTCTGATAACGTACAGCCATCGTAGAGGGATCTTTTCCTTCCACGAGGATTTCGTAAGCCATTTGAGCAGCTATTTTGCCGAGCTCTTTATAATCAACGCTTACAGTTGCAACCCCGCAAGCATCGTTCATACCGCCCTCGCCGCAAACGATAGGCAGCATATAGCCGTTCTCAATATTGCAATCGTTTACTGTCGTTGCGTTTTCAGCAAGCATATTATCAGTGGGCAAATATACGATGTCTGCACCGCTGTTTTTAAGCGAAGCCAATTTTCCGTCTATTTCGTTGTAATCCATAACTCCAACCGAAACAGTCTCAATGCCGCGTTCTGCACAAATTGATTCTATCGTGTCTTTCTGAATCTTGGAATTGTCTTCGTTTGTAGAATACATGATGCCGACCTTAAAATCAGTACCTCCCCCCATAAGAAGCTGCATCAAAGACACCTGTTCTTCCATAGGATTCATATCTGACACGCCGGTAACATTTGCTCCGGGTGCATTATTATCTTCAATAATGTTGGCAGAGGCAGCATCTGTAACCGCATTGAACAAAACCGGTATTTTGTTTTCAACGGTTTTATCCGCTGCAACCTGAGCCGCCGGCGTTGCGATCGCATAAATCATATCGTATTTCGCATTTACAAATTTATCGATCATCGTACCGATCATAGATGCATCGTTATTAGCATTCTGATAGTCAAAATGAACAGTTTTTCCATCATTCTCTATTAATTTTGTTAATTCGTCCTGAAAACTCGTTCTTGCGTTTGAAAGAGCAACGTGCTCCTGCGGCTGTATTATACCTATTACATAATCAGCATCTGGACGACATGCCACAAGCGCGAAACAACCCGTAACGAGCACTACGAGCAATATAGTTAAAACTAAAATCTTCTTCATAATTCTCTCCTTCCGTATTATACGGATTTTTTGAATATTGGAAATATTATAGCATAGATATCCGATAAAATAAAAGAGTTTTTTCGTTTTTTTGTTGCATAACGGAATTTTTTACAAAACCGCTACGTTTTGCTCTCTCCAAGCCTCTTTTTACGACAAAAATCCGCCCACCAAAGTTGCGGACGGATATTATTTTACGAATAATCGCGTTTGCAATGAATTTTTATGCACGCTTGCGCTTTTTTGCCTTGACTACGGCTTCGACCGCGGGCGCGAGTTCTTTGCACTCCGCGTCCTCTATCCTGCCCTCGTCGCACAGTTTTGCGAGACCCGGGTCGATCGGCAGCCTCGCAAGGAGTTTCACGCCGTACTTTTTACAGACTTCTTCCGCTTTCGACTCGCCGTAAATATAATGTCTTTTACCGCATCCGTCGCACTCGAAATAACTCATGTTCTCGACGACTCCGAGTACGGGCACGTCCATCATAGATGCCATTTTGAGCGCCTTGGCAACTATCATCGAGACGAGTTCCTGCGGAGAAGTGACGATGAGTATGCCGTCGACGGGCAGGCTCTGGAACACGGTCAGCGGCACGTCCCCCGTGCCGGGAGGCATATCGACCACCATGTAATCCACCTCTCCCCAGTTGACGTCGCTCCAGAACTGCTGCACCATGTTCGCGATGAGCGGACCGCGCCATATGACGGGATCGTCCTCGCTGGCGAGCATCATGTTGACCGATATCAGCTTTGCGCCGCCCTTGGTGACCGCAGGCACTATCATGTTGCCGTCGCTGTACGCCTTAGCCGTAACGCCGAACACCTTGCCCATCGAAGGACCGGTCACGTCAGCGTCGAGTACGGCTACTTTTGCGCCCTGTTTGCCGAGAGCGCTCGCCGTCAACGCGCTGACGAGAGACTTGCCCACGCCGCCCTTGCCGCTGACTACGGCAATGACCTTTTTTACAAATTTTGCGCCCTCTTTCTTTTGTTCCTCTTTACGCTCGCCGCAACTTGCGGACGCGCATGACGAACAGTCGTGATTGCACTCCATATAGCCTCCGAAAACGCTTTACGCGCCTTTATTTTACTGATTATATGCGCACGGTTTTTTCGTACCCGTGTCTGTTTCCTATATTATAACAAAATCGCCCGGAGTGATGAAAAGCCAGCTTATCGCCGCAAGTATCACCGCGATGACAACCTGATGAAGCACGTACACCCAGATCGCGATCCTGCCCCAGAAGTCGAAAGGCGCGTGCCAGTCGTACTCCCCCAGCCACGGCAGGAGCGATCGCTTCTTCGGGTACAACAGAGGCGCAACGCCCGCACCGATAAGCATATACCCGACCGACGGGAATATCGGGTAATAGTCGGCAGAATAGAAACTCCTTTCGTTGCCCAGCATCCACTCCGCAATGAAATACCAGTCGTTGTTGTCCGCAAAAGCCTGTTCGTCCAACGCGTATCTTGCCTTGCAGAATTCGTTTATTATTATTATCATAATTCCGACTGCCAGACATATCACAGCCGTTCTCCACGCGTCCTTGCGCGCTATGAAGTTGATGAGCACCCACAAAAGTATCGCGACCGCGAACATATGCAGAATGCCGAATTTTATCGGCATTTCCATATACGTGGTGACCGCCGTGATTATCAGAGCAAACACCGCGACTTCTACGCCGCGCTTGAGATTGCTTCTCGAAAACGAACAGGAGATCCCGCAAAGAAGCGCGAATATCCATACGACGATATCTCGGGTGACTAGCCTAAGCGGACTTTCGGCATACACCTGCGCGCGCTCGTACAGACCTATAAAAAAGTCGGTGTCCTGCGCAGCCGCCCACGGTCCGCCGAATATGTCGCCGATATCGAACATAAAGTGATCGAAAATCATCAGCAGCACGCATACTCCGCGCAGAAAATCAAGCTCCCATATTCTGTTTCTTCTCGGCTTCAATGCCCTTACCGCTTGCTTTTGCATAAAAAAATTATAACATTGCCCATTGCGTTAGTCAATGATATTGCCGCTTCAAAACACGCCTCTCAGCATCGCCCTCCGGTCTGACGGTCGAGGTTATCGCTTTATATGTCCCGAAACCGCCGTCGGGCGCAGATTCACGCTTCTCCTTCCAGAAAGAGCCTGACTATTTCCCCCACCGCGTTTTTGCGGTCTGCCGAAAGCTGTGCGTAAGCCTGCATAAATGTCTGCTCGCTCTCCGACAGATCTTTATAATAAGGTACAAGGCGAAGCCTTTCGTCCACAAGCCCGAGCAGAAAATCTGCCGAAGTGTCGAAACATCGCGCAACGGCGACAACGGCTTCGGCGGACGGTCTGCGCATACCCGCTTCCCATTGCGCGACCGTAGACTGCGCCACTTTCAGCTTTTCGGCAAGTCGCGCCTGTGTATCTCCCTCCTCTTCACGGAGCAATCTGAGTTTTGTGCCAAAATCCATATCGATATTCTATCACACTGCCGCAGATATTGCAAATCGAAATAATAATAATTATAAAATATTACAATTGTGATATTACCGCGAAATATAAGCCAAAACCGCGCTTTTTGAAGCGGTTTTTTCTTTGATAGCGAAAGCGAATGCAATAAAATGGATTTTGTCAGAAAACGGAGGTAACATTATGCAGAAAATCAGACTTTTGATCGCCGACGACGAAAAGGAATGCGCAGAGGCGCTCGCCCGCGCTCTCGACGGCGACGCAGACGTAGAAGTCATCGCTACGGCAAAGGACGGCCTTGACGCCGTCGCGAAGATAGAGACTCTCCAACCCGACGCGGTCGCGCTCGACATAGTAATGCCCCATCTTGACGGCTACGGCGTGCTCTCCAACGTGGACTTCGCCAAACTGCGCAAGAGACCGGTGTTCATCGTGACTTCGGGTCTTACGGGAGACGCGTTCATACGCAAGGCGATCAACGCGGGCGCGGACTACTATATGCTCAAGCCCGTCTCTCCCAAGGCTCTCAAGGAAAGGCTCGTGGAGTGCTCGCGCGTGAAATACTCGCCCGTCGCCGTAAGGGACGACGAGTCTGAGATGAGACAGGCGATACGTCGCTCCCGCCACACGCTCGACGAGAAGCTGGCGAACGTCTTCATATCTGTGGGTATACCCGCGCATATCAAGGGGTATCAGTTCCTGCGCGAGGCGATCAAGATGACGATAGACTGCCCCGAAGTGATCAACAGCATCACCAAAAAGCTGTACCCGGGCATTGCGGAAAACTTCAGTACGTCGCCGTCCAAGGTGGAACGCGCGATCCGTCACGCGATAGAAGTCGCCTGGAACAGAGGCAAGATAGAAAACATCAATCAGATCTTCGGCATAAAGATATATTCGGCAAACGACAAGCCGACCAACGGAGAATTCATCGCTCTGCTCGCCGACAAAATGATCATGGAAGGCGCGGTCTGAGCGCTCTTTCAACGCGTTTGCAACGACTTTCACCCGGTACCGACAGGTACCAACCCCCTCTTACCCGCGCCGCTCCTCTTGCGGCGCGGATTTCTTTGATCCGCCGCTGTTTTACGCCCGCGCGGGCGCCTGATTAAGATAATATGTAAAATATGCGAAAATTTACAAAAAAGTGTTTACAAACGGTCAAATAGTGAATATAATACTACACGCAAAGGTATGGGAGATTTTTACCTTTGTTTCAGGAAAAATTGTGAGGTTAAGATTATGGCAAAATACAAAAAATGTCCCAGATGCGAACTCAACTGGATTCCCGTCGACGAGGACTATTGCGACGTGTGCAAAGCCGAACTCAAGATCGGCGGCGCGACTCTGCTCGAGGATGAGGACGACGACGAACTCCTCTGCCCCGTATGCCACACCAACTATCTCGAACCCGGTGAAAAGATCTGCTCCGAATGTGCCCGCAAGGCAGGCAAATCCGACGTGGACGAGGAGTACGAGAAGGACGACCAGCCCGTAGAAAAGGACGAGAGCGAAGTCTCTTTCGACGAACTCGCCGAAGAGGAGACCTGGAACGACTACGACGAGCCCTTCGACGACAGCGACGACTTCGACAGCGAAGATTACGGCGAGACGTTCGACGACGAGGAAGAAGAAGAGGAAGACGAGGAAGAATACAAGGACGAACTCGACGACGACTTCAACTACGACATCAACGTCGTCGAAGATGACGACGAGGACGAAGAAAACGACTCCGACGACGATGACGAGGAATAAGATCGGATAACGCAGAATAAGAACTTTATAATCAAAGAGCACCGCAAACGCGGCGCTCTTTTTTGTCTATAAACCGTAAGGCGGCAAAAGACGATACCCTACCTATACTGCGTCAGAACGCGTCACGACAAGGAGACCGTCCCGTAAAATCCCGTCTGCGACGAATTGGTGACCGCGCCTTTGCCGACCCAGCCGAACAGCTTGCTTACCGCGTTGAGTTTGAAGAAGTTGTCGGTCACGAACTTGCCGTTGCCGTCGACCTTGACGTACCTTTCGTCGAACACGTATGCGCTTATCACGGGCGTGAACGCGCTGTCGCTCCAGTCTGCCGCGCTCTCGTCCGCGTTTTCGATCACGGTGTTCACGACTGCGCTCTCTCCGCTTCCTTCAACGCTCTCGGTGACACTTATACCTTCGGTAGTGCCGACGTTGTTGCCGTCGTCGCCGTCCGCGGCGATACCCTCTGCCACGCCGCCGTCGTCAACGTAAGCTCTGTTGACGCTCACGCCGCCCGTTATCTCGCCGTAATTGGTCGCCGCGATGCCGCCCGTCGCCGCATTCGCGCTGAGCACGCCCTCGAACGCGCAGTTTTCTATCCTGCCGTAGTTGTCGACAACTATGCCGCCCGCGACAGATCCCGCGCCCGTAGAAATGATCACGGTGTCCGCTACGGTCAGATTCCTGACAACGCCGCCCTCGTCCACTCTCTCGAACAGCGCCGCGCTTCCCGCCCTGTCTATTATCATTTCGCTGAACGCGTGTCCGTCGCCGTCAAACGTGCCCTGATAGCCGACGACGTTGCCTTCCGCGTCGCGCCATGCGAGCATATCGGTGACTTTGCCGCCGAAGTTCACGTCAACGGTCAGCAACATGTCTATCGCGTAATAATCTGCCGTGCCCGTCTCGTTGTCTATCCACTTGTAATAGTCGTTTTCGCCCGTCAGCGTGTAGAACGCCTTGCCGTCTCTGAGCGTGGTCGCGAAGTATCTGAACGTGACCGTGTTGTCGGTGACGGTAACGACGAAGTTGCCGCCGTCTGCGGTATCGGGGAGCTGAGCATTGCCGTACTGCGAATACGCCGCGGTCGTGTAGTATTTGCCGTCCGCGCGTTTTTCGAGCACGCCTTCGCTTACGAGAGCGTCGTAGAAGCCGGCGCCCGCGGTAACCGTTATTCCCGCTCCGACCTCGGCGACGAGTCTTGCATAATTTTCTGCCGAAATGCCGAGCGCCGCCGCCTGCTCCTGAGTGACGGTGACCGTCTTATCGGCGACGATCTCGGGATCGAGCATCGCCGAGTTGTAAGACTGATCTCTGCCGATCGCGTACTGTGCCGTCACTCCGAGATCTATCGGGATGATCGCGCCCGCTACGGTCATCGCGTTTTCGTCCATCGTAAATCCGCTTTCGTCCGCTCCGACGGTCGTATCGGGCGAGACGACCCACTCTGCCGAATACAGCGAATAATTGCCGCCGTTGTCGCCCGAGAGCACGGGTCTGAACACGATATTGCCGCCGACCGTCGCGACGTTGCCCGCACCTGCGGAGACGTCAGCCGTAAAGTCGTATACTTTGACGAACGTGTAGCCCGACAACTGCTCTGCGCCGAGCAATTCGTTGGCGCGATCCTCGTCGACGAGCCTGCTGTAAGCTATCATCAGATCGCGCACGCTTGCCGAGCCGACCGTAGTATTGACCGTGAACTGCACCGCGTCGTCGCCCGAGCCCACGCTTATCGGCTGGATATCGTATGTGACGACTCCTTCGTCGTCCGTTTTCTCGGTTATGCCGTAGAGCACGCCGCTCTTGGAGAGAACGCTTCTCGTCAGCGCGCCGAACGACGCGAAGCCGAATTTCACAGCCGACGCGACCTGAGAAGTCGTTGCGCCCGCTTCGTCGTAATAATTGCCCACGAGCGTGCCCGCGGTCTTATCTCCGTCCGTAAGCGTGAGCGTGCCCGCCGAAGTCGTGTCGTAATACTTGCTCGCCGAGACGTCGTCTGCGTTTATCTGTTCGGGATATATTACGAGCGCGATACCGCTTGCGACCGTTGCGCCGCCGCCCGAGAACGTGTATTCCGTCCTCGAACCGCTGTCGTAGGTGACGTTGCCAATCGTCTCGCCGCCCGCGCCGCCGCCGATGATGCCCTCAAGACTCGCCTTGCTGTAATAGCCCGCGTCGGTGCCCGCGACAGACAGCTCTTTGGTCTCGGATACGCCGCCCGTCGTGACCGTCATGTTGACTTTGTAGACCTGCACTTCGCCCGTATAGACGACCTCTTTGACGCTCGTCTCGACGTCGCCCTCGACGTCCACCGTACCGCCGCGCACGCCGGTTGCGACGTTGAACGCGTCGACTCCCGAAGTGACGACAGTCGTGCCGTCGAACTGCGCCGCGATACCGCCCGCCGCGAAGAGCGCGACTATCCTGTTGAGCGAAGATCCGACGTTGCCGTCACCGAACGCGGTGCGGTAGCTGACGCCGTAACCGTCCCAGATAAATCTGTTGTATGCGGCGATCGCCTCGATCGCGACGTATCCCGCGCCGCCATTAGTATAGTCGACGTAATAAGACTTGTTATATTCGCCCGCCGAGGTCAGCTCGTTGTGCGCCGCGCCGTCCGTCGTATAGTCGTCTGCCGTCGCGAAGTAATAGCCGATATATCCCTCGGGATAAGGCTCGAGCAGAGACAGATCTTCTCCCTCCGCACCGTCGACCGCGAAGTATGCATATACGCCCGTTGCCGTCGTCGTACCGCCCGCCCACAGCGCGCTCGCGCCGACGAGTCTGCCCGTCTGTATCGCCACGATAACGCCGCTCGCCGTGCCCGTCGACACTCCCGCGATGTAGCCCGCCGGACCCGCGCTCACGGTATAATTGCCCGCGCCCGCGCTCTCGTTGACTCTGACCGCGACTTCTTGCAGCGTGCCCGCGTTGTTGCCCGCGATGCCGCCGAACGTCGCTCCGCTCGCCGTCACGTCTGCGGAATATACGAAGCTGACGTTGTCGATAACGCCGCTTACCGTGTTCTCACCCGCGATGCCGCCCGCGTACGTCGCGCCGGTATACGTGACGTCTCCGACGAGCTCGACAGACACGTTTTCTATCGTGCCGTTGTTGACTCCCACAAGACCTCCCGCCTTAGCCGCGCCGATCGTATTATCCGAAATCAGTTTTACCGAGAGGTTGCGTATCGTACCGTTGTTGACCGCGACAAGCAATCCCGCCGCGCCGCTCGCCGCGTTGACCGAAGCCCCGCCCGAGATCGACAGCACATATCCTCTGCCGTCCATCGTGCCCGTGAACGTCGCGTCGGCGACCGAGGAAAGATCTGCGCCGTAAATGCTGTTGGCGAGATAGAACGTCTTGTTGTTCTTTATCGCGTCGACGAGTTCTTCGCTTGTGGAGACCGCAACTCCCGCGCCCGCCGCCGGGACCGTGAGCTGACCGCTCTCGAGCTCGGAAGAAGTCGTCGAATAGTTGGTGGACTTCACGTCGTCGGAAGCGCCCGTTATCACGAAGGTGTATCTGTCCGTCGCGGTATCGTTATCGTAGCCGCTTATGCCGGCGAAGGTAAACGTGAGCACGTACCCGTCGCCCTGCGCCTTGTATCCGAACGAATCGAACGCGTAAGCGACGTCTGTAGACGGAACTACCGCGCCCGCGCCGTTGTTCACATAAAGTGCGAACACGTCGGCAACCGCCTTGTTGAGGAGCGCGAAGTCGGATGCGGAATCAAAACTGCCGCCCGTCCACGTCTCGCCCGTCATCAGTTTCTCCTCGATGCGTCCGCGCGCCTCGTCGGAGATATCCGTCGTCTTTGCGAACAGGAAGTCGAGACCCTGCAAACCGCTTATTCCTATTCTGTAGGTCGTGTGTTCGCGCTCTGCGACGAGTACGTCCGCGCTCGTCACGGTATACCCGGTTATCTGCAGAACGGTATCCGCGCCGACCTCGGAGCCGTCGTAATACAGCGCGTAGTTGCCCGCCGCGCTCTCCTGATTGAGCGCCTCGTCAGAGACCGCCACGCCGCTGATATAAGGGTTGATCGAAAGATTGCCGTAAATGCCCGCGAGCGAAGCGTTGACCCCGCCGCTGTCGCCGACAATCACCGTCTCGCCGTTCACTCCCTCTATCCTCAGGGAGAACGCGCCGTCGAACTTCTTGCTGTCGAACGCGCCGTCGGCAAGCGTTATCACGAACGGGCGGATCACGTAATGCGCCCTCTGCGCCGTCAGCGTATCCTGATCGAAGGAGACGCAACCCGCCGCGTCGTCTGTGGACGCGAACGTGTAGTTGGTCGAGTCAAGCGTAATTCCGTTGACGTAGATCTCGTAACCGGGGTCGGTATACGCGTTGACGGGCGAGAAGTACTCGTATGCCGCCTCCTCCTCTACGTATCTCCTGAACACTATCTGCGCCGCCGACAGATCTGCGCCTTCGAATGCGGACGGATCTATGAGCGCGCCCTGTCTGTCTACCGCATAGACCGTCCAGCCGTCGGTAGTATACGCGGGAAGCGTGCCCGTGCCGTCGTATTCTTTCCAGAGATCGCCCGTGATCACGTAGACCGCCGATATATGCTGTTTTACGATCACGAAGTCGACGGTATAAGGCGCCGCCATCGTGTAGTTGCCCGCGCTTGTAAGCGTCAGCGATACGGTGTAAGTGCCCGCGTCGTGCGCTGTCGTTCCTCCGCCCAGCGTCGCCGTGAAGGTCAGCTCGTCCCCGTTGTCGAACGTGAACGTAAGCGTGCCGTTGACGTTCGCCGCCCACGCGCTGAATCCGAGCGCGGAGAGCATAGCCCTCACTTCTCCGACCGTGTATGTCCTCGAAGAATTGTATTCGATGCGGTTTGCCGCGATACCCGCGACGTTCACGCCCGAGAAGTCCGCCGTCGTCAGCGCGTAAGGAGTGATCTCTCCCGCACCTGCGACGACCGCGTAGATCACCGTCTCCTCGACCTCCTGACCGTCCTCGTTGACCGTCGTCTCGGCTATGCTTACAAAACCGGTCGCCGCTACGCCGTAATCGGACAATATCTTTTCGTCCCCGGACGTCATGTAGACCGCATAATAGGTCACGCCGTCGTATTCGTATACCTCGCCGTCAGTCTCTATGCCGACCGCCTTGCCTATGCCGGCGTTCTTGTCTTCGTATCTCCACTTTGCGACCGTCAGCGCTTCGTCGCCTGCGAGCATACCCGTGACCGTACCCGCGGTGATCGCGTAAGTGCCGTCGTAGACCTTGCTTATGCCCTCGACCGTCAGCGGAGCAGGTATCATCGTGCCCGCGCCCGCGAGCGTCATATTATATATGATGTTGTTGTTGACGACGGGGGTGTCGTCGTTGTCGGGATCCTCGGGCACATAACCCTCGTCGAACTGACCCGGGAGCAGAACGCTGTCCGACGTCGCCAGACAATAGTTGCTCGCCACGTTGCCCGTGCCGTCCTCGCCGACCACGATCAGTCTGTAATACATATTGACCGTGCTCGTCTCAAAGTTGACGTAATATCCGAACGGCGTGAAGTCTGCGAGCACGTCCTTGTTCTTGCCCGCGCCCGCGTCGACGAACCTGCCCTGCACGCGCAGTACGACGGGATCTCCCGCCTCGTCGGTTATCACGTTGCCTTCTGCGTCCGTCACGGTGACCTGTGCCGAGACTCCGTCCTCGCCCTCTGCGAGATATCCCAGTTCCGTACCCTTGTCGTAGAACCTGACGACGCTCGAGATGACGACCGTCTGCGGTACAATATAATATGTATACGTCTCGGGCTGAGCTTCTTCCTCTCCGCCTTCTTCGCCGCTGTCGGTGCCTCCGGTCTCTCCGCCGCTTTCGGCGCCCCCGGTCTCTCCGCCTGCGCCTTCCTCGCCTTCTCCCGCGGAATTCCTGCCCGCGTTGACGAGCACTTCGCTGATGCCGCCCGACACTTCGTAGTTGTCGAACGCGATACCCGTAAGATACATCTCGTAGCCGCCCACGTTTGCGGGCATATCCACGACCTCGCCGCCCTGCTTATAGACGACGTTTTCTTCTGCGTATACGACGATCTCCGTCGCACCGCCGAAGTCCGCGGTCACTTCGGGAAGCTCTGCGGGAGAGTCTGATCCGTAGACCGTCTCGAAGGTGTCTGAAGTCAGGGTGACCGCCGACCCGTCCACGGCTTTTCTCATTATCTTTGCGCCAGTGACCGACATCACCGTGCCGTTGAATTCGCCCGTCAGGCAGTAGTTGCCCGCCACGCCGCCCGTAGCAAGCGTATAGTAAGCAACGCCGTTGACCGTGACCGCCGTCACGTTGATGAGCAGATAATCGCTGCCCTTGTTGCCGTCGATATACGTCGTGCCCGTGCTGTCGTAATTCGCGTTGGGCGAAGCGTAAATTCCGCCGAGCGTCTCTGCCGTCAGAGCGTCTGCCGCCAGAGCGTCGCTCGTAAGCACCGCGCCGTTGAACGAATCAGTGCCGTCGTAAGTCTTGGCAACGCTCTCGATATTGAGCGTACGCGGCAGGATGAAGTATGCGGGCTCTGCCGCAAGCGACGGGATCGTGACCGTACCCTCGCCCGTTCCGCTCTCGCCGCCGTCTTCACCCTCGTCGGGGACTTCGGGCACAGCCGTACCCGCGGTATAGACCGCAATGCGCGATCCCTCGGGTATCGAGTAGTTGACGATTATCTCCTCGGCTATATCGCTCGCCCAGACGTAGTAACCGCCTATATAGAGCGGTCCGTCAAGCGAGGTCAGGTAGTCTGTCGCGTCTGCGGCAAGTGTATATTCGAGAGTGCCTATGACCGCGTCAGCCTGCGTATAGGTCGCCGCGATCTTGCCCGTGTATTTGTCGATTATGTTCATCGTATAGACGAACTTGGCGTCGCTTGCCTCAGGCAGATTGAAGCCGCTCTCGCCGTACATATAAGAGAATTCGCCGCCGAGCGTTATGACCACGTTGGCGCTGCCGGTCGCTCCGCCGCCGTTTATCTCCTGTTTATTGACGGTGAACCCTATTCTTCCCGCGCCGGTTTCAAGCGCGAAGTTCTGCGAAGACACTATCGAGACAACGCCGTTGTACGTACCTGCCGGGAGCACCTGCAGACTCGTATCGCCCTGTCTGAACGTAAACGTACCCGCACCGCTGAGCACTATACTCAACGACAGCGTTTCGACGACGCTTCCGTTCTGAACTATTCTCAGAGACGACGCGTTCCTCGACGCGGTAAAGCCGTAACTCATGCCCGTAGCGTCGAACAGGAAGTGATCAGCCGAATATCCCGCAGCGGTATCCGAGCGGTATTCAAGCTGCGGAGAACCCGAACTGACCGAAAGGAGCTGTCTCTCTGTGCTGTCCTTTACCCAGCCCATGATATAGGCGTTCAACTCGCTCGACGATATGGTGTATCTCTCGATCGTACCCGTCGCGGTGTTCCAGGTATTGTTGGTCACTCTGCCGCCGACGTCCCTGAGGAGCCTGTAAGTCGTGCCGTTTATCGTGGTCTGCACGTAATCGAGATTGAGTCCTTTACCCGATCCCGCCGTAGCCGAAGAATACGTGCCCGCGGGAGTGAACGGATCGCCCGCCCTGAATTCAAACACGGCTTCGTTGCCCTCTGTGTCAAACGCGTTGGTGTTGTCGAACTCCTTGGTCGCCCTAATGCTCGTCACGGTATAGGGATATACGCAGAAATCTATCCTGTATCCGGAGCCCGAATAGTAATAGTTGATATTGTCCGCGCCGGCGAAAACGGGAGCTACCGTGAAGTAATAATCGCCCACGTCAAGCACGGAATTGTTGGAATATCTGTTCGTGCTGAAATAGTAGTTGGTATTAGTGAACGCGCTGAGGCTGTAGGTAAGTCCGTCGCTTGAGGTGATCACCCTGTTGTTGAGGTCGGTGACCGTCACCGTCGGAGTGAGATTGGTGCGCGTCGTGTTGGACACGTAGGTATACTCGTAAGAAGGCAGGGTCGCGCTGACGTTGCCGACGCCTAGCGTCTGTCTCTCCACCCTGAAATCTGTGACCACTCTGTCGCCCGTACTCACGTCGATATCCCAGTCGTAGTCACTGCCCGTTATCTGCAACTCGAGCCTGTACGCGCCCACGTATCCGTTGGTGGTGTTGGTCGTGTTGGTGACGGCGACGGTCAGGTGATCCGAGAGCAGATCGTCCTCGAGCAGGATGGCGGAGGGATTTATCTCGAATCCCACATAATATCCGTAACGGTAAATATAAGACTGCCCGCTCAGATTTTCAAACGCCAGATCGCTACCGCTAACGGTGGAGTTGCCGTTGGTATGGATTATCGTCACATTGCCCGCTATGTCGCTGAGAGACAGTGTGTTCTTGACGATCTCGCCCACGTTGTTCCACACGGTGCTCTGGACGTAATAGTTGCCCGCAAAGCCTGCGCCCGTACCCGGCAAAGCCGACGACACGTAGGCCGAATTGACCAGCTTGTTGTATCTCTTACCCGCGATCGTCTCGCTGTCCGTAGCGAATGTGACGGTCTTGTTCGTGCCCGCGTTCTTATTGTTGAAGGTCGCGGACGGATAGATGTTGACCCTTTCGCCCGAAGCGTTGTTGATGACGACCTCGGTACCCTCCGCGCGGTAATCTATATAATTCCTGTTGTTGTACGTCATCGTGGCGCTGACGAGCGTGACCTGAACGGGAGTGATGTTGCCCTTAGCCGCCGTCACGTTGCTGACGAAATAGTTGTCCGTGCCCTTGTTCGCGCCTTCAACGACCGAAACGACGTTGTATCTCGTGCCGTTGAGAGTAAGCGTCGAAGCGCCTGTGAACGTGACGTTTATATTCGCGCCCGCGTCGACCGAAGCGTATTGCAGCCCGAACACGTCGCCGCTGCCGCTTATCGGCGCATAACCCGAATCGTATGTGAACGTGGTCGCAGACGCGTCCGCGTTCGCACTACCGTCAAATTCCTTGGTCGCCGAAGCGAGCCTGATCTCTTTGGGCAGAACGAAATAACTGATCTTGTTGCCGTTTGTATCGACAAACGAAACGGTCATGTCGTTGAGCACGTAGTTGCCCAGAGGACAGTTGAAGTTGGAGATCTCAAAGTAGATATCGTATTCGCCCGCGTCTTTAGCCGTGACCTTGGCGTTGCCGTTCTTGGAGGTAGTGTACATAGCGCCCGTAGTGAGCGTGTATTCGTCGGGCTGTACCTTGTAGCCGTTCTTGGCGATTATCCTGAGGTTGGAAGGATTGAACGTGAACGGTATCGTGCCGTTGCCGTCGAATATCTTGCTGAGGTATCCCGAAGATATGACGTAAGTGACGTCGGCAGACTGTATCTCGTATTCCGTGATCGAAAGCTGGCCGATATACATGCGCGTCGTCTCGGCGCTGTTCTCGTAGAGAGTGAAGTTTTGGCTGTCGATTATGTTGAGGTAGACGCGGTAAGTGCCGTAGTTCTTGACGCTGCTTTCGTATATTGTGCTACCCGCAGGCAGGAACGTGATCGTGAATCTGACGTTCTCGCTTGCCCTGTAACCCTTCATTGTCAGTTCCGACTTGTCGGAGGAGAGCGAAAGCTCCGTCTGCAATATGGTTGAGCCTTCCGCGAACGCCTCGGTATCGTAAGTGGTCAGAGCGTCGTACTCTATCGGCGGGTTGACGCCTCCCTCGGTGAACGTCCTGCCGAACATATCGAGATCGACGTCGGTCAGCCATATCTGTTTTTTCCTGATCGTGCCTTGATAGTTGCCGCTCGGCGTGTTATAGAAATCGGTCGCGCCGTCTGTGAGCACGATATTGCCCGTCTGCACCGTAGTCACGGGCGCGTAATTGGGCGTATCGTAATCGCCCGCGAACAGCGAGATCGCAACTTCCTTTATTTCGAGTCCGTCGGCTGTCATCACCGCGTAACTGAATACGAAGGTGCTGAACGTCGCCTTGAATATATTGCCCGATCCCGCATTGAATGTCGAGTAAACGCCGTCTGACAGCGCAACCGAGTCTCCCGATATCATACCCGAGAACACGGTGGTCGACGCGCCGTACTCCGTCGTGCCGTCATACGTCTTGGAGACGGCTACTCCGTTCTGCGCCACGCCCTTGGGAAGCACGACGGTATAGATGTCGATGTGGTCGAAGTCAGAGAACATCATCGTGCGGTTGGTCGTATTGACCTTGGAGTTTTCTCCGCCCTCCGACGTGAAGCTGATTCTTATACGGTACGCGCCCGCCTGCACGGTCTGATTCTTTCCTCCGAGTTTGACCGTACTGCTTCCGTCCGCGCTGTCGCGGTAATAAGAGGGACTCATCAGCGAAGCCGAGACCTCGCCGAGGCTTTCTATCCTGTTGCCGTCCTCGTCGGCGTAATACAACATCGGGTCTTCGATCGTCGTGCCGTCGTAAATCTTTGCAACGCTGTCATAGAATACGCCCGCGGTATCGTCGTAATAATAGCGGTTTTCGTCCATCGCTACCCTGATCGCCATACCCATGACGTAGGTGAACATGAAGTCTGTGCCGTCGTTTTCGCGGTCGAATATCTTGACGAAACTGTTGTTGGCTTTCGCCTGCTCGAGTGAGGTCACGTTGTCATAATAAGTGAGCTCGCTGAGCGTCGAACCGCCGTCGGCGAAGAACCACACCTCTATCGTCTTCCAGACGAACTGCGCGCCCATATTGTCTGTCTTGAGCGAGACGTTGACTTCGACGTCCGATGTGATACTCGTGGTCTGGAAGGACAGATATGCCGTGGTGTCGGGGTCGTTGACGTCTATCTCAGTACCGTTCGTCTCGTCCACGCCGAAACCGACCTCGTTCAGATAGACGTTGTTGGGTTTGAACGTCCAGTTCCAGTCCGTGGTATTGTTGCTCGTGATCATCGCCGCCGCGCGCGCGCCGACAAAGTCGAGATTCTTATCCCCTCCGCTGTCCATGGTCGACGTTATCCTCGGGAAATACTGGTTGGCGACGTAGAACGTGGTGCCTTCAGCCACATACAGCGAGAAGTTGGTCGCGCCGGAAACAGCAGAAGCGTCTACGGCGTCCTGATAATTCGCGTAATTTTCAAAAGTAAACGCGGGAACGGTCGTTCCGTCTATCACCTTGTCTTCAAGATTGACGGTCACGCTTCCGTCCGCATTCCTGTAAGCGACCTCGGTGACACCCGCGCTGCTGCCGCTCTTCTGGGCTATCGCGTAGACCGCTGAATACGGGAAGGTGTCACTTTCAAGAAGCTGGACCGCTCTTGACACGATATAATCGTATTTTTCCGCAAACGCTTCGCTTGCCTTTCTCGCGTCTGCGTTGTCGCCGTAATACCAGTTGTCCTGATGGAAGGTCTGATAATTGTCGATACCGTACATGAAGTAGATGTTGTTGAGAGTGTTCTGCTCTGCGATACCGACGAGCTGTGCGCCCATATAATAGTTCATCCTGCCCGACTGGTAGATGTTGTCGCCCGAAGTCGTCAGATAATAGGCCGCGCCGTTCCAGTTACAGATGACGCCGTCGATCAGACCGTACTCGCCGTCGTTCTGGCTCATCGAATAATTCTGGTGGTCGGAGTTGAGTCCGACTATCGCGCCCGCGCTGGTGACCTTTCTGCCGTTGCTGAAGCCGCTGCCGCTGCCGCCCATGTTCAGCTCGCCCCACGCTGTCATCGTACCGCTTCCGTTGACGGTGATATTGTAGATCGTACTGTCGCTCGTCAGCCAGCCGACCACGCCGCCCGCATATGCGTAGATGTTGTCGAGTCTGTTCAGCCAATAGAACGAGGAGACCTGAGATTCCGCCCTGAATTCACTGCCCTCGCTCAGCGTGACGGTACTGTTGGAGATATAAGAAGGTCTGTCTGCCGTGCCGTACTGAAGTCCCGCTATACCGCCCGATACCGCCGCGGTGTTTATCCACGGCGAGGACACGCTGTTGGTGTCGACTTCGTTGGCGTTGTCTTTATTGCTGTTGGTGTATCTGTAAGTGCCCACCTTGACGTCTTCTTCAATCGTCACGGAGCAATTGTCGATCGTGCCCGCGTTTACCGCGCAGACGATACCGGTCAGAGTGAACGTGCCGTAATTCTGGTTGCTCATCTTGACGCTCTGCGGCACGACGAAGTTGACGTTCTGAATCGTGCCGAGGTTCCTGCCGACGAACAAGCCGCCCACTCTGATACCGACCTTGCTGAGGGTGTTGATAGTATTGATATTGTATTCGCTGAGTACGTTGGTGCCGCCGATATAACGGGCAAAACTTGCGTTCCTGCTGCCGTAGATATAGTTGGCGTCGTATTCGGAAGCCGCTCCTGTCACGCCCGCAGGCATAAGTAAACTGTAATTCTTGTCGTCGGTATCCGTGGTCAGACGTTTTGTCGCGAGCGTGCCGTCGCTCGAAAGCACTCCGTCCGCGCTGAAATCGAAGGTCACGGTCTTGCCGTTGCCTTCGAGTATCTTCTGCGGGCTCATCGTCACGCGTACGAGACCGTAGCTGATCGTGATGTCGTTGGCGAGAATGCCTATCTCTGCGTTTCTGTACTCCTCTTTGGTGCCGTGCTCGCCCGTCCAGGCGCCTATAAGCCCGTCGACCTCGCTGTAATACTGATTGCCGCCGCTACCGTCAAGATTGTCGTAAGAAGTCGGCAGAGAGAAGAACGCGATGAGTTCTTTCTGATTGTAAATATAAACCTCTTTATACGCTACCTTGAGCATATATATCCCGTGCGGGAAGGTCGCCGCCGAATTGGCGATGGCGGCAAGCGCGTCGGTCACGTTGACCGACAGAGAGGTCTGCGACAGAGAACCGAGGTTGCCGTAATCGTTTATCTGTTTGAATCTGTTGGAAAGCTCGCTCTCGCTTTCGTCGTAATATACCGTGGAGAGCGTGAGGCTCTGCCAGCTCATCGAGCTGTCGATCGCGACGTTGAGCACACCCGTTGCCGTCCAGGTGATCACCATGTCTGCGACCGTGCTCCTCGTTGCGTAGAGGTTGTTGGTCAGCCATATCCTCATGCCCGAGCCGCGCAGATCGGGAGACGTGGAATCTATGGTCACGGGAGCGTAACCGAGTATCGCCACGTTTTCGTTGGAGCCGAACGTCTCGGTATAATCCGCATAATTTTCAGAAGTCGCCCAGTTACTGTCGCCCTCGCAGGAATTCTGCCATACGAGGTTCTTAAGATAATCGGTATTGACGTTGGATACCGTGACTTCGTTGCCGTCCGCGTCCTTTGCCGTCGTCACGCCGTCGAGTATCCTCGCCGCGATCATTCCGACGTTGGTATTTGCCTTTGCCCTGACGTAGCCTTCGAAATCCACGTAGACGCTGTCGAGCAAGGCGGGTCTGATCTCTCCGTAAGCCGCCACGAGCTGTTGCGTCCTCGTCTTGAGGTCGCCGTCAGGCATCGCCTGTACGCTCTCTGCGTCCACGTTGCCGTAGTTGGCGCCCATTGCCACTACGCCGGCGGTATAGAGGTTGGTGGACTGAGTGGTGACGGTGCCGTTGGCGTCGAGACCGTTGTACAGATATCCTACGCCTATGACCTTGACCTTCTCTATCGAAGCGGGCGCTGCCGCGAACTCGAAGGAGTTGATTATGCCGACGAGATTTGCAAGAGCCGCTACGCCCGTAGCCTTCGTGCCCGAAATCATCATCTTTGACTGATATTCCGACTCAAAGGTGACGTCTCTCAAAGTGCCTCTGAGATCGCCGACCACGCCGCCGACGACCGCAGTATTGTGAGTAGCCGTGACAGTCAGGAAGCTGTTGGCGGTGAGCTTCACGCTGAAGTTCTCTATCACGCCGTCGATCGCGATACCTACCACGCCGCCCGCGCTTACCAGGTTGGCAGAGCCGCTCATCGTTATGCCGCCCGCCCTGTCAGCCGTGCCGAAAGTGATATCTCCGATATTCGAAATGAGTGCGTCCGCGCCCGACTGAGCGCCGACCATGCCGCCGAAGATAGAGTTGTACGAACTGCTCGAGTCGCTGTCCAGTTCTATCGTCCTGTCAAAACTGTAACCGCCGAGATAGGACACCTCGCCTTCGTTGACGCCGACGAGCATGCCGTAGATCAAGCCCGTCAGATTCGCCTCGTCGACTTCAAGCCCCGCGCCGAACGCGCTGTTGAGCACCTGAGTCGCGCTTCTTGTTATGTCGTGCCCGCCGTCCGTGCCCGTGATGGATACGTTGGCGTTGGTGAACGTGCCGTAGTTGATCGCGAGGAATTCGCTGACCACGACGTACGTCTGCCTGGTTCCGTCAAGATCGCCGCCGAACGTGTACAGCGCGATGTTGTTCTCGAACGACGAAGAGACCGATATCCTGACCCCGTTGGACGCGCCGCCGTTGAATCTCTTGCCTTCGTTGAGTATCAGAGCCTGCGACGGTACGGCATTTATCTCGATCGTCTGATTGCTTCCCTGTATCTGCATTTCGGTCGCGCCCGCCCATACCTGATAGACGCGGTAGAAAGAGTCTCCTATCGACCTCGACACCCTGCCGTCGACCGTGGAATACGTATAATACTCGCCGCTGCCGCTGCCCGTCACCGTACCGAACGGTCTCGTGCTGAGGAAGCTTAAGATCATATATTGCGTAAACTCGGAATACGTGCCCGTCAGAGCGTAAACCTCGGACTCGAACGAGAACGTCAGATAGCCTATGCCGTTCAGTCCTACGTTGGACACGGTCAGGATCTGAGACTGACTGCCGCCCGCGCCTACGCTTCCGCTGCCCGTGCCGCCGCTACCCGTGACGTTGCCGTTGAAATCGGGCGTCTGAATGAACATCGCGCCGGACGGTTTGTAGACCGTGAGAGTGAGCACTCCCGCGTTGATCGAAGCGTCCATCGTAAGATAGTTGATCGGGTTGTCGTCCGAATCAACGAAGGTGAAGCCGTAGCTTCCCGTCGCGAATTCCGCTTTATTGTTGGTCGCGCCGTCGCCGAGCCAGCCTGTCGGCACCATGCCGAACGCGCTTATATACGTCGGATGCGACTCGTTGCCGCCGTGGAACGCGGGAAGTATCTCTGCGTCGTCGCCTTCGACGCTCTGCAATTTGTCGGAGATAAACCAGAACGTATTGCTGACCGCGTTTTCGGGAATATTGCCGTAAACTGCCGCGAGAACGCCGCTGACATAGCCGTATCTCGACTTGCCCTCCGCGTTGTTGTTCATCGTCACGATGCCGCCGCTGAGCGCGAACACACTGTCTGCGATCGTGGCTTTTGCGGTATTGGCGAAACTGACGAAGCCTATCTGAGAAGCGCCGTCCGCGTTCATCGCTCCGACGAGTCCTCCGACGAATACGCTCCTCGTCGAGGTCTCCGATATCATCGACGAGTAGACGTAGAAGCCGCCCCAGCCCGTCGCGTTAAGTCCTTCGAGCGAGCCGCCGTCGTTCATACCTATCATGCCGCCCGCGGCAAGATGCCCCGAGCCTGCGCTCAAACCGTAGTTAGTGTGCGCGAGCAAGGTCGCCCCCGTCACGCTTCCTGCGTTGTAGCCTACCACGCCGCCCCATACAGCCATTGTGTTGGCGGTGAAGGTTATCGTCCTCTGCGCGGGCGAACTGCTGAGTCTCGACAGATAATCGCTCTGCAAAGTCTCTGTGCCGACGGTGACGGATACGTCCGAGAGCGTGCCGCCGTTGGAACCGACCGCGCCGCCGTACACTCCGTTTTCCACCTGTTCGACCATGTTCTGGCTGTAATTGGCAAGCGTTATGCCGCTCGCCGTGCCGAAGTTCTGCCCCACGACGCCGCCGTACAACGCGTTGTATGCACCCGTTATGGTGACCGCGCTGTATTTCTGCACGCTGAGATCTTCTGCCGTGCCCGTCGCGGCGTTTACGCCGACTATGCCGCCGTATACTACGTCTGCGGAATTTCTGCCGACGAACCTCGTTGCCACCGATGCCGTCGAATTGTTGTAAGAGATACCCTTTACCGTGCCGTAGTTGGCGCCGACGAGCACGCCCACGTAAGCGTCTGCAACGACTGCAAACGCGTATGTACCCGTCTCCGTCGACCCGTTCCTGTGCACGACGTTGAGGTCCTTGACCGTGCCGTAGTTGACCGCGATAAGTCCGCCCACAGCTCCCTTGACGTCGTCGCCGTTGACTGCCTGCACGTAGCCGCCGCTACCCGAAGTCGCGTTGTCGACCGTCCTGTCGTTCTGTTGCAGAACGTAGTTGCCGTCATAGCTTCCCACCCAGCTGAGCATCAGGGTATGTCCCTGACCTTCGAGAGTCTTCTCGCTTCTCATGGTGACGAAGCCGTTCATCGGCTTGTCTATCAGAAGATCTTCGACGATATAGCCCGCCAGCGCGCCCGCATAAAGCTGATTCGCGCCCGCGCCGTCGATAAACGAATAAAGTTTGCTCTGATAAATACCGGAGTCGTTCTGCCAGTCGGCTTCGGTGCCCGAATCGATGTCGACAGAATAGGTCGCGAAGAAGTCGATCGTAGGAACGCGGTCGCCCGTGCCGTTGAGATAGGAGCCGGAGACCGTATACGAATAATCGCCCGCGGCGCTTCTGTCCCCTCCGTTGATGACGGCAGAAGTCATTTCGTCGCCCGTGTAGCTGTTCCAAGTTACCTGTATGTTGACGCTGTTGCCTCTGACGCCCGCGAAAGCCGACATCGGGAAGGTGAAAATCGCGTTGCCCGACGTAGCCACGAGACTTCTCGAAGATATGAAGTTCGCCGCGCCGTCGTCGCTGTAATCGCTGATCCTGAACACTACGCCTTTGGCTTCCGCCGCGCTCGCCGTGCCGCCGTAACCGTACATGGATACTTCGGAAGCGTCCGTCGCGTACCACGGGATCCCGACGATGCCGTAGGACTCTCCGCGCTCGTAATAATGCGCCGCCGCGCCGGTTATACCGCCGCTCCTTATGTCGCCGACGCACCCTGCGATGAGACCTTTGTATGCGCCGCCGCCCTCGAGCGACATCGTGTATGCGCCCGCATAAACGCCGCCGAGAGAGGACGGCTCGAGCGTCTCTCCCGCGACTACCGCGGTTGCCGCGCCCGTGTTGATTATACCCACTATACCGCCGACGTAACCCGTGCCCTGATTTACCCTCAGAGCAACGCTTCCGCCCGACGTGCCGGTACTTGAGACAGACGCTCTGTTCTGCTTGCCGATAACGCCGCCGACAGCCGCGACCGTCGAGTCGGAAGCATTCAGCGAAGACGAATTGGCGAAGGTGACGGTCACGTTGCTTACCGCGCCGCTGTTTTCACCGAAAGCGCCGCCCGCGAAAATTGTGCCCGCGCTGAAGTCGTACTCGCCCGAAAGCTGTACCGTCGCGCCGCCGACCGACGCGGAGTTGACGCCGACCAGCGCGCCGAACACGCCGCCCGTCATCGCAATGCCCGACATCGTCGCCGACACGCCGGAAAGCGCGCCCGTGTTTACGCCTGCGAGCATACCGAACGCATACGCCGTAACGCCGAGGTCGGCAGAAGCGATCACGTTTATCCCGCTAACCGTAGCGTTGTTGATCGCAAAGAAGCCGCCGCTCACCGTCTCGTCGGCGTAGCTCGCGGTCGGAAGCGTACCCGATACGGTCACGTTGTTGCCCGTGCCCGAAAGTATCTTGTCCGCAAGGCTTTCCGCACGCTGAGAAGCCGTTCCCGCGTCGAGAGCGAATGCCGCGCCGTTTGCGAGAGTCGCGCTGTGCGCGCCCGCATACGAGCCCGTTCCCTCGCCGCGCATAAAGTCGACGAGCTGTTGATTTTCACCGTTGTTGATGACCACCGAATAGTCGATCAGCACGTCGAGCACAGGCACGTAGACCGCGCTGTTTGCATACGCTCCGTTCACGGCGACAGTATATGAGTTGCCGCTCTGCGACGGAGAGCCGCTATAGCTCTCGTCGGTCACAAATCCCGCGCCGTCGTAATAACGGTAATTCACGTCGAACGAGATCGAAGAAAGCGAGGTCAACTGAGACGTGTCGAAAGTAAACGACTTGTTCGCGCCGTTGACCGACAAAGCACGGTCGGCAAGCGATACCGCCGCGCCGTCTTTGCTGTAATCGGTGATCTTGAACAGGATTCCTTCCATTGCGGAGGACGAGCCGAAGCCGTACATCGAGATCGCGTTGCTCGTCGTAGTCCTCCAGGGCACTTCGTATGCCGCAGTACCGTCGGGGTAATGCGCCGCGATGCCCGAAAGCGTGCCCGTGACCGCACCCTCGGACAGAGCGCCCGAGATAAGTCCTTTGTAACCGCCCGTAGAATTGAGCGTCATGCCGTAGACCGCGTTGGCGACGTTGACGAGCGAAGTCTTTGCCGCCGTAATTCCCGCGACCGTCGCGCCGTCGCCCAGATTGGCGAGACCTACGACGCCGCCGACGAGACCCGCGCCGTCCACGGTCAGTTTTGCGCCGTTACCCGTCACCTGCACGTCGGTAAGAGCCGCCGATTCCTGCAAGCCTATCGCGCCGCCGAGCACCGTCCTCGTGCCCGAGCCGTTGTTTGCGTAGAGCGTGCCGCCGCCGAACGAGATCCTTATGCCGTCCGCCGTGCCCGCGTTTATACCCACCGCGCCGCCGAAATAGCTGTAAGCGTTGTTGCCGCTGAGCGACAGCGTGTAAGAGCCGTAAGATACGGTGCCCGCGACCGTGCCGAGGTTTACGCCGACGATACCGCCGAACGCGTACGCCGTGCCGACGTTCGCGGTCACGGAATTGCCTATCGCGACGTTCACGTTGTTGACAGAAGTGCGGTTGACCGAAGCGAGCACGCCTATCGCCGTAAGCGTTCTGCCGTCCTTATCGTATGAGACGCCGCCCAGCGCGCCGGGGACGTAAGTGACCGTATGCCCGCCGCCGTCGAGACCTCTCGTCTTGGAGAAGTCCGCGACTATCGTGACGCTCAAGGTCATATCCGAAGTCAGCGTAGCGCCGTTTGCGCCCGCCGCGATTATCTTGTGCGTGCCCACTCCGCTTGCCGACGAAGCGTCGCCCGAGACGAAGGCTTCGAGCGAGGTTTTGGACATCGAAGCGTCCGCGTCGCTCGCCGACTGCGACAGATTGACGTCATAATCGTAATACAGCTTGACCGCGGGAGCGTAATTGCCGTCGTTGGCGACGAAAACGCTGTCCGTAGTCGCGACCTGAGCGGGTATGACCGCCGATTGCGTCGTAGCCGACAGATTGGCGTTGAACGATATCTTTGCGGCGGCGGTAGCCGTCATATTCTCCGTCTGCACGCTGATGGAACTGACCGACCTGACGGCGGACGATCCGCTGTAAACAGGCGTCGCGAACAGCATCGTTATGCCGGAATCCGCTTTCGCCATGTTGTAATCGGTGTAGATCTTAGAAATGTAAGCCGCCGATGCGTCGTCTATGTAAGCGTAATATCCGACGACGAGGTCTGTCTCGATATAGCCCGAAGAAGCCGCCGTGCCCGAACAGGTGCCGAGAAGCGACATCTTGCCCTTTTGAGACGTAAACCAGCCGACCGCCGCATCCGTCTGCGGCATCATGACGACCATCTCGCGAATCGCCTGATTGCCGTTGCTTGCAAGCGAAGCGTTTGCCGCCGCCCTACCCGCGAGCATACCGACGTTGCTTCCCGCGGTATTGAGTATCTGCTTGCCTACGAAAGTCCAGTCCTCGAACGGACTCGAAGTCGCGCCCGAAGGAGCGGATACGGTGACCTGACCCGAAGTCCAGCTGCCGTAATTGCTGCCCGCGCCGAGCACGCCGCCGACGTAGCTGTCAGAAGCCGTCGCCGTTACCGAAGCGCTCGCAACGCCGTCGACTATCACGTTTCTGAGCGTGCCGCCGTCGTTCATACCGACCGCGCCGCCCGCCGCCGCAAACGTCGAAGCGGTAGCGGAAAGGTTTCTCCAGACGATCGTGTGCAGTGTGTCTATCGTGCCCGCGTTGACGCCGACCGCAAGACCGACCGCGCCGAAAGAAGAATTCGTCCAGATATTTGTCGGAGAGCCGTCGCCCACCGTCATGCCGTTATTGACCTCTACGTTGCTGATCGTACCGAAGTTGATACCCGCGACTCTGCCGTACGCGAACGAGTTTGTGGAAATTATCGAGCCGGTATCCGTCCTCGAAGAAGTGCCGTAATATACGTTGAGGTTCTTTATCGTGCCGTAGTTGACAGAAATAAGATCGCTTATACCGACCACGTTCTGCCCGCCGACGGAGACCTGCACGGAACTGCCGCTGACGTTGGTCGCCGTACCATTAAGGATCAACGTCTGCCCGTTGCCGTCAAGCGTCTTCCAGTTCTTCATCACCTTGTCGCCGGTAAGCGAAGGCGACGAAAGCGTGTTTTCCCTTGTAAGCTTTACTGCGTTCGCGTACGCGTATGCAAAGCTGGAATCCGACCCTCCTCCCGCGAAAGCGTTAAGAGCGTTGGTATCGGTAAAGTTTTCAAATAATATGCTGTAATTGTATTCGATAGACGAACTCGTAGCAGAAGAAGATATTACCGCAAGTCCGCCGTACGTCACGTTTGAAGAATCGTAAATCGCTTTCCCGTTTGAATAAGAAGCGTTGCCGTTCACGTAACTCTGCGTGCCGTAAATATAGTATGTAGAACCGTTTATTCCGCTTATATTAGTGAAATCTATGTTTTGTCTGAGACCCGAGATCCAGCTGCCGTCCGTCTGCTGTTCAGCGTCCCAGACATAGCTGACGGTCGCGCCGACCGAGGTAAGGTCGGTACCGTTAGAGTCAAGCCTCTGCCCTTCAAAGCGCGTGGATATCGAAGTTATCTCGTTTATGTAATCGTTTGTGTTGTTCGTGCCGTAACCGAATTTGGGCATATTAACGTCCGTAACTCCGACCGTCGAATTCAACTCCGTCGCAGCCCACTGTCTGAAATTCACGTTTTTAATAGTATCGAGATTTCCGCCGTAAACCGTCACGGTGGAAATGTCAGCGCCGTTGGAAACCTGCCCGCCCACTAAACCGCAGTAATTACCCGTTCCCGTATAGGTGTCACCGGTAAGTCTTCCGTATCTTTCTCTGCCGAACGTCGCGTCGAATGCCTCTGCCACAATGGAAATGTTTGCGACGCTAAGCGTTAAATTTGTGACGACAGACGGAGAAAAATTCCACGTACTGCCGTTAAGCGTCATTCCCTGAACGGTCGATTGCAGATTGGTAATACCCGTAATCATTCCCGTATAGCTCTTCGACGAGTGCCATACGTTGTTGTACAGACTTCCACCCGTCGCAGAATAATCGACGCCGCTGATCACGCCGCCGTTGTTGATTGCCGCAACGCCTGCGACAACGCTGCTTACTACGGGATCGTTGGGTATTTCGTAAGTCGTCGCTCTTGCCGAATCGTAAGTGCTCACCTTGCTTCTGAAACTGCCGAAAGCTTCTCTCGTAACGACTTTACAGCCGTATATCTGACCAGTCTGAGACGTATTGGAAGGATTTACACCATTGTAGCCGGCAATACCGCCGACCGCGACGAGTTGCTGATAAGATATTACCCCTCTGTCTCTGGAGCTTGTGCCATTTGAGAAATATTGACTGCCTATAAAGCCGTATTCGATATTAAAATCGACCGAGCAATTATATATCGTGCCGAAGTTTATACCAGCTACGCCGCCCATGCTGACGTTTCCGTCCCAATTAGGCGAAATGTAAATTGCTTGTATATCGCTATTGTTCGAATTTCTCTCGTAGCCTATATTAAGATTTTTGATCGTACCGTAGTTGACGGAAATTATATTACTGAGACCGTATGCGCTGACACCGCTGTAAATAGAAACAGCCGTGCCCGAACCGCCTGCAGAACTGAATCCCCACCATTCGATATAGTTGTCTTCACTACCTATCGCATTCCATGTGTTATTGTAATCCCATGCATTCCGCTCCTGATGATACGAAGTTATGGTATAACCGTTGCCGTCAAGTGTCGCGTTTGCGGGAAGCTTTCTGTCGGTAGAAGGTTTTATCGAAGACGAAAGACTGATATTGGTCGTAAGATATCCGTAATAGGTTGTACCGGAATTCGCGACGGCGGTAGAAAGAAAATTCGAAAGAGCCGTTTCGCTGCCTATAGCATATCCCGTCGCACCGGAAGGGATAGCGGGAGTCGCGCCGTTGTAGATCGACGTGCCGTATCCTCTGTTGCTGAGACCGTAGACCTCGTCCGCTCCGTCTCCTTCCGCAACCGTGCCCGTGCCCGTGTTATCCGTGCGCGTATAAAGAAAAGCCGCCAGTGCGCAGGACAGCAAAAGCGCGACTGCGAGTATCACAGCCGTCGCCGAAAGCCATATTCTGCGTTTATTGGCGTTGTTTGTCATAATTTTCCTTTCCCTTACCTGCCGCTCGCCGCCCTTACCGACGACCGGCTATATATCTTTCCCGCACCGCGGGTCTTTGCGTTTTGCCCCCTGCCCGCTACGTCCTTACGAACTCCGAAGTCAGGCTGACCGTGAGAGTCGCGTTCCTGATCTCTCCGGGCAAAAGCTCGTCGGTCACGTTGAAGCGTATCGCAAGTATCAGATTGCCCGAAGCTCCCGCGTCAGCCATGTCGAACGCGTAAAACGACGACACGTTGTCCCACGAATACACGGGGGTATCGCCCTCGCCTAAGATACAGAAGTCGAGTTTACCGCGCATATAATCCTGCACGCTGTCGGGCAACTTCGTCCCCTGAGAGTCGGTCCAGACAGCCGACGAAGCATATACGACCACGTTCATCGCGGTCACGCCTTCCTCTCCGTCTCCTATGACGTAAGGCACGCTTATCCTCACGCCGTCGTCGTCCGAAAAGCCTTCAAGCGCGTCGTCGGTGTTGTCGTTGACAGCCTTGACGGGCATCAGCAGACCCTGAGACTCGCCCACTCCTATGCTTATGCTGAATTTGTCGTTGGAGCCGACGACGAGATATTGAGTGTCGCTTTCGTTGGGGAAAAAAGCAAATGCCGCGCCGATACCCACCAGCGCGATCAGAAGAACGCAAACAATAGCTATGACTGCAGTCTTTTTGTTCATTTCCCCTTATCCGACCTTGTCTCTTTAAATATATTATTATAATATAACTAAACTTATGCGCTGTCAATACGCATTTTAAAAATTTTACATACTATACGAATATTTTACATTGTAATATTTCTTCATCATAATTGCCGAGACGGGCGACGCTCAGCAAAATTGCGCAAAAAAAAGCTGTGCGTTTTGTGCGCACGACCCCATAAAACGCGATACGTATCGGGTTTTTTGCTTTTATCCGAAACAAAACTCTCCTTTCACCGCCGTCCTGCCGCCGTAGTCAACGTCGCTCTCGGTCAGCTTTACGCAACCGTAAAAACACTTGTCCCCGAGCGTGACGGTGCCGTCTCCCGCGTCGAATACCACCTTCGTCAGGCTGTCGCAGAACATGAACGAGTATGCGGCTATCTCCGTCACCGACGACGGTATACTCAGTTCTTCTATCAGCCGCAGTCCGTCGTACTGCTCGACCGTACCCGTTGCGATGACCGTGACGGGCAGATCCTTGCTTTCTCCCGCAGAGTTTTTCACCGTGACCGAAGACGGTATTTTCAAAGTCGTCAATATGCCTTCGTAGCCGACCACGGTGACCGATGTTGCAGACAATACGTCCGCTTCGCCCGCGTCGAACGCTTCGAAGTCAGCGCCGCCGTCCGCTTTCTGTCTGTACCTGATCAGCCCGTCCGAAACGTCCGTCTTTATCACGAGATATCTGTACGACGCGTCCTCCCACTCGCCCGTCTGCGTGGTGGCGGGAGTGGAACTGCCGTCCTCTGTCGTCCAGACGGCATAGGTGACCGCCGTGATGCCCGCGATGAGCAACACGCATACGGTCATGAAAATTATTAATCTCGTGAACTGACCTTTCATATCTTCTCCCGTACCGCGCGGTCAAAGTGCGCGGCGAAATATCTCTATATCCCGTCCCGTCAGCTGTAATTCGCCTGTGCCAGCACCGCAAATCTGAACTGCGACGCCTTGAAATTCTCAGAACTGAACGGGAACGTCTTTGCATAATCGGCGTCCGAATACGTGATCTTTATGCAAATCGGATTGGACTTGCCGTAGGTCGCGTCGTCGGTGACTTCAGACACTCCCGCAGGAAGCGACGGCCCGTGGGCAAACGTCAGACCTTCGTTCTCGACTGCGAAGTCGCCGTATTCGTAAGGCGCGGATGCCGACGTTATCTTGGCGTAACTCAACGTGAAGAACTTGTCGACGTTGACCTTGTCCAGCCTGATGTATTTCACTTTGCCCTGCGCCGTGCCGTCCGTCGTATATATAAACGCTTCGCTACCGTCCGAAGGGTCTGTCAGCAACAGTTCTTCTCCGTTGTCGGTCGTCACGGTCTCCGCCTTGCCTATGTGCGAAGCGGACGGGTCGTAGCCGTCGAATCCGGATATTATTTCAGTGAGGGTCTCCTCTGCGCCGAGTCGGTAAAACAAGTCGGACACCTCTATCAGCAACTCTGAAAAATACAGCCTGAGACGCAGGTCTGAGCCGCCCTGCAGTCTGAGCGACGTGTGATAGAACGCTTCGTACGCCGCGTCCTCGCCCGTATAAGGCACGCCGTTTTCGTCATACCCCTTTTCGCCGTTGTACTTTTCGGCATTGAGGAGCCCGCTGTCGTCGAACTCGACCCTGATGTATGTGCCGACCTTGAGCACGGACACAGAGTTGGTCTCCGAAGCCGCAGAAAACCACGCAAAAGTCAGAGCCAGCATACACAATACCAGCACGAGTATAAGTATAGGCGTCAGGACTCTTGCACTTTTCATGGCTTTACGGCTTGCGCTTTACCTCCCCTTCGTTCTCTTTGCCTTCGTCGGATTCTTTGTTTTTAACGTATTCTTCGACCGCTTCTTTTTTCAGTCGTTCTATTCTTTCTTCGTCGGTTTCGCCCGTCGGCTGTCCGTCGGCGGTCTGCGTTTGTTTTTTGTTCTTTGCGCTCGCGACCGCGAACACGGCTATCTGCCACACCGCGATCAACACGAGAGGGATCACGATTATAAGAAGAAATCCCGTCTTGCTCTTGAGTATGCCCTGAAGCGCGGCGAGCGCTTCGCTCTTGCACAGAACTATGCCCGTGACGTTTTCTACGGGGATCGGCGTTTCGTCCTCTGCCGCCGCCGCGTCTCCCTTTGTGCGCACGTAGTAGTTGCCGTCGACTTCTTTATACGGCGCTTTCACCACCCTGTGCGTAACCGTGTATCCGTCCACCCCGCCGAAGCCTTCGGGCGCGATGAAAGTTATGACGTCTCCCTCTTTGATCAGGGAGTTGTCCTCGGCTGATTCTTTGCCGTCCACGACCTTGACTATTATCACGTCGCCCTTGTCGTAAGTGCCCGTCATGCTGTCTGTCAGCACCACGAAAGAACGGTACCCGAACAAGGTGGGTTCTTTGCCCGTGAAAGTCTGTATCATCACGGTCAGCAAGCACGCGAAAACAAAGACGAACAGCACCGTAACAATTATATCTATAATCAACACGGGCAGGGAAATTTTCTTTTTCTTTTCCTTAGTTTCCATCGCCCTCGCCATCGCCGTCCGTGGCGGATTTCTTATCTGTTGCGGCGCTCTCGGAGCTGCCCGTCGGCTCGCCCTCGGAGGAGTCCTCGACATCCTGCTTTTCTTCTTCTGCGGGAGTCGTCGTTTCTGCTTCCGCCGCTTCGTCCTTGACGTCTTTTTCCTCAACCGCAACTTCTTCGCCTGCGCTGTCCTCAGCCGCCTCTGTCGCAGGCGGAGCGGGATCTGCCGCCGCTTCTCCGTCAGCCGCTTCGTCGGTTGCCGCCGCCGCTTCGTCCGAGACTTTGTTTTCCTCTGCCGCCGCTTCTCCGTCAGCTTCGTCAGGCGTTTTTGCTACGGGGACCGCGGCGTCGTTTTCTTCTTTTTCGTTCATTTTCAACGCTTCGGCCATCGGCATTACGGACATATCGTCGACCTCGCCGAGATCTTCACGCGGGATATTCTCCTCGTCGGTCGGCGCGATCTCTCCCGCCTTTTCGCGCATTTCCTGCTCGAGTTTTTCAAGACGCTTTCTGTCGCGTTCTCTCTGCCTTTCGAGCGACTCCTGCTCTTTCTTCGCGATCTTCTCCTTTTTGGCGAGAGATCTCTCGAGCGCGAGCCTTTCTTTTTCCATCTCCTTGAGCATTTTTTCCTGCTCTATCTCTTTCTGGCGGTACTGTATCTTCGCGACGTCCGACTTCCTCTTCGCGCGCAACGTGCTCTCGCTGAGCAATACGCGGTCGATCGCCTTGTTGATACGCGCAAGCTGAGCCTTGTCGACCTTGCCTTCGGTCTGCTGAAAGAGGTTGCGCAGTTCCGCAACTCCGAATTCGTCGGGCAGTTCTTCTTCCTGCTCCTCGTCCTTCTTTTCTTCCCGGGTCTCCTCTCCGCTTTCTTCTGCGTTCTCCTCGGTCTCCTCGGGAGAAGGGGTTTCGACCGTCTCGGGTGCGGGAGTTTCTTCCGGCTTTTCGACTTCTTTTTCCTTTTCTCCCTCTTTCTCTCCCTCTTTTTCTCCCTGTTCTTCTTCGGTTTCCGTCATATTGGCTTCGTCGAAGAACAGAGCATCGTCGACTTTCGCTTTGATGAGACCTTCCATCAGCGAATTGCAGATGAACATCATGTCTCCGACCGCGGTCTCGACTCCCTCGTCGACAGCCATCTTCTCGCTGCTGTTTTCGACAGAAAAGCCCATTTTTGAATAGCTTTCGATAAACTGCCACAGCACGAGCGCCTTTTTGAAGTCTGGGTTTTTGAGTATTACGTTGGTACGCGTGATAGGCGGGCGCACGGGTGCGCTGTTGATCATCTGCTTGGCGAACGGCGAAGACAGAAAGTCTGAGATTATGCGTTGAAGTTTCGTCACGCGTTCGACTATCTTAAGGTCGGAGCCTTGTATCTCCTCTTCGAGGTCGGAGGGCACAGAACCTATCAGTTCGAGATTGTAAAACACGCGCGTCTTGCCCATAAAGAAATTCGCGTCTACGTCCAGTTCTAATATATTGTCATTGACGTACGCCTTTTTTATCGCGTCCATACGGCGGGCGATAAAGTTGGACAAGTTCTTGAGCAAGGTGTAGATGAAGCGGTTTTCGTAGATCTCGAAGCTCTCCTCCTTGGTCGTATTGAGTATCTTATTGGGGGTGACGTTGCCCTCTTTGTCCACGCTCGCGATCATATTGGTATGCTGAGCGAGGTGCTTGACGGATTCCGTCGATATGGCGCGTGCGAGCGAAATATCGACGATATCCTCCTCTATTACTATGAATTTCCTCGGATTTCTGACGATATTGTCAAGGCTCGTGATACACGACTCGATCATCTCGATCCAGTCTGTCTCGAACTGTTTCGTCCTGCTCTTTTTCGCCAGTTTGAATTGCGGTTTGGACGCGCGGAGCCTGCGCTTGAACGTCTGGTAAAAATCGTCCGAGCGCAACAGAGCGTTTATCCTTTCGACGTATTCGTCAAATTTTTGTCTGTCGTCCATATTCCCCCTGTCCCTGATGCGGAAGTATTATTCCGAGGTTTTCACGGTCGTCTTTTTCGCCGCGGACTTCTTTTCAGCCGCGGGTTTTGCGGTCTTTGCCGCAGGCTTCTTTGCGGCAGTCTTTGCCGTAGTCTTTGCCGCGGGTTTTGCCGTCTCTGCCTTTGCGGTGGTCTTTGCTGCGGGTTTTGCCGTCTCTGCCTTTGCAGTGGTCTTTGCCGCAGGCTTCTTTGCGGCAGTCTTTGCCTTGGGCTTCTTCTCCTCCTCGGCTTTTTCATCTGCCGCGGGTTTTTCGTCATCGGCGGGCGCTTCCTGCACTTTCTCTGCAGTCTGTTCCGCGACGGGGATATCCGTCTCCTCTGCGGGAGTTTCTTTCTCCGTCTCCTCTGCGGGAGCTTCCTGCTCTGCCGTCCCGGCGGGAGCGGGCTCGTCGGTCTTTTCGGCTACGGGCAGTTCCTCTGCGGTCTGCTCCTCAGGCGCGGTCTCAGCCTCGCCGTTATCGGCAGGCGTTTCTTCCGACTTTTCGGCGGGGGCAATGCCCTGCGACTTCAGATATTCTTCGATCGCGCGGCGCTTGATCTCCTCCTCGTCGAGAGACGCGGAGCCCTGAGGAGTGGCGACTGCGAGCTGTTCTCTCTGCTTCTTGAGCTTGTAATCTATAACGATGCGCACCACGATATATGCGTTGTAGAGCAAAAGGAGTATCAACGGGAGCATGATCACAAGGAAGAAATGCGTGGGATCCTGAAGCCAGAAGATCGCACTGCCCAGACCCGCGATTTTGCCGACGTATACGCCCTTTATGTCGCCCGAATACAGCGTCTTGGTGATGCCCGAGGTCTCTGCGTCTCCCATCGTCTCGAATACCGCAACTTGCGAGCCGTCTGCAAGCGTGGTGATCGACTTGTCGACGATACGGTGGGTCACGAACTGCAGATCTGAGCCGACGTAATCGAGATAGGTCACGATGTCGCCCACTTCGAGCGAGTTGGCGTCGACTTTTTCTGCGCTTTTGACGATGATGAGATCTCCCGCCTTGAAGCTGTCTTTCTGATCTCCGTTCATACTGTCGGTCAGGACAGGCATCAGTCTTATCGACGATTTGCCGAAATCGGTATTGCTCTCGTATCCCGTCGACAACAGTATGGATATCGAAAACGCGATCGCGGCAATGACGATGAGTATTTGAAGGACGATCAGCGCGATATTGAGCGCTTTTTTGCCCTTGCCTGTTTTTGCTTGTGTATTTTGCTTTGACATATATTCTCCTTCCCGGGTGTGACCCGTAATATTTCATTGCTTGTAATCTATCGCTATGCGATACAAGTTGCAACCCGCGACCCCGTGTGACGGGGAGCATTGGTAGCTATCGCTAAGCGATACAAGTTGCAACCCGCGACCCCGTGTGACGGGGAGCATTTGTAGCTATCGCTAAGCGATACAAGTTGCAACCCGCGACCCCCGTGTGACGGGGAGCATTTGTAACTATCGCTAAGCGATACAAGTTGCAATACGCGAAGCCAACTTTATCGCTATGCGATACAAGTTGCAACCCGCGAAGCCGACCTTGGCAGTCGCCCTGCGACCCTGCGGCTAAAAGAGTTTTTTGAGTCTTTGCAGATACTCTTTGCTTTCTCCCATATTTTCCTCGCCGAAGAGTTCGGAGAGGTAATCGCAGAGTCCGTCAATCTCGTCGCGGATGAAGCCGAGGTTAAGAGACTCGAACTTTCTGAGTATCTTATTGCAGAGCACGTAGTCTATGCCGTCGATCTCGGTACCGCCGCAAGCGACGTAAGAGGGCACGAACTCTTTGAGCTGTTTGACGATACGGTTACCGAACGCGAGCCTGAAGTGTTCGATGACGTAATCGTCGAGGGTATTGATCTTATCGATGACCTCTTGAGAGACCTTGTGTTCTTCCTGCGCGATCTTGAACATATTCTCGACGTGTTTGAACGACACATAGAGCTTGTCGGTATCCGGCGCGTCGAAGGGAACGCCTTTTGTATTGATGTTGATCGGTATAGCACGGTCGTAGACCTTATCCGATATTGCGAAGGTCGAGTCGTCGTTGTTCGCGGTGCCGATGAACCACATATTCTGCGGCAGGGTAAATCTGCCTTTGACGACGTGTTTGGGGTCGCTCGGCCAACCGCTGGGGACGAGGTCGACGATCCAGTTATCGCGCGACGGCATTTCGAGAATGGACAACATTTCTGCGAAATAATACTCGACACGCGCGATGTTCATTTCGTCGAGGACGGTGATGTAGATATTCTCGTTCCAGGTCGCCTCGTACATCTTTTTGAGCACCTCGGTCTCGTTGAAGCGCTTGGTAAATTCGTTGAAGTAACCGAACAGCTCTGTACGGTCACGCCAGGACGGCTGGACGGAGGCGATCGTCGCGGGGTTGTCGAGGAACTGACCCGTCGCGTACGCGAGTGAGGTCTTACCTGTACCGGAGATACCTTGCAGTATCAGCAGTCTCGTCGTGGACATGCCCGCCCAGAACAGGCGGATTATACGCGGCTCGTAATAGAGGCGCAACCTGCTCGCCGCGAAATTGCGGAAGCGGTCGCAGATCTCTGCGAGCGTGATCTCGTTGTCGTACTCGGGCGGGGTGTAATTCTCATAGATCTGATCGACTTCGGTCAGTTTGAAGAAGCGGCTTTCGCCCTCTTTGAGCTTTTTCTCGTCTCCGCTCTCCTCCTCGCCTTCTTCGGTCTCAAGCCCTTCGAGGAACGCGTCGCCCTCCGCGCCCGTGACCTTCATGCGGAGGATCCTGTCTTTTTCCTGCGTGACCTTGAGTATCTGCTTTTTGAGGTTGTGGATCTCGTCGAGCAGATCCTGATTGATCACGGGTTTTTTGAAACGCCTGACAAGACGTAGCGCAAACCATACGATGACCCACACGAGCGCGACGAGTATCGCAACGACGAGGATAGCGATGAGGATCGCGAGGATCCACTCGCCTGCACCCCAGCCGTTGGCGTTGACCCAGAAAGCGTCGTAGTATGCCGGGAAATTGAACATCTGAAAGATACCGCCGAAAATGCCGACGAATATCTGAGAGACGCCGCCCCACAGCACGCCCAGAAACGCTTTGATGAAATTTAGCATATTGTCCATAGACTTCCCCTCATCTTACGGTTGTATTGCGTCCACCTGAGTGACGCGGAAGTTGTATTCAAAGTTGACTTTCGCCCCGATGATAGCGTCCATGCAGTCGCTGTCGGAGCCTTCGAGCCATATCAGCACGGTGTATTTCCTGACTTCGTCCACGGCAAGGAAAGTGTCGTCGGACTCGAACACGGTGATGTTGTTGTCCTTGGGCTCGTCGCTCGAAAACGGAGTGGTGACGTTGGTGCCGAGCAGTTCGTCGAGCTTGCTCTCCCCGAGCGGCAACGGCTGTTGAGTCTCCTTGACGTCGGTGTCGTAAGCGATATACTCGGGCGTGCCGTCAGAACGCGGCACCGCATAACAGGTCGCCTTTTCTTCGTCCTCGATTATCACGATCCTGACCGCCCTCTCTATGTCCTTGGAGACGTAGTTGAGCACGATAGAGCTTTTGAAAAGTATGTCGCTGTCGCCGACGTTCTTAAGGAAAAAGCTGAACGCGATATAGTTGTCGCCGTGATGATCGCCCTCTTTGCCGAAAAGATCGTCCCTGTATATCCAGTCATACGTGATGTTGGAAATATCCTCCGGTCCGTTCATCTTGAGCACAGAAGAAGGCGAAGCAAAATCTGCCGTCTTGCTTACCGTGATATCGCCGACGTTGTTCTTGTCGACGACGATCCTCATGCTGTTGGCGTCAATGAAAACGATCGTACCCCATGCGGCGCCCGTCAGCAAAAGAGCACAAATAAGGAAAATGATGATGACAGTAGTAGCGGTGCGCCGTCTGCTCGCCGCACGTATCTTCTGATTTTTGATGATCTCGTCCTGCTTGGACTTGTTGAACTCTCTTCCCATTCCTTATCCCATGCGCCACGGTCGTTTAAAGTTGTAAAAGACTTTCCCGCGACGGGTGCGCAATGCGCCCGCGCCCGTGCCGCATATATAAATATTATATTATAATCTTATGCGGCTGTCAATAGCAAAAGACAAAAAAATGCGTTGAAAATCAACGCGAAAACGGCAATTTTTGCCAAAAAATACCTTTTCAGAAGCGCAAAAACCCCACCCCGCTTGCGGGGTGAGGTAGATTGTTTCAAATTCTTAGGATTGACGTATCCAAACAATCAATCGCTTAAGTCGCCTGTGACGGATCAGCCGTTGTTATTTGCACCCTTGAATCCCAAAGTGAAACTTACAGAACCGTTGGATGTCGAGTTCGTTACTACAGAACCGTCGAACCAGATATACATAACGCAATCGTACTGGCTCGCGCTGGTAGCCTGGAAGCTGATGGTCTGCGCAAGCTCGGTCGTTGTAGAGCTCATTGTGCTATAGTTTGCTACGGAAACGATAGAGGTCGCAGTAGCTGCGGCTCCGGCAGCGGTGCTGACATAACCGCTGTCGGAATAATCCGAGGTGTCAATCGTATTGTCAGGATCTGGTTGTTCGGTGTCAAAAGTGAAACCGTTGGTCAGATATTTGTAGTTCGTAGCGAAAGTAAATTCCTGGTTAGTTGCGCTCGCAGGACTGGACGGTGTGCCGATAATGGCAAATCTGAACGCCTTCGCCGCATCGATATTTGCACGAACGGTCGCGTCATCGATTTTTACCGTAGCGGTAATGGTTACCGTGGTACTGTCGTATGTGGGTACAAGCAGGAATCTTACCGCGATAGGATGCAATTTAGAATCCGCATCAGACGCAATGCTTGCGGGATTTTTTGCGGTACTCTGCTGGTTAGACGCATAGACGAAGTTGATGTTTGGCAAACCGGTCGTGCCGTCGACTGCGTCGCTGAGTATCGCCTGAGGCATAAGCGGATTGTAACCGGTTACGTTGCCGGCGGTACCCGTAATCGCATTGCCGGGGCTGATCCACTCGAAATCCGTGTTGTAAGAACCGAGTTCCCACGTCGTTGTCGCTACGCCTTCATAGTTGTTGGCCGCGCGGCTCCATCTGTATATATCTGCACCTGAGCCGCTTGCAGCTACTGCAAACGTGTTTTCGATATTCGCTGCCGACGAAGTCGAGAACCACGCGAAGGTCGCGGTGGTCAAAGCAACTACGATCACGAGCACGGTAGCTATTGTTGTAATTACCAAACTCTTTTTCATAATTTTACTCTCCTTATCTTTTTAGATTTGATATTGTTTTTGTTTTGTGCCCTTATGTCACGCCTTGCGGCGCTTAGTCCTCATTGATCAGCTTTGCCGAGCAAAGTTTCAAGTTTCTTTTTGGGTTTTGCGTACGCGCTCCCGCTGAAAGCGGCGACGCCCTCTTTCTCGAACAAGCCGATATCGTTTTTGCTGACGACGTTGCCGAGCGCGAGTTTTATCCCCTTTTGTTTCGCTAAGCCCGAGAATATCGAGAGAAGCGAAAAATTACTCTGATTGTAATAGCGGTAGTCCAATAAAAAATATTCGGGCTGATACTTGGCTATTACGTCCATCGGAGCACGTTCTATACCTTCGATGACGATGTGCGCGCCTCTTTTGGTCAGAAAATTGAGACCGAGACGGCTGTTCCTTTCACCAAAGGCTTCAAGTTGGAAAATATCGAAGCACAGCACGAGTTCGTCTTTCAAAAGACCTGCGAGCCTGTGCACGTTGCCTTCTGCAAGCAGACGACTGCTCACCTTGTAGATGAACTTCACGCCGGGATATTTTGCCGAGTCTTCTTCGAATTGTGTGAGAGCGAGAAAGTTGAGAGTTTCGATACGGGAACTGGTCTGAGCCGCAGGAACGTATTGCCACGGATATAAGACGCCGAGCACTTCGTCCTCGAGTATCTGCCAGACTTCAATAAACGCCGTATTGCCTTCGCCGTCGAAATATGGCATATAGCAATAAGATACGGGCTTTTTGACGGTAGCCGTTTTCCCCATACGGCGATTTTGCCTCCTTACCACACAACGCGAGATAACTCGCCTTATACTGTTATAATAAACGCAAACTTTTTGGCTGTCAATACTTTTTTGAAAAATATTTTTGAACGAAATCGTGTGTTTTTGCACAATTCGCGACTTTCAGACCGTTTTCTGTCCCGATTTTTTTATGTTTGTTTTAAGCGTTTTTCTCAACACGTATTGAGTTTTCGACAATTTTCACGCACCTTTTGCTGTTCTTGAGCGCTCTGCCACATTTTTGCACGGGTCTTGCGCCGCAGAGCCGCATCTCGCCGTCTCTCCCGCCCTCACCAACGCAACAAAATCCGCTTCGCGCCCCGCTCTCTCCCTCCCCTCAATACCCGCCGCGGAGCTTGCGCACGGCAAGGCGGCTCCTTTCTTGTCATCTAAAGGATCTCCATTTTGCCCCGCGGCTTCACGACCCGCGCTTTGCCGCGTTGCGACACGTTTGTTGATTAAATATACATTATATGCACGTGCGTATGTAAAATTTTAATTTTTACTTAATATATGTTATCCATATATATTTTGCCGTGAAACCCGCATTTTTTCTCAAAGCGCGACGTTTAGCGCGGCAAATTATGGGTATAATGGTATATTTTGGGTCTTTTTTTTGTCTTGACTTTAAAAATCTTATTTTGTATAATTAAGCTACAAAAAATATGCATAACTTAGGAGGTTATCAAATTATGACAAAGAAACATATTTGGGCGAAACTGCTCATTGTTGCTTTGGTAATTGCGATGGTTTGCGTGGTCTTCGTCGGCTGCAAGAAAGATGAAACGCCGCCGGACCCCACCCCGACTCCCCCCGATACCGGAGCTGAAGCATTTACCGAGCTGCTCGGAGTGGTCGACGACGCCGTTGCCGCTATCGGCGGTATCGACAACATCGGCTCTCTCGGCACCGACGCTTTTGTTGAAGTCGTCGTGAACGATACCAAAGTGAGAATCGACCTCGACCTCTCGCTCGATCTGCTCAGAGCTACCGGCGAAGGCGCTTACGGACAGAACGGCTTCGGTTTTACCGTATCCGTCAACGATAAGCAGGAGTTCGGTCTCTGGTATGCCGACATGGCAAGCGATGACAACAGCTTCATCTACCTCGCCGCTGGCGGTCAGAAGCTCAAGATCGACGGTCTTACCCTTGCGAAAGTTCTCGCCAGATATGACGTGAACGCAGACGTTGCGGTCGGCGACAAGCTCACCGAAGCGCTCGGCGGCCAGACCATCACCGATATGGCGGCTGACCTTGCAGGCACCGTTGCAAGCATGCTCACGATCGGCTATGACAACAGCAACCCCAACAGCAAGGTGTTCACCCTCAGCGTTAAAGAGCTGTTCAACCCGAGCGGCCTCGTGGCTACCATGCTCGACGGTCTCCTCTTTGACGAAGCTACCGTTGGCTTTGACCTCGCTCAGATCCTCTCTGACGCAGGCATCGGCCTCACCAGCATGTCTCAGCTCTACACCATCCTGCCCGACATCAACCTCAAGGTTACGGGCAACTACAATAGCGGTGTGTTCGAGAGCATCGGCATCGGCCTTGAAATCGCAGGCAAGGAAGACGGCATCGTCCTCCCCGGCACCGCGGAAAATCCTGACGGCTTCGTGCTTGTAGAATCCGTGCCCAACACCTCTGTCTCCGCTACGCTCGGCTTCAAGATCCTCCCCAACACGACTGTTTACAACACCCTTGCAGACACCGTTGACGGTTATCTTGCCGACACCACCTGGAGAGAGATCGGCGTGCTCAACTTCTCTGCTGAAGCTCAGGTCACCCTCGGCACCACCAAAGAGAACTCCAAAACCTACAACGTAGAGATCTCCGCAGACATCAATGCGGCGGCTGTTGCGGCGGCTACTTTCACCAAGAGAGTTTACTACAAAGACGCTAACGGCAATTACGTCAAGAACGAAGCGGGCGAGTACGTCTACACCGACTGGTTCTACCTCAGCGACGCAACCGACGTGTTCGGCGAAACCGACGATACCGACATCCTTGACGCTCTGCTCCCCAACATCAACAACCTCTATCTCAAGATGCAGAACGTTGATGACTCCAACGACATTTTCGTTATCGCTCTGACCGAAAATGTCACCTTCAGCGAATCCGGTAATATCGACGGCGGTAAGATCTTCGTCAAACTGGCTGCTCTCAACAACATCATGAGCGCGTTCGGTCTCAACCTCAGCGAATTGCTCGGCGACCTGTCCGATACGATCATGGGCCTCGAAGGCGAAGTCAACCTCTCTACCGTTATCCCCGCAGTCATGGGTATTCTCCCCGGAATGGTTTATAAGATCCCCGCTGGCTTCGCGGCGCTCGGCGCAACCGCTTTTGAGCCTGTTGCTCCCGCAACCGCAACCGCTGACGGAGCGGCTACTGATGGTGCTACCGACACTGCTACCGACAGCGGCTTCAGCCTGAACACCGTCATCGACATCGTCAAGAAGGCGATCGCTTGCCTCGACACCAGCAAGTGGGAAAGCAACAGCGAGATCACCGCTAAAGACACCGGCGACCTCACTGTAGGCGGAGCAAAACTCACCTTCAACATGACTGCAAGCCTGCTCAAGAACACTGAAAGCGCTGTCAACGGCATCAAAGTTGTCTGCAACGCTCCGTTCGTAGCTGATTATGAGGCTGAAATCAAAGAGGGCGAGAACGTGATCGGCACCGATAAGGTCACCACCTCTATCAACGTACCTGTCCTGCAGATAGGCGGCACCGGCAACCTGTTCAAGGCAGAAGTAATCGTCGACCAGGATAAGGCGGTCACGTACACCAACCCCGATGCAGATCATGTCAATTCGACCGACAATCTCGACATCTATATCAGCTTCGACCTGCTCAGCATAGGTTACGGCTGCGCTCCGACTTCCCCGATCGCTCTTGAGATCAACGACAAGACGTTCGTTAAACGTACCGGCAGCCTCTATGTCGAAAACGTTGGTTGGTCTGTAGCAAAAGCTGACGTTAAGTAAGCGAAATCAATCGCAAGATTGAAAATAAAAAGGGAGTCCGCAAGGGCTTCCTTTTTTTTCGCTTCTGTCGACGTATTTGCGTATAGCCGATACTTCCCATCCCTTCGCGCCCATACTTCCCTGTCGTTACTTCCCACCCGTCTGTGCCGTCTATTTTTCTCCGTCGATACTTCCCGCCCGTCCGTGCCGCCTATTTTTCTCCGTCGGCACTTCCCGTTCGCGCCCATACTTCCCTGTCGTTACTTCCCGCCCGTCCGCGCCGCCTGTTCTTCCCCGTTTGCGATTCCCTGCCTTCCGCGCGCTTTTACCTCTCAACCGCTATTTCCATTTCATATATGCAACCGTACCTCTCCAAAGCTATTTCTATTTCATATACGCGCCCGCACTTGTCCGACCCGACTTTTTACCCGTCCGCGCCTACACTTTCTCACCTATACTTGCCTTGCCACTCGCCCTATCTTCCTCTTTGCTCTTACCCCACAATCAGATACCTTTTTTCAATATCATTTGCTTTTATATTGTTCTGCATAACTATACGTTATTCGCAACAGTTTTGATCACTTTGTATTTATATACCCCGTCCATAATTCTCCGACCCGACTTCTCACCCGTCCGCGCCGCCTGTTTTTCTCCGTCGGCACTTCCAAAACTTCACCCATGACCTCTCACCCTCTCTCACCCACTAATTGTCATTTTCAAAAACGCTCTGCTTTTTATTGTTCCGCATAACTATACGTTATTCGCAACAATATGTGTCAATATTGTATTAACTTACAAGCGTTTTGCATTGATGTTTCTGCGCTTAGCCTATCAATCGTTCCTTGACCCGTGATCTTGCCGTTCCGCTTCTTCTTGTTGCGCTCCCGTATCTTTTTGTCTCACCACTCTCCAACACTTCGCCTCGATACCTTTTTTCAATATCATTTGCTTTTATATTGTTCCGCATAACTGTATGTTACTCGCGACAGTTTATATTCGATTTTTATTTTCTGCCTGTGCTTTTGACGCAATATAGGATTTCTCTTTGATATCATGCTTCTAAGCCGAACACACCTTTGCAACTTCCTCTCTTTTCTTTGTCTTTTTTTTGTAACCCCTGTTTCAATTCGACCTGTCTCTTATTGTTCTGCATAACTATACGTTATTCGCAACAGTTTATACTGATTTTACTTTATATCTTGACCGCTTCTGCCTGTCTCTCAACCCGCAGTATACGTTTTGATAGGTCGGATACTTGCAGTTTCTCAGTTCGTTTCATCAGCTTGTTTCTTTTCCATTTTTTAATGCCGTCTATCTCTTATTGTTCCGCATAACTGTTCGTTATTCGCAACAGTTTATATTCGATTTTTATTTTCTGCCTGTGCTTTTGACGCAATATAGGATTTCTCTTTGATATCATGCTTCTAAGCCGAACACACCTTTGCAACTTCCTCTCTTTGCTTTATTATAACTGTTTAAGGATTGTCTGTCTTTTATTGTTCCGCATAACTGTACGTTATTCGCGACAATTCAGAGCATCTTTTGTAGTGTTGATCGTCGTCTACACTTCTCCGTATATACTTCCCACCTGCCCGTGCCGTCTATGTTGTCCCTCAGATACTTCCCGTCCATTGTCTGAACTTCATCACACCTCTCTATGATTGCCTTTTTATTTACTATCTGCTTTCTTATTGTTCCGCATAACAATGCGTTATTAGCAACCGATCTATGCGAAAAAGTTTGATGTCGTCTTGACTTTACCGACAATGCCTTTGCCGTTTGCGATCTTGTCTCTTTTTAATTTCTGCGATCTACACTTTATCCCACGCTTTTTTGTCCTCTTTCTTTTGCACTTCTTGCCGCCAACATGTTTCCGCTTTGCTTTTAAACGCACCTGCCCGCGCCTTTCAATATCTTTTTTCGACCGCGATCGTATCGTTACCGTTTCTTGCGACTTCTCGTTATCCTGTGCCGATTTGGCAAAATTCTCTCTTTTTAACGCGTTACGCGTGCGCGCACGCACTTTTATTCAATTACTTTACAAAAATATGCCTTTGTTCTATAATATATCTATATATTTATAAATAACCGAATAAGTTACGGAGTTTATATGGATTTTGTTTCAATAGAAAAAAAGTGGCAAAAGCGTTGGGCTGACGAGAAGCTGTACAGCTTTGACAAGTCGAAAATGAACAAAAAGTACTACGTGCTTGAGATGTTCTCTTACCCGTCGGGCGCAAAACTGCACGTCGGGCACTGGTACAACTTCGGTCCGTCGGACAGTTATGCGCGCTTTATGCGCATGAACGGCTACGAAGTGTTCCAGCCGATGGGCTTCGACGCGTTCGGTCTGCCCGCGGAAAACTACGCGATCAAGACGGGCATCCACCCGCAGGACAGCACTCTGAAAAATATCGCGACGATGGAGCAACAGCTCAAGGCGATGGGCGCTTCTTTCGACTGGGATTATGAGATCAAGACCTGCATGCCCGACTACTACAAGTGGACACAGTGGATATTCCTGCAGTTCTACAAAAAGGGTCTCGCGTACCGCAAAGAGGCCCCCGTCAACTGGTGCCCCAACTGCAATACGGTGCTCGCCAACGAGCAGGTCGTGGACGGCGCGTGCGAGCGTTGCGGCACGACGGTAGTCAGAAAAAATCTTACCCAGTGGTTCTTCAAGATCACCGATTATGCAGAAGAACTGCTCCGCGATCTCGACAAGCTCGACTGGCCCGAAAAGACCAAGCTGATGCAGAAAAACTGGATCGGCAAATCGACGGGCGGCGAGATCACGTTCGACTGCGAGAGCGGCGATTCGTTCAAGGTATTTACCACGCGCGCGGACACGATCTTCGGCGTATCTTACGTCATTCTCGCTCCCGAGCATCCGCTTGTTGACAAGCTGACCACCCCCGAACATAAAGCGGAGGTCGAAGCGTACAAAGAGGCGTGCGCAAAAAGCTCTGAGATCGAGAGACTTTCCACTTCTCGCGAAAAGACGGGCGCGTTCACCGGCGCGTACTGCATCAACCCCGCCAACGGCGAGAGAGTGCCGATATGGATAGGCGACTACGTGCTCTACTCCTACGGCACGGGCGCGGTCATGGGCGTTGCCGCTCACGACGAGCGCGACTACGACTTCGCGAAAAAATACGACCTGCTTATCAGGCGCGTCATTCGCAGCAAGGACGGCGCGGACGACTCGCTCCCGTTCTGCGATTACGGCGTGATGACCAACAGCGGTCAGTTTGACGGAATGTCCTCCGAAGAAGGCAAGACCGCCGTCATAGAATGGCTCGCCAAGTCGGGTCACGGTCAGCTCAAGACCAATTACCGCCTGCGCGACTGGCTGATTTCACGCCAGCGTTACTGGGGTTGCCCGATACCGATAATCCATTGTGAGCACTGCGGCGAAGTGCCCGTACCCGAAAGCGATCTGCCCGTCAAACTTCCTTACAACGTGGACTTCAAGCCGGACGGCAAATCCCCGCTCCTCAAGTGTGACGAGTATATGAATACCGTCTGCCCGATATGCGGCAGACCCGCTAAGCGCGACCCCGACACCCTCGACACCTTCGTTTGCTCGAGCTGGTATTTCCTGCGCTACCCCGATGCCAAAAACGACAAAATGGCGTTCGATCCAGAGATAATCAACAAGATGCTCCCCGTCGACAAGTACATCGGCGGCGCCGAGCATGCCTGCATGCACCTGCTGTACGCGCGCTTCTTCACCAAGGCGCTCAGAGACCTCGGCTACCTCAAGTTCGACGAGCCGTTCACATCTCTCGTGCACCAGGGCACGATACTCGGCCCCGACGGTTTCAAGATGAGCAAGTCGCGCGGCAACGTCGTTTCACCCGACGATTACGTCAGCAAGTACGGCTCCGACGCGTTCAGGCTCTATCTGATGTTCGGCTTCTCCTACGTCGAGGGCGGCCCGTGGAACAGCAACGGGCTTGAATCCATCGTCAAGTTCATGGAGCGCGTCGAGCGCCTCGTAAAACGCAGTATCGAAGCGGGTGTCAAGGACGGAGCTCTCGGAGAAAACGAAAAAGCCCTCAATTTCGTGCGCCACAACACGATAAGACGCGTCACCGACGACACTAAGCAATTCTCCTTCAACACCGCGATAGCGCGCCTGATGGAGTTTGTCAACGCGACCTACAAGTACCTCGACTCAAGCGCCGTCAACGACAAGTTCGTGCGCGACTGCGTGGAAGATCTCGTGCTGATGATGGCGCCGTTCGCTCCTCACTTTGCAGAAGAACTCAACGAGATGCTCGGACACAAAGAAAGCGTGTTCAACCGCTCTTACCCCGTATGCGACCAGAAGGCGCTCGTGCTCGACGAATACGAACTCGCCGTGCAGGTCAACAGCCGTATGAAGGCGAAGATCGTCGTCCCCGTCGACGCAGACGAAACCGCGATCAGAGAGAGAGCGCTCGCAAACGAACAGGTCAAACAGGCAATCGGCGATATGCACGTCGTCAAAGTCATCGTCATACCCAAGCGCCTCGTCAATATAGTCGTAAAATAAGGAGACTACCATGATAGACATCAAACTCATAAGGACCAACCCCGAACTGGTCAAAGAAAATATCAAAAAGAAATTTCAGGACGAAAAACTCGTGCTCGTCGACGAGGTCGCAGCCCTCGACAAGGAGTTCAGAGAGGCTAAGACCCGCGGCGATTACCTGCGCAGTCAGCGCAACGCCGTCAGCAAGCAGATAGGCGGTTTTATGGCAAAAGGCGACAAAACCGCGGCTGAAGAAGCCAAAAAACAGGTCGCCGATATCGCCGCCGAACTGCTCGCACTCGAACAGCGCGAAGAAGTCCTGCAGGAGGAGATCAGAAAACGCATGCTCGTCATCCCCAATATCATCGACGACAGCGTGCCCATCGGCAAGGACGACAGTGAAAACGTAGAAGTCGAACGCTTCGGCGACCCGTACGTCCCGCCCTTCGAGATCCCCTATCACGTCGACATCATGGAGAGCCTCAGCGGCATCGACCTCGACAGCGCGCGCCGTACCAGCGGCAACGGCTTCTATTACCTGACCGGCGATATCGCGCGCCTGCACAGCGCGATCCTCTCCTACGCGCGCGACTTTATGATCGACCGCGGTTTCACCTACTGCATACCGCCCTTTATGATCCGCTCCGAAGTCGTCACCGGCGTCATGAGCTTCGCCGAAATGGAGAATATGATGTACAAGATCGAGGGCGAGGACCTCTACCTGATCGGCACGAGCGAACACTCGATGATAGGCAGATTCATGAATACCATTCTCCCCGAAAACACACTGCCCAGAACGCTGACGAGCTACTCTCCCTGCTTCCGCAAAGAGGTCGGCGCGCACGGCATCGAGGAGCGCGGCGTGTACCGCATCCACCAGTTCGAAAAGCAGGAGATGATCGTCATCTGCAAGCCCGAAGAAAGCCCCGAGTGGTTTGTAAAACTCTATACCAACACCGTCGACTTCTTCCGCACGCTCGATATACCCGTACGCACGCTCGAGTGCTGCTCCGGCGATCTCGCCGACCTCAAGGTCAAGAGCCTCGACGTGGAAGCGTGGTCTCCCCGCCAGAAGAAGTATTTCGAGGTGGGCAGCTGCTCCAACCTCGGCGACGCGCAGGCAAGACGTCTCGGCATCCGCATCAAGGGCGCGGACGGCAACTATTTCGCCCACACCCTCAACAATACGGTGGTCGCTCCCCCGCGTATGCTGATAGCCTTCCTCGAGAACAACCTCAACGAGGACGGAAGCGTGCGTATCCCCGTCGCCCTCAGACCTTATATGGGCGGCAAAGAAGTCATCAAAAAGTAACTGATCTTATCCTCGGGGACATCCCGGGGATAAGGCTTGTATAAACGCGCATCAGGACCGCATCCGAGGCGGTACAGGACAATGAAAGAAGAAAACGAAGAATATTTCGAAGAAGAACAGGAACCCGAAAAAAGCCTTGTCAAAGGTGTTTTGCTCTCCCCGTTCCTTGCGGTTGCGAGCGTGCTCGTCGCCGTTATCGGACTCGTCGCGGCGGTGATCGCGACGGTCGTCTCTTTCTTCGTCGCGCTTTTCAGGCTCTCGTTCGACTTTTCGCTCGCAGGCAGATACGCGCTGTCTGCGCTCGACAAGTGCGTGACCGTAGCCGTCGCCGCCATAGGCTCGATGTGGTATTCGGCTTTTCACAAAAACGCGTAAACTTTGCTTTTCTCACGAAAAAATCGCAAAAAAACGGCGGCTGTTCACCGCTTTTTTTATTTTCTTTACATGTAAAATGCGCGATACGTTTTGAGTTTTTCACGTATTTCGTCTTTTTCAGCTTTTGCGCTCGGCGCAACGACCGGCAAGCCCTTTTCATCGGCTTCCGACAGGCGACGGCGCGGTTTGCTCCTTTATCCCGAAGTTAATAAAAGCGAAAAAACTCCGCTTTTTATGGCGGAGTTCGCTTTCATATATTCTTCTTGAATATCCTCTTTTTGAATATCGGCTCTTTTTCGCCCGCCTTGACCATCTCTCTTGCGAGAAGCGATCTCAGCCATTTCTTCACGTCTGCGTACTCTTTTGAATTTATCAGATTCCTGCGTTCGCCCGCGTCTTTGTGTTTGTCGTACAGATAGTCGTCCTTGTAGACGTTGGTGTCGTATTTCAGACCCGACGTCACGCTGTATACGTATCTGTCCGTTATCACGCACCTGCCGTTGCCGCTCTCGCTGATGTGCACGAACACGCAGTCGCGTTTCTCGTCGGACTGCAGAGGCACGCCGTCAAAACTTGTCGGCACGTCAATCCCCGCCGCGGTCAGAAGCGTGGGCGGCAGGTCGATGAGCGATACGAGTTTTTGCGCGTCGAGTTCTCCTTTTTTATACGCGCCGCCGAAGATCACGAGCGGGATATGCGTGGACGCACTGTGGCAGGAACGCTTATATTCGAAATTCCGCGTTCTGAAGTGACAGCCGTGATCTGACGTGTATATTATCAGCGTATCGTCGTATCTGCCCGTCTTTTTGAGCTCGTCGACTATGCGGGCGACGTTGCGGTCAAGCGTTTCGCAACACGCGAGATAGCTGGGATAATGCAACACGTAATCCCCGACAAGCCCCTTTATGTCCTCGGGATACGGCTCGTCTCTGAACTTCTCCGCCGCGCCTTTAGGGCACTCGAAGCGCCCCGACGTGTTCTGATGATGAGGCTCGAGATAGGACAGGAAAAGAAAATACGGTTTTTCGTGCGGCGAGTCGATATACTCTATCGCAAAATCCGTCATCTTATCCGCGCGCACGCCGTCGAACCTGACCTCTTTGCAGTCGTTGTCCCACATCACCCCGCCGCTGCCCGTCGACGAAAATTCGAGCAGATCCGCCGCAAGCCAGTACTTATAGCCGCCGCGAAGCTCCTCGGGCACTCCCTTTTTTCTGTACTCGAGACCCTTGGACGCGAGGTGCCATTTGCCGATATACGCGGTCTCGTACCCGCCCGCATTGAACGCGTCCGCGAGGTGCACGTCCTCTGTTCTCATCGGCACGCCGTTGGTGATACAGCCGTTTTTGTTGGGGTACATCCCCGTCTGAAGGCAGGCGCGCGCAGGTCCGCACACGGGCTGACAGGTATAAGCCTCGTCGAATATATCCCCTTCCTGCGCGTAGGTTGCGAGGTTGGGCGTAACGCGTTCGTTGACCGTGTCCGCCCTCTGCTGATCGCTGAATATAAAAATTATGTCGGGACGTCTGTCCATATTTTCCCCTTAAAAGCAACGCACCCGCAAAGGCGTGTCTTTCGTCATTCGGTTTTTTCTTTTGCCGCGAGTTTCTGACCCATGATAACGCCCATGACCGATGCCATCATCAGTCCTCTCGTCCAACCGCTGCTGTCGCCGAGACAATGCAGTCCCTTTATGCTCGTGTTGAAATCCTCGTCCATCTTGACTTTGTTGGAGTAGAACTTGAGTTCGGGCGAATAGAGCAAGGTCTCCGCCGCCGCGAATCCGGGCACTACCTCGTCCACCGCCTGTATGAAGTTGATGATATTTATCATCGCGCGGTAAGGCATCGCCGCCGTGATATCGCCCGCTACCGCGTCGGGAAGCGTCGGGCGCACGTTGCTCCTTGCCAGCTCTTTCTGCCACGTCCTCTTGCCGTCTATGATGTCGCCGTACCTCTGCACGAGTATGTGCCCCGCGCCGAGCATATTGGTCAGCTCGCCTATCTTCTGCGCGTAAGCGATAGGCTGATTGAACGGCTCTGAGAAGTTGTGCGAGCAGAGTATCGCGAGGTTGGTGTTGGACGACTTGAGTTCTTTGTAACTGTGCCCGTTGACGACCGCGAGATCGTTGTCGTAATTCTCCTGCGAGACAAAGCCGCCCGGGTTCTGACAGAAGGTGCGCACCTTGTTCTTGAACGGCTTGGGATAGCCGATAAGTTTTGACTCGTAAAGCACGCGGTTGACCTTTTCCATGACCTCGTTGCGCACCTCGACTCTTACGCCGATGTCGACCGTGCCCGGCTGGTGCATGATGTTGTGCTCCGCGCAAAGATGTTCGAGCCAGTCAGCGCCTCGTCTGCCCGTCGCGATGACCGTGTTCTTAGCATAGACTTCCTCGACCTTTTTGCCGTTGTCGATTATAACGCCGGAGCACTTGTCGCCCTCGAGGATTATGTTCTCGCACTGGTAGCCGAACAGAATGTCCACACCGTTCTTTATCAGATACTGCTCTATCGCGTAGTATATCTCCTGCGCCTTCTCGGTGCCGAGGTGGCGTATCGGGCAATCGACCAGCTTGAGTCCCGCCTTTATCGCGCGCTTTCTGATCTCCTTGACTTCCTCGTCCTGACCTATACCCTCGACGTGCGTGTCTGCGCCGAACTCGAGGTATATCTTGTCCGTATACTCTATCATCTGCTGTGCGTAGTCCTCGCCGATAAGTTCGGGAAGCTGACCGCCGACCTCGTGGCTGAGCGACAGCTTGCCGTCCGAGAACGCGCCCGCGCCGCTGAAGCCCGTCGTGATGTGACAATAGGGCTTGCAATTCACGCATACGTTGGTCTTTGCCTTGGGGCAACGGCGCTTCTCTATCGCGACGCCCTTTTCGACTATGAGTATAGAGCCTTTGTAGTCGTGGCGTATCATCTCTATCGCCGTGAAGATCCCCGCGGGACCCGCGCCGATGATTACGGTGTCGTATTTCATTTTCTTCTCCTTCCGCGCTCTGTGCGCGCGCCTTCTCAGGCGTATAAAAAGCAGTACCTTGTGCGGCGCGGCTTGAATTTCGCTTTTGTCATCGCTTTCGCGCCTTTTATTTCGTGCCGAACAGCCTGTCTCCCGCGTCTCCCAGTCCGGGCAGTATGTAACAATGCTCGTTGAGCGTGCGGTCAAGCGTGGATACGTATACCTTTACGTCGGGATTTGCTTCCGCTACCCTCTCTACGCCCTGCGGCGCCGCGATGATCGACATCAGTCTTATCGTCTTGACCCCGCGCTTTCTCAGAAACTCTATCGCCGCGTTGGCAGACCCGCCCGTCGCCAGCATCGGGTCGAGCAACGTCACCTGCATATTCTCTATTCCCTCAGGAAGTTTGCTATAATACTCGTGCGGCTCCATAGTCTCCTCGTCGCGGTAAAGCCCGATGTGACCCACCTTGGCAAGCGGGAATATCCTCTGCACGCCGTTGACCATGCCCAATCCCGCGCGCAATATCGGCACGATCGCTATCTTCCTCTCCTGCACTATCTGCTGAGTGCATACCTCGAGAGGGGTCTCCACTTCCACTTCTTTGGTCGGTGCGTCCTTGAACGCCTCGTATGTCATCAGCATTGTTATCTCCTCGACAAGCTCGCGGAACTCCTTGGTGCCCGTGTTCTTGTCTCTGAGAATGGCAATCTTGTGTCTGATGAGCGGATGATCGAAAATAGTAACGTTGGGATAATTCTTCATAAACTTCTCCTTTGTCTGTCCTTATCTATTATCCTCTATTTCGCGCGTTTTGTCAACACCCCGTGGCGGCGTGGCCGCGGGTGGTGTGACCACTGCATTAGTAGGCTTGCGCTAAGCGTGACAAGTTGCGACACGCGAAGCCTTCCTTGGCTGTCGCCCCGCGACCGGCGGTGTGACCGCGGCAGAAGTAGGCTTGCGCTAAGCGTGACAAGTTGCGGCACGCGAAGCTACCTTGGCTGTCGCCCCGCGACCGGCGGTGTGACCGCGGCAGAAGTAGGCTTGCGCTAAGCGTGACAAGTTGCGACACGCGAAGCTATTTCGGCTGTCGCCCCGCGACCGGTGGTGTGACCACTGCATTAGTAGGCTTGCGCTAAGCGTGACAAGTTGCGACACGCGAAGCCTTCCTTGGCTGTCGCCCCGCGACCGGCGAGAAGTCGGCTTGCGCGTATCGTTACTTGTTTCTTAACGCGAAGCCTTACTATCTTGATCTCGCCGAAATTTTGTGATAAATTGAAAGTATATAATATAGAGACGTTCAGTGGAGGAGTAAACAAATGCAGACAGTAAACAAAAAGAAAACCGTTGTCATTTCATTGGCGATCGCCGTCGTCGTGATCGTCGCCGTCGTCGTCACGGTATGTCTGTGCGTGCTCGTCAAAGGCGACAAGGTCGTGACGGTAGACGCAGAAAAGGTCACGGGCGCAACGGTTGAATTCGATCCCACCCCCTACGATCATTACAGCGCGGAAATAGATGCGGAAAACACCGCTAAACTCGTCCGCGAGTTGCGCTCCGCAACTTTGAGACGCATCGACAGAATGATAGACGAAGTTGGCGCAAATATAACTATCCATACTTCGGACGGCGAAACTTTCACTTTACGGCATCTGACGCAAAACGTCATAGTCGTGGACGGTCAACAGTATTACCTGCAAAACGATATCGGCTGGTTCACCGACATCGCCCACGACCTCGTGTGGCCATGAGCATAAGTCGGCTGTCGCTAAGTGTGACAAGTCGCAACACGCCAAGCCGATTTGCGATTAACAAACACGGGCAGGAAAATTCCTGCCCGTCTGCTTTATCGTTTTACAATGACACTTATTCCGTTATTTCAGGGATCGTAATTTCAGGAACTTTTCCGAAATCGTAGTATATAAAGCTCATATCGTCACTTTTGTCATCTTTGCTGTACACTGCAAACGCGCACATTCTGTTGTTTTTGAATTTGTATACCCAATCATTACCATCGCCATCTCCATAAACATATGCTTTATATTCGTCGCTCCATTTTACCCCAACACCTTCCGCTCCGTCGAGTTGGCGATAATATGCATAAAACCCTTCCAAATATGGCGCATAATAATTATAGAAATCCCAATCCCCTCCTGTTACTTTTCTCCAATTTTTATTGTCAAAGCTGAACATCTTATATAAAATACCGCCTTCATAATAAGCGTAGGTATATACCGCAGTTGTGCCCAAAATTGCCACAGGCGTACCCGTCTCTGCTATTAAGTCATACGTATTATTAACGCTCTTCATTTTTTCTCCGCATACTTCAATTGATAATTGTACACGATCGTTATCTCCACAAAATTCCATTCTAAAATTATCAACGTTCTTAGAGTCTTGCACCATACTTATCAACTCTTCTTCCGTTATCTTATCCGAAACGATGTCCTCGAACTTCGTATCTGCGGTAATCTCCTGCTCTTCGCCTTTTTTGTCGCAAGCGACGAACGCTGTCAAAGACATGATAATTACGAGAACGACTGCCGTGATTGCAATTATTTTTTTCATAATATAACTCTCCTTTTTCTTTAATTATAATTCGGCAATTTTCAATGTGTCAAGTATTTTATACCATTTGGTATAACTTGATTATTTTTATACCGTTTGTCGTAACCTATACATATGAACGAATCGACTTATACTCAGACTTTTGCAAAGAGACTAAAAGAGCTTATCGGCAACGAGAGCGTAAATTCCGTTGCCAAAAAAATAGGTTTGCCACAGGCTACCCTGTCAAGATACTTGTTGTGTCAAAGAGAAATAGGGCTGGAAAATCTGTGTAAGATAGCCGATTACTTTGGCGAAAGTCTGGATTTTCTGACGGGAAGAAAAGAATATTAAATGCAAAAAAAACATTGTATCTTTTAATGCGCGGGCAGGAAAATTCCTGCCCGCGCTTTTCTTTTGATCAAACCTGTTTTACTCTACGGGAGGGAGCGAGAAATCCTCCACCTCTCCGAAGTCGTAGAAGATAAAGGTCTCGGTCGCTTTTTCTTTGCCGCTCACGTAATCCGCAAACGCGCAGATCTTGCCGTCCTTGAATTTGACTATGCCGTAAAAATCCTCGTACTCGCAGATATACCCCTGCTTTTCTTCGCTCCAGGACAGTTCGTACTCGCCGTCTCCTTGCGCTGTCCAATACGTGTCGACCGCTTCGACCATATCGGCATAGCTGTTGCCGAAAGAAGTGAACCATTCTTTTTTCTGCCACTCTCCGTCACCCTCGCGGGTTATCCGATAATTGCCGTTTTCGTCGGAATACTCATAGGCGTACAGCACCTTTTCCCATTTTGTCGCTTCGCTTTCAAGACTTTTCTGCTTATCTTCAGACCTCTGCTTTCCTTCGTAAAATTCGCTTAAAATACGGCTGTCGTACCCGAGGTCGGCGGTTTCGCTTTTGAGGCGGTAATTCGTGACGTCTTCCGCGCCCAACACGATACTCTGCCATTCTTCCTGCGTTATCTTATCAGAGATTATCCCGTCGAAAGTCATATCTGTATCGGGAATGGATATCCACACGAAGTTGCACGCGACGAGCGCGCCCGCCAGAACGGCAAGCAACAATACCGCCGCTACGATCATCATTTTCTTTTTCATGATCCTTCCCTCCTCGCAGTACTTCTCATCCACCTTTATGATACATCAAAAAGATATGCCCGTCAATGCGCGTCTTTTTCCCGTTCCTGAGGCGAGTCGCAGCCGCAGCTCTGCCGCACGTAAAAATTTTTACAAAAAAACGGCTCCCTTGCGGAAGCCGTGATTTTTGATTTATACGTTATTACTCTGCAACGTAGGGGAGCAGAGCCATAACTCTCGCGCGCTTGATAGCCTCTGCGAGAAGTCTCTGGTGCTTTGCGCAAACGCCGCTCATACGTCTCGGAAGGATCTTGCCCTTCTCGGTGATGAACTTGCGCAGTTTTGCAACGTCCTTGTAATCGATCTCGGTAGCCTTGTCTACGCAGAAGGTGCACACCTTTTTGCGCGGAGCCTTTCTTGCCGGTCTCTTGACAACTTTCTCTTCGCTCATTGTTATATCTCCTTATAATCAGAATGGTAAATTGTCGTCGGAAGCGTCGACTTCTTCGAGTTTTGTGACGTCCGAACGCGAGGATTTGCTCTGCGGAGCTTCCTCTCTGCTTGCGCCGCCCGCGGAAGTGAGGAACTCGACTTCGTCAGCGGTGACTTCAACCGAAGTGCGCTTAGCGCCGTCGTTGCCTTCGTAGTTGCGGATCTGGATAGAGCCGACTACGCCGACTTTCCTGCCCTTGGTAAGCGACTTGGCACAACTTTCGGCGACACCTCTCCAGGTGATGATGTTGAAGTAATCTGCCTCGTTGCTGTCTTTGCTGAATCTCCTGTTGACCGCGATCGAGAATCTGCAGTAGCTGACGCCGCTGGGGGTCGTGCCGCTCTCCGGGTCTCTGGTAAGATTGCCGATGAGAATAATCTTGTTCATAATCTCCTCCTGTTACTTGCGGACTATCATAAGTCTGACGATCTCGTCGACGATACGGCCGAGACGCGTGATTTCCGCCGGAACGCTCGCGGGAGCGTTGAACGTGGTCAGCACGTAGTAGCCTTCGCTTTTGAAGTTGATGGGATAAGCAAACTTGCGGGTGCCCCACTTGTCCAGACTGACGATCTCGCCGCCTGCACTCGTGACGACCGCTTCGATCCTGTCGATAACAGCCTGCTTGCCTTCTTCAGTCACGTCGTTGTCGATGATGTACAAAAGCTCGTACTTGTTCATAGAAACCTCCTTTTGGTCTGATGTCTTCCCGTCTCAGGGGAAGCAAGGATTTTGAAAA
>CASDWJ010000024.1 GCA_949284695.1 uncultured Christensenella sp. | reverse complement strand
GAAAACGGAACGGTATCTTCGCATGGAATATCGGTAGAGGACTTCGATCCGTACAGATATTCAGAATATGTGGATGAGATAATCAGAAACGCTTTATAATTATTGCTTAAAACACGCAGAGGATTCACTTTGCGTGTTTTTTATTGGAAATCGGCAGACAGTTTCAATAGAGGGGCAGTTTTATTTTTGACGAAAGTTCTGCGAGTTGATCTGTAACTATATTGAAAATAAAATTTGTTAAAAGTATAAATAAAGCAGAGGAGAAAATCATGCTCGCATACGTTTATAAGGACAAAGGAAAGTTCGTTCTCAAAGAAAAGGACAAGCCCGTTATCGCGGACTCTAAAGACGCGGTAGTAAAAATCACGCTCGCAAGTATCTGCACGAGCGATCTGCATATCAAGCACGGATTTGTGCCGCGCGCCGTAAAAGGGATAACCGTAGGGCACGAGGCTGTCGGCATTGTCGAAGATATAGGCGCGGATGTGAAGAGCGTCAATGTCGGCGACAGAGTAGCGATAAACGTCGAGACTTTTTGCGGCGAGTGCTTTTTCTGCAAGCGAGGATACGTCAACAACTGCACCGATAAAAACGGCGGCTGGGCGCTCGGGTGCCGTATTGACGGATTGCAGGCAGAATATGCAAAAGTACCGTTTGCCAACACGGGCTTGACAAAAATACCCGACAACGTGTCGGACGGAGCCGCGCTTTTCGTCGGGGATATACTCGCCACGGGATACTGGGCGGCAGACATTTCGGGCATGCAAAAGGGGGATACCGCGCTCGTGATAGGCGCGGGTCCGACGGGTATCTGCACACTTCTTTCCGTCGCGCTCAAAGAGCCGGGAAGGATAATAGTCTGCGAAAAGGAAGAGAGCAGACGACAGCTTGCAAAGAGGGTATGCCCCACGGTTGAAACCGTATCTCCCGATGAGATAGAAAGCTATATAATGTCGACTTGCCCCCGAGGCGGCGCGGACGTCGTGTTCGAGGTCGCGGGCGCGGAAAGCACGTTTGAGCTTGCCTGGAAGTGCGCGAGACCCAACGTGACCGTCGTCGTTGTCGCGATGTACGACAAGCCGCAGATCCTGCCGCTCCCCGATATGTACGGCAAAAACCTCACTTTCAAAACGGGCGGCGTGGACGGCTGCAAATGCGACGAGATACTCTCTCTTATTTCCGCAGGCAAAATCGATACGACCCCGCTTATCACTCATACTTTCGCGCTGAAAGATATAGAAACGGCGTATTCGGTTTTTGAAAACAGACTCGACGACGTGATCAAAGTCGCGGTGAAGCCGTGAATTTATTCAGGCGAAATACAAAGGTAAATAAATTATTTTTTTAAGTTTGTGCTCGGCATATTTAAGCGAGGAATAGACGCCGCTCCACTTATTGATCACATAAGAAATTATTAGGTCGGAAGAATCTACTATATATTTGTTACGTGCCGATATTGCAAACTTGTAGGGTATATTTTCGATTGCAGGATAAAGTATTTCGTCGTATAAATTACTGTCGACTATTGCTTTTAATTTAGCGGCATAGGAAATACCGATATAAGGAGTTACAAAAACAGACCTGACGTTATTGCGAACGGCTTTCAGGTCTTTTACCGCAGAAGCGCAAAGCCTATCAAAATCTCCATAGCCACCGCAAAAAAACGTCAGATTGACATTTGCGTTAATAGATTGCAAAATCCCAAAAACCATAACTTTTAACAAATTGTAATTTTCAATTTTTCTGTGACCGATAAAAGATATAACCATATTATTAACTGTCGTGGAGTTCCACGATAATATTATATAATGCGGTGTCAACAGTGTCAAGTATCGTGGAATTCCAAGAGAAAAGAAAAACAAGTTTACATATAATATTCGTGGAAAAAAATAAAGGAATTCCGCGAAATTATGAGACTTAACGAAGCAATAATCAAAAGAATAGAAGAAATATGTCGGGAAAAAGACGTCAGCATTTGCGAAGCGGCGCTCGGCGGCGGAAAGTCTCCTTCTGCAATATACGATCTTATAAAAGGCAGGACGAAGTGTTCCAAAGTGGAGACGGTCAGAAGTTTTTGCGAAGGAGCGGGCGTAACGCTGTCAGAATTTTTTAAGCCGGACTATTTCAACGATCTCGAAGAGTGACGGTATAGTCTTTAAAAAGTCGAAATCCGCGACGAAAAACCATCCTTTTATGCGGATGGTTAATTTTTGTTCAGCAACGCATTGAAATCACATTTAAAAAAATTGCACAGTACGGATAAGGTTTTCATATCCGGCTCGGCAACACCGGTTTCCCAGGTGCTGACAGTTCTTTGCCCTACTTTGATCTTATCGGCAAGCTCGGCTTGCGTAAGTTTTGCGGCTTTTCTCAATTTTTTAAGATTTGTTTTGAAATTTAATTCCACCATATAATAATTTTACCAAAAAAATTGGTAAAAGTAAACGGGGTAAAAATAATTTTACAGCACATATCGGGAAAAACAAGTTTACCGAAAGGATACTTATAACGAACGAAAAGAACAGCGAAAGATATTAAAGTTGATTTTACCAAAAAATTGGTAAAGACAAATACGTGTCGCGTGAAAACGGAAATTATCAAACGATTTAAATACGGAGAGGGGAGTCCTTCAATTAAGACGGTTTTACCAAAAAAATTGGTAAAAACAAGCGTCAACGACATACAGATTATACAGGACATATCTGGGAAAACAAGTTTACCGAAAGGATACTCATAACGAACGAAAAAACGAACGGCGAGAGATATCGAAGTCGATTTTACCAAAAAAATTGGTAAAAGTAAGAAGGAGTAAAAAATAATTTTACAGCACATATCTGGGAAAACAAGTTTACCGAAAGGATACTCATAACGAACAAAAAAGAGCGGAGAAAGATACCGAAGTTGATTTTACCAAAAAAATTGGTAAAATATATTCGCTTTTGTAAACGGACGGACGATCCGACGCGAGAACGGCTTGAAGATAAAAGAGAGGCACGGGAGAGAAACTGTTCTTTGTGATAGATAATTATCGAATAAAACAAAAATCATAACTAAAGGTATTGACATATAAAATTATACGTGATATAATCTGATCAGAAACCAAACTAAAGGGGGTGGTACATACGAAAACTATATACAGTTGCAAAAATTGCGATTGCCTGCTTTTTGACAGACCGAGCAAGGAGTACGGCAGATGCCCGAGGTGCGGGCATAAGCTTTATCCCGACGGCTATCATAGCGAGGCGGTGTCGGACGGCTACTACGACGGATTTATGGGAAAGATCTATCCCGCCCCGTCATGGCCAGAGGACAGAAAGTAAACAAAAAGGCGACCTTCGGGTCGCTTTTTTAGTTGGCAGAATTTACACCTGCGTTAGTGTGGGATAAATGCGGTCTGTCTCAATGCGGGCGGTCAGATATTTTTCTTAAAACATACGATGCGTCCGACTTCTTCAAAACCCGCTTTTTCGTGAAAGGCTATGCTGTCGTCGTTGTTCAGTTCGCAGTCGCTTGCAAATTCGCTGCAACCTTTTGCTCGCGCCCAGTTTTCGCAGGCAAACAGAAGTTCTTTCGCAAAGCCTTTTTCGCGGCAGTCTTTTTCAACGAAAATCCCTTCGAGATAGCCTACGGGGGAGGTAGTCGTTCCTTCCACGTAATCGCGTCTCAGTCCGCATTGCGCGAAGCCGACCGCGCGGTCGTCGACGTATTTCAAAAAACACGCGCAGCCGTTGTCGGTAAGGGCAGACGAAAACCCGTCCCTGAGGTCGCTTTCGGGGCAGTCGCTCCAAAGGCGGGAAGCAAGGCGGGTCAATACGGTAAGGTCGTTTATATCGGCTTTTCTGATCATATTTTTATTGATACTTCGCTTTTTTGCGCGCTTTTCTTATTTCTCTGTCGGGGGTCTTTGTCAGCGTTATTTCCTCTTTGCCCGCGATCTCCTGTTCTATGTACTGGCGCGCGTATTCAAAGAAAAGACGGCTGATGGGTCTCCTGTAATGCCACAGGTGGAAGCAATGTTCGCCTGCGCCTTTCGCGCGGTAGACGAGGTGAGGGATCTTCAGTGCGTCGAGCTTGTCGAGCACGAGCTTTTCGTTGCCGCCGACGAACGCGTCGAAGCGCGCGTAGGTGATAAACACGTTTTTGGGGAAGTTTTCGTCTATGAAGTCGGACGGACGCAGGAGATCGAAGTCGGGGAAATCTCTCAGGTTTTTTCTGCCGTACCCCGTCATCTCCACCCACATTTTGTTTGAAAGCGGATTTTTCGCCATGCCTTCGGGATCGTACGCGCCGCAGACGAGCAGACCGCCTTTGAAGGGGAGAGGTTCGCTCTCGAGGTGCAGTCTTTCTCTCAACGCGGGATTGCCCTGAGCCGCAAGCATCACGCAGGCAAGCTGACCGCCCGCGCTGTCTCCCGTAATAAACAGGTTGTCGAGGTCGAGGTCGTATTTTTCCGCATTTTCGCGCACCCATTCGAGAGCATTGTAGAGGTGAGTCACGCAGGCAGGATACCTGAACTTGGGGCTTAGCCCGTAATTGGGGCATACGACAAAAAGACCCATGTCCGCAAAAGCCTTGTTGAGACCGCGTCTCCAGTATTTGTCTCCCGTGATCCAGCCGCCGCCGTGCACGTTGAACAGCACGGGCAGTTTTTTGCCGTCTCTCGGCGGATAGTAGACGTCGAGTTTGCACGTATCGGGATCGGACGCGTCGTAAACAATGTCCTTTTCCGCGGTGATTTTGTTGAGCGTTTTAACGCGGTTGGTCATCACGTCCTTGAACGCGTCGTCGAAATCGAAAGCAATTTTTGCGATATTCACGGCAGATCCTCCTTAAACCGAACGACTCGTCGGTTTTTGTCCGGTCGGCTTTTTACGCCGAAAGCGTTAACGTATTTACTGCAAAGAACAGAATGTTACGATATGTTAAGCCGCGGTCGGCAACGCGTAATGCAATAAACGGCGATACGCGACAGCGACATTGCTCCCTGTCACACGGGGTTGCCGCCAAGGAAAGTGGCTTTGACGCAGTAATCGCCGTCAAGTACGTTGATATCCGCAAAATTGCCCACTTTTATATCGCCCATTCTGCGCTCGCCGATAAGTCTTGCGGGCACCTTTGTCGCCATATAGACGGCGTGAGCGGGAGCGATGCCGCAACCTATCAGGTTGGGCACCATTTTTGATACGGGAGTCACGGACCCCGCATAGGTGTTCTCGCTGGGGAGCACCGCGACGCCGTCCTCGACGCGTATCGACTGTTTGCTGTCGCCCGCACCGATGTAGTAGTCGCCCGCAGGCATGCCCGCGACGCTGAGGGAGTCGGACACGAGGCAGATACGGCGGTAGCCCTTGAGCTTATAAATCATTTTGAACAGCGAATTCGCGACGTGTCTGTCGTCCGCGATGATCTCGGTGGTCAGGCGGTCGTCGATGAGACCCACTTCGGTCAGACCGAGGTGCTTTTTGGGGTTGTCGCGGCGGGTCGGGCGGGAAGTGCAGTTGTACATATGCGTCACGCTCGTTGCGCCCGCGTCAATACACGCATAGATCTCGTCGTCTATCGCGTTGTCGTGACCGACAGATATCTGCACGCCTTTTTTGCTGTATTTCGCGGTAAATTCCGCGCTGCCGCGCACGTTGGGCGCGATCGTGACTCTCCTTACGACGTCGAGGTTGTCTTGTACGAAAGAGTCGTCGTCGAGCGGAGAAATGAGCAGATGAGGCGGGTGCGCGCCCGCGGCTTTCTGCGAGAGGTAGGGTCCCTCGAGGTGCACGCCGAGTATGCGGGCGTAGCGGCTGTCGTACTTCCTTATGTTGTCGACCGCCTTGTTGATGTCCTCGGGGCTTGCCGTCATCGTGGTCGGGCAGTACGCGGTGATACCTGTCTCGAGCTGATAGCGCGAGATCGTGTCTATGCACTCGTAGGTCGGCTCCATGCAGTCTTTGCCGTAGCCGCCGTGGGTGTGCACGTCGATATAGCCCGCGGCGCAGGGGTTGCCGTCGAAAGTCACGGTCTTGCCTTCGACCTGACCGCCTATGGCGATAATTTTGCCGTCGTCGGACAAAGTGATATTGCATGCGGGAAGAAATCTGCCGCCCGACAAGGGGCGCACGTTGACGAGAGTTATCATTTCTTGTTTCTCCTTACCTCGCCGTACTGATCGGCGGTTTTCCAGATGAATATGTCGCGGCTCCTGAAAAGAGAACCGCCTTTTGCCAGTTTGTCGCACGCCCAGTTGACGTTTATGGCGTCGAGTATCTTGCGGTTGGCTTGCCAGCGTCTGGCAAAAGAGGAATAATCCCTGGATTCTGCGGGCGACCAGGCAATTTCTCCGAGCGCGCAGATACGGGGCAGACAATTGAACTCTACTTTGAGCAGATCGTAGACCCATTCTCCCCAGAGCAGACCCTCCGTGCCGAGGATATTGTCCGCGGCGGCTTTGCCGACGCAGTGAGCGGGCTCCATTGCGTAGAGCGGTTTTATCGGAGCCATCACGTAAGGCACGTCGAAAGAACAGAGACTATGCGGAGAGACGATGAATTTTCTCCCTTCGGAGACGAACTTGTCCAGCGTTTCCGCGGGCAGATTCTTGAAAAGATGAAGGATCGCGCGGCTGTCTATATCCCTGATATATTCGCTTGTGCGCACGATGGCGACCTTGCCTTTCTTGTCGAGGTAGTCGATTATCCTGTTGAGTGTGAAAGAGAACAAGCCGTGTTCGTCGGCGATGCCGTGTTTTTCCATGAGTTTTCTGCAATCGGGGCAGGTCTTCCAGTCCGAGAAGTCGAACGGATCGCCGCCGATATGGATATATCTGCTCTCGAAGATCTCGCATATTTCGTCGAGAAGCCCGAAGATCACTTCCCACGCCTTTTCGTTGCCCGGACAAAACGCGCCCGAGAAGTTGCCGAACGTGGTCGGCACGCTGTGGCTTTCTCCCGAACAGGATATGAACGAGAACGCGGCGGTCAGCGCGCTTATATGACCGGGGAGGTCGAGCTCGGGCTGAACGTCGATATTGCGTTCTTTAGCGTAAGCGATCAGCTTTTTTATCTGACCCTGCGTGTAGTGACCCTCGTGCTTGCAACCTGCGAATTTGTTGGAAGAAAAACCGCCCACCTGAGTGTCGTTCCTTTTTGAAGCAATCCAGTTGAGATCGGGGAATTTTTTGCTCTCTATCCTGTATCCCTGATCGTCCGAGAGGTGCCAGTGCAGGACGTTGAGTTTGTAAAAACTCATCAGGTTGAGCACGCGTTTTACCGCGTCCTCGCCGAGGAAGTTGCGCGCTTCGTCGAGCATGAACCCGCGGTAGGGGTAACGCGGCGCGTCCTCGATATGACAGCAGGGGCACGACAGCATGAAGGGTTTGTCGTCGCTGTCTGCGGTCATGAGCTGTCTCAGCGTTATCAGCGCGTAAGTCCAGCCTCTGAAGCCGCTTGCTTCGACTTTTATCTCGTCGCCGTTGACGTCGAGGCGATAGCCTTCTTCGGGCAGAGCCTCGTCCTTGAGGAAGTATACCGTGACGTTTGCGTTTTCGGAATCGGGTTTGATAGAGGGGCAGACGTTCTGAAAGAGCCTTCTTGCAAGAGGGTCGCAGAATTCGGCTTCTTCGCAACACTCGATCTTCGGCTGTCTCTCCATAGCGACGTCGCCGCCGTAAATTTTGCAGGATCTGACCTGCGGAATGACGTTGAGCATAACACTCCTTTGCGCTTTTTCGCGCCTTGACCAGATTTTAAAATATTCGAGTATAAGTTCAGAATACACGGATATTATAAAACAACGCGCGCTATATGTCAAACGAGCATAAAATATTATACAAACAGGCGGCGATATGCACGAAAAAAACGGCAAATAAAAAACGCTTAATTATAAAAATGCGGCGTTCGTTCGTGCGGCGATGGTTGGCGTTGACAAAACTCAAAGGATAGCGTATAATATAGTTGCGACCGCAACCGTTGCGTGCGCAACAAAAATAATACGACAACAGATACCGCGCGCCAAGCGCCTCGACCGGCAAAAAAAGCGGGCGGAACGGAGGAGATATGCAGGATTTTGTAAAAAACACGGGAGAGATCTGGAGGTGCGGCAACCTTTACCGCACGGCGAGGTATGCGGGTACGGACGTGGGGAGTTATCAGGACTCATATATCGTCAACGTCTGCGCGCACCCCGGGATAACGCAGGAGGGATTGTCAAGGCTGATATTCGTGCACAAGAGCAACGTTGCGCGGCAACTGGGTCTGCTCGAAGAAAAGGGATTTATCACGAGGAGCACGGATCCCGCGGACAAGAGGAACACGCTCGTATATCCGACGCAAAAGGCTTTCGGCGCGCTTGAAGCGATACGCAGAGTGAGCGAAGAATGGCAGGCACTTCTTCTCGAAGGGCTGACCGACGGGGAGCGCGAAGCGGTGAAGAAATATTCGGCGATAATAGCCGCCAACGCGAGAAGGATAATAGAAAAAGACGACGGGAGGGGAGATTCCGCAAAATGAAAAGTCTCGGCGGATATCTGTCGGTACACGGCAAACGTATGGCGGTCGGGCTGACGATAAAGTCGCTCGGCACGGTCTCGGAGCTGTTTTTGCCGATGATAATGGCATATATGATAGACGACGTAGCGCCGACGGGCAGCGTGACCGCGCTTTCTCTTTGGGGCGCGGCAATGCTCGTTTTCGCGGTCGTAGCGTGGAGCGGCAACGTGATAGCCAACAGAATGGCATCGCGCGTCGCGCGGGATACGACCGAGGCGATCCGCACCGACCTTTTCACGACCACGCTGTATCTGTCCGCACGTCAGACCGACGAAGTGACCGTGCCGTCGCTCGTGTCGAGGCTTTCGTCCGATACCTATAACGTGCACAATATGCTCGGAATGATGCAGAGGCTCGGGGTGCGCGTGCCCATACTGCTGATAGGCGGTGTGGCGCTGACTTTCAGCGTAGAACCCGTGCTCGCGCTCGTGCTTCTCGCGGTCGTCCCCTTCCTGACGGCGGTCGTGATCTACGTATCCGCGCGCGGCAACGTGCTGTATACCGACCTGCAACGCGCCGTAGACGCCATGGTGCGCAAAGTGCGCGACACGTATACGGGTATCAGGGTGATAAAGGCGCTTTCGCGCGGCGACAGGGAGAGGGAGAGTTTCGGGAAGATAAATTCAGAAGTGGTAGAAAGAGAGACGAGGGCGGGAGTGACGATGGGACTGTCCAACCCGCTGATGAACGTCGTGCTCAATCTCGGCATGACGGTCGTAGTGCTCGTCGGCGCGTACCGCGTGGGAGAGGGTTTGTCCAAGGTCGGGCAGATCATCGCGTTCACGTCGTATTTCACGATCATACTCAACGCGGTCATCTCGATAAGCAGGATATTCGTCAACGTCAGCAGGGGCGCGGCTTCGGCAAAGCGTATATGCGCTGTGCTCAATATGCCCGAAGAACTCTTGCCCGACAAGGAGCCCGCGGTCGGAGATACGGGAGAAAAGGGGAGCGTGAAATTCGAGAACGTGACTTTTTCGTACGACGGCGCGCCCGCGCTCGAGGGGATAACTTTCGAGCTGAAAAAGGGCGAGACGCTCGGGGTGATAGGCGCGACGGGCAGCGGCAAAACGACGTTGATCGCACTTCTTCTCAGATTTTACGACTGCGACAAGGGGCGCGTGTTTGTGGACGGTGCCGACGTAAGGAGTTATGACGAAAAGGAGCTGCGCAGTAAATTCGGAGTCGTGCTTCAGAACGATTTCCTGATGGCGGCGAGCGTAAAGGACAATATAAAATTCGGGCGCGACCTGTCCGATCATGCCGTGGAAAAGGCGGCGGAGAACGCAAAAGCGGCGCAGTTCGTGCAAGCTCTCGAGGGCGGATACGACGGCATGCTGACCGCGCGCGGAGCCAACTTCAGCGGAGGGCAGAAGCAGAGACTTCTGATCGCGAGGGCGCTTGCGGGCAACCCCGAGATACTCGTGCTCGACGACTCGTCGAGCGCGCTCGACTACAAGACGGACGCACAGCTCAGGGCGACGCTTGCGCGCGAATATCCCGATACGACGGTGATAATGATAGCGCAGAGGATAAGTTCCGTGCGCGCGGCGGACAAGATACTCGTGCTCGACAAGGGGCGCGCGGCGGGCTTCGGCGACGACGCTACGCTGATGAAGACGTGCGACGTTTACCGCAGTATATACGAGTCTCAGCACGAAGGGGGTGAGAATGACGGCAGACGCTAAGAAGAAAAACAACCGCGCCGTCGCGCTCAGGTTGGGAAAATATTTCATGCGCTATAAATACAGCGTGATAGCGGCGTTTCTGCTCATGCTCGGCAGTAACTCGTTCGCCCTTCTCGGACCCTATCTGACGGGCAAGGCGATCAACGCGATAGACGTCGTGTCCGGCGTGGATTATCAGGCGGTGATATTTTACTGCTCGCTTATGGCGGCGTTTTACGTGCTGTCGGGAGTTCTGGGCTACGTGCTCAACGTGCTGATGATAAAACTCAGCCAGAAGATAGTCAAAAGCATGAGAAAAGACGTGTTCGACAAGATCCTCTCCCTGCCCGCGGGGTATCTCGACAAGATGCAGGCGGGAGACCTCATCAACCGCATTTCCTACGATATAGACACGGTCAACGCGTCGCTGTCCAACGACATACTTCAGGCGGCGACGGGCGTGATAACCGTGATAGGCGCGTTCGTCGGCATGGTCGCGGTATCGCCGCTTCTGCTGTGCGTTTTCGTGATCACGATACCGCTTTCGGTATTCATCACGGTCAAGAGGAGCAAGGCGGTCAGACCTCTGTTCCGCAAGCGGTCGGGCAAGCTCGCTCAGCTCAACGGCTTCGCAGAGGAGATGATCTCGGGTATCAGGACGATAAAGGCGTACGGCGTCGAGGAACAGGTGATCGGCAGATTCAACGGGAAGAATACCGACGCGGTCAACGCCTATTACGACGCCGACTACTTCGGCAGTCTGATCGGACCTTCTGTCAACTTCGTCAACAACCTCGGCACGGTGCTGATCAGCACGGCGGGGTGTCTTATGTACCTGTTCGGCAGGATAATGCTCGGCGACATCTCCGCTTTTCTGCTGTACGCGAGAAAGTTTTCGGGTCCGATCAACGAGTACGCCAACATAATGAGCGAGATACAGTCCGCGCTCGCGGCGGCGGAACGCGTTTTCAGACTGCTCGACGAGAAACCCGAGGGCGCGGACGATACCGCGACCGACGAGGTGAGAGACCCTCTTGGCGACGTCGCGTTCTCGCACGTCCGCTTCGGCTACGATCCCGGAAAGACGGTGATAAAAGACCTGTCGTTCGAGGCGAAAGCGGGGCAGACCGTGGCTGTCGTCGGACCTACGGGCGCGGGAAAAACCACTCTCGTCAACCTGCTGATGCGCTTTTACGACCCGCAGGACGGCGTGATACTGCTCGACGGCAGGGACATAAAGGAGTATACGAGAGAGAGCCTGCGCGCCGCGTTTTCGATGGTGCTTCAGGACACCTGGCTTTTTGAGGGCACGATCGCCGAAAACATAGGTTACGGCAAGGACGGCGCGACAGCGGACGAGATAAAAGCGGCGGCGAAAGAGGCGAATATCGCCGACTTCATCGAGGCTTTGCCCGAGGGCTACGACACACCCGTCACGGACGGCGGAGCCAATCTGTCCAAAGGACAAAAACAGCTGATGACGATCGCGAGGGCTATGCTGTCTCCCGCGCATCTGCTCATACTTGACGAGGCGACTTCCAACGTCGATACGCGCACGGAACTGCTTATCCGCGGCGCAATGGACAGACTTATGCGGGGCAAGACCTGCTTCGTGATCGCGCACAGACTGTCGACGATAAAGAACGCGGATCTGATACTCGTCGTGAAAGACGGGGACATAGTCGAACGCGGCACGCACGGGGAGCTGATCGCAAAAGGCGGTTTTTACAGCGAGTTGTACAACGCTCAGTTCGAATAGATCGTACGGCTGTAAGCGGCGGCACTACGTGCCGCCGCACGTTTTCGTAAAAAACACATATTGCCCGGGCTGATACCCGCAATGTAAAACGCTGGTAAAATCTTGAGTTATGCACACGAAAAGTATTGACAAATATAATCTTCAGATATATCATATAACCAAGAGAAAAGGAGAAGGGCGTCCGTCGACAAAGACGGTGCATATATAAGGCAAACAGAGGGGTAGACAGAGAAGAAATGCGGTTTTAACGGACGGACGCCCGGTTTTTTAAAAAAGAATATTGCAAAGTACAACAACATGTTGTAGAATATAAGAGATGCGTATATTATAGCGGGTGCGGACTCGTTCCGCGCGACGAGAGGGAAAAATGGGTTTTTTTGAAGAGATGAGAAAAGGATTGGCGGCTAAGAAGATCGACGTCGGCGAGATCAGCAAATACGTCGTCGGCGACGACTACGTCAAATGCTTTCAGCTTGCCGCTATGCTCGAAGCAGATCCGACTTTTATAAACAGAATCGTCGGCGCGACGGACGACGTGCTTCCCGAAGTGCTTGCCGCAGAAGCGGACAAGCTCGACGCCGCGGGCATTCCCGCCGACGTCTACGCACATATTTTTTCCGAGATCGCACTTGCGGCGGGCAAACGTTGCGCAAAGGCGGTGTTTATCAATCCCGTCAGCGCTGACGATGCAAAGGTTCGCGGTTACGAGCCGACTTTCGGCGCTGGTTGCGTCAGAGACAGGGAGAAAGACTACAACAAGAACGGCTCCGTCCTCGCTTCTTTTGCCGCGACGCGTTCGTACGTCAGAGTGCCTTACGGCGTTACTGAGGTGGGAAGCGCGGCGCTTGCGGGCAACGCGAACGTAAGAACCGTCATCGTCCCCGCTACGGTCACGAAGATAGGGGTCGGCGCCATGAACGGATGCAGGAACCTGAAAAGAGCGTATATGGCGCCTTCGGTCACGACGCTCGAGGACAGAGCGTTCGAGAACGCGTCTATGCTCGACAGCGTGTTCGCGCCCGGCGTTACCCACGTCGGCGCGGGGGCGATGAAGAATACCGCGATAGCAAGCACGGCTTGTTTTCCGTCGGTCAGACATATAGGAGCGCAGGCGTTTGCAGATTGCAAAAATCTTAAAGTAGCAGATCTCGTCAACGCAGAGTCTGTCGGGGCGGGAGCGTTTGCCGGCTGTAAAAAGCTGGAAACGGTCAGAGTGTCATGTTCGGGCGCGGCGCCCGCGACAATGCTCGGCAGGGCGGGCGAAAGGCTATCGGCGTCGCTGCCGGCGATGCGCACGATATATGCCGATTGCAGAGACGGCGTGATACGCGCGGGATTTTTTGCCAATTGCGACTGCGTGGAACGCATAATAATCAGCGGCACGGTCACGAAGATGGAAAGCAACGCGTTCTGCAACTGCGTCAATCTGAAAGAAGTGCGTATGACCTACACGGGCACGGAAATTCCCACAGAATGTTTCAAGGATTGCAGCTTGCTGGAGACGTTGCCGCTGTTCAGATATGTCAAGAATATCGGGGCGCAGGCGTTCAGCGGTTGCAGATCGCTCGTCAACGTGATTTTCGGCGGCGAGATATCGTCGATAGGAGAGAGGGCGTTCGCCGACTGCCGCAGTCTGACGGCTCTCCGCGTGGGTTCCTCACAGGTCTTTCTCGCCGGGGAGTGCGGGGATTTTGCGTTCGCTGACTGCGTGTCGCTTCAGTATCCTCCCGTGCTTACCGCCACCGCCAAGCTCGGCAACAGATGTTTTGAAGGGGCAAAAAGCGTGGATACGGTCGTGTGCACTCGTCTCGACGCTCCGCTCTGGATGACTTTCCCCGATTCCAAAACGAGGATAAGGCAGGTGCAGTTCTTCGGAGAGACGGTGCCCGAAGGCGCGTTTTCGGAGCTTACGGCTCTGACCGCCGTCAGGTTCGACAGCCCGACAAAGAGAGTCGTGATAGGAAAGAACGCTTTCAACGGAGACAAGTCGCTTTCCGACGTTATCAACGGAGACATGATAGCGGAGATAGGAGAGGGGGCGTTCTCGGGCACGTCTTTGACAAGACTTGTGCTTACGAATATAGAAAAGATCGAGGGCAAGGCGTTCGTCGGGATCAAAAAAGATCTGACGATATCCTTCCCCGCGGCAAAGAAAAGCGTTGTCGACGCGTTCGATCCCACTTGGTCGGACGCCGGCAGATCGTTCGTTTTCGGCGCAAAGATTTACGTTGAATGGAAATGACGGAAGGAGGATATATGGAAGAAGAAAAGATAGTTCCCTCCGCGGAGGATTATGCGGATACGTCAAGCAAATTGCCCGTGTGCGTATGCCTTGACGTCGCCGACGGCGACAAGAGGAGAGATATCCTCGACGCGATGATTTCGCTGATGAGATCGCTCGAAGAAAACGCCGCGGCGGATCTTTCGGTGGTCGTTGCGGTCAGTGCGTTCAACGGGGAGCGGGCAGAGGGTCTTATCAGCTGCGCCGACGCCGACGTCGCGAAGATGTATTCGTCCGTAGCGGGCGGAGAAACTCCCGCAGGCGGGATCGAGGCGCTCCTTGCGCTTATCCGCAGGAGAGTGGAGCTGAGCAAAATAACGGGTCTGCCGTGTCGGAGACCCATACTTCTCGTGATAACGGACGGCGCTTCCGCAGACAAGGCGGATTCTCCCGAGGTGGTCAAGGCTAAGGAAGCATTGTTAGGGATGTCGGAAGATGAAAAGCTGACCGTAGTCACCGTGTCCTACGAGATAGCCGACGGCAGAGAAGCAGAGCAGATCTTCGGCAAGGCGAACAGGTTGATAGACGGGATGTCCGTGTATCAGCCGATACAGATCAGTTCGCTCGAAAAGATGAAAGAGTTCTTTGCGAGAACGGGCGAGGAGATCATCAAGTTCGCAGACGGCAGTAAGAGGGAGTTCTCGTACGCAGACCTGCTCGCCTGGGACGAGTTCTGATAAAGCGCGGGGAGACCCGCAAAAGATAAAGCGCGGGGAGACCCGCAAAAAAATAAAAAACAAAAAAGGAGAAGCAAAATTATGTACGATCAGGGAGTATTCGGAGACGGAGATCTCATAACCAACACCGCAAAAAGAGTGCCTGTGTGCCTTTGTCTGGACGTCAGCGGTTCTATGTCGGATCGCATCGACAAGCTGAACGAGGGCGTAGCAATGTTTTACGAAGCCGTAAAAACGGACGAAACGGCTGCGGCGGCTTGCGAAATAGCCATCGTAACTTTTGAAAGCACGGCGCAGCTCGAGGAGGACTTCGAGCCCGTTGACAGAAAGGTCAAACCCAATTTTACCGCAAGAGGCGGAACAAACATGGGCGAAGCGCTTACGATCGCGCTCCGCATACTCGACGAGAGAAAGCAGAAGTACAAGGATTACGGCACCCCGTACTATCAGCCGTGGCTTGTCGTCATGTCCGACGGCTTCCCTGCGGAGACGACGGAGCTGAATTCCAATATCGACAAGATAAGAGAAATGGAGAAAAGCAGAAAGCTCACCGTGTTCTCGGTCGGTATCGGCGACGACTATTCCGAAGCCGTTATGAGCAGACTTTCCGTTCGCGAGGTCATGACGGTCAAGACTCCCGCTGACTTTGCGAAGTTCTTCCAGTGGCTGAGCATGAGTATCGCGGCGGCCGCTACAGGCGGAGATCCCATCGGCTGGGTGCAGTAAAACAAAACAAGCGCAAACTTCCGTACGGGCAGGATTGCCCGTACGGAAAACTCACAAGAGGTAATATATGATAACGAAATTCGGCTACGGCGAATACGTGGGCAAAGCGCACGTTTCGCTGGGGTTGCCTTGTCAGGACAAGGCGCTTTGCTTATGCAAGAACGGCGTTTACGTCGCCGTCGTTTCCGACGGTTGCGGAAGCGCGAAAAATTCACATATGGGTTCTGCAAAGACGGTGGAGATCGTCGCGGAACTGTTTACTGCGCGTTTTGACGAATTCTGGACGACGGACGAAGACGCGCTCAGAAAGACCCTGTTGACCGAGATATGCAACGGACTCAGGGCAACGATCAACGAAAACGAGGAGCTTTTCGGGAAGAACGTAAAAGGACGCGAGCTTTGCGCCGCTATGGACAGCCTTGACGCGACCGCTCTTTTCGTTGCGGTGAAGGGAGAAAAAGTGATCGCCGGCATGGTAGGCGACGGCATCGTCGGCGCGATAGACGAAGGCGCTCTGAGGATACTTATGGAGGAGCCCAAGTTCGAGGGGCTTGAAAACGCGACCTGGTATCCGTGGACGGTGTTCTATCTCTCGGAAGCCAAAAAAGATTTTGAAATAGACAAGCATTTTTTGCTTAGGAAATATTACGGCGAGAGATTCGGCGGATTCATACTCATGTCGGACGGCGTAAGCGCGCTCGTCGGCAGGCAGGGAGACAAAAAATTCCTGACCGGAGGCACCGAAAAGATTTTCAAAGTCATTGCCGAAAGCGACGACGCAGAGAAAACACAAAAGGTGATAAAAGACGATCTGCTCAGAGTGCTCGCGGATTATTCGCAATCGGCGGACGACTGCAGCGTCGCCGTGCTCGTCGATCCCGACTTCTATATCATCGGACCGGTATACAAGAGAGAAGAAAAGCTCTCCAAAAATCCTTTGGATACGGGAGAGCCGCAGGAAGAAAAGGGCGGCAAAGCCGACGTGAAGAAGGGGAAGGACAAGGCGGAGAAACGCGACCCGCAGGAAAAAGAGGCGCCCGAGGAGGACAAAGATCCCGACAAGGCGAAAGAGGAAAAACCGGAAGAAAAACCCGCCGACGGAAAAGCCGAAGCGGAGAAACCGGAAGAAAAACCCGCCGACGGAAAAGCCGAAGCCGCAAAGACGGAAGAAAAGACAGAGCCGGAAAAACCCGCCGACGAGAAGCCCGAAGCGGAGAAGTCGGACGAAAATCCCGCCGACGTCGCCGAGGAAAAAGGCGGCGAGGGTAAAGAGAAAAACGCGGAGCCTTCGACCGTAAAAGAGAAAAGCGACGGCGACGGAAACAAAGAGGAAAAAGCCGACGGCGAGAAGCGCGCCGAAGACGAAGAAAAGAGCGAAGGGTCAAAAGAAGCCGACAACGCGCAGGAAAAAAGCGAACGGGAAGATTCGCCCGTGCAGGACGATAAAGACAAAAAGGATGAAGCAGACGAAGCGCCTGCGGTGTTCGGTGTGGACGATACTTGTGATAAAACAAACACGGGCACGGAAAAATCAGAAGACGAAGATCAGGACGGTCTGATATCCAAGCTGAAGAAAAAGTTCAGGAAGTAAACAGGTAG
>CASDWJ010000023.1 GCA_949284695.1 uncultured Christensenella sp. | reverse complement strand
TACTTTTTTTGCCCAATTTCGCGCGCCTCCCCCTCGGGGGAGGCAGACTGCTTTCTTTCACTTAAACGCCGCCTTGCTTTGCTCCTACCTCCTCTTTCGTTAACATCATGACTTTGTAACAATTGTACTGTAAACCTACATATGGGTAAAATATTAAAAAAAGAAAGGCAAAGACGACGACAAGGAGACGGCGATAGTCCTTCCCGAGGTTAGACTCAGCGCAAGCGACGCGTCGCGTCAGCGGACGGAGTGACGGCACTTTACCGACGGATTCGGGCGGCGATCGGCAAAATTTAAAAAAAATTTCCGTAAAAATCTCGGACGGTCTTTTTTATTTCCTTGCGATGTGTTACTATAATATCGGTGCCGCGCGGGCGGCGCGATGAAAAGGGGAAAGCATTATGGGGAAAATTTCAAACGTATGGTACGACTTGCGCAGCTATTGGGAAAGACCGAGAAAACACGAATACGTTTCGTATAAAGAAATTTTCAATTTCTGCGTAGGCGGCATGGGTATCAAGACTCTCGGGTCGTTGCTGTCTTATATGACGCTCGCATCCACGTGTCTGCTGTTCGGCTCCGTTTACGGGCTCAGCCCGAGGCATTTCATCATTCTCACTGTGATAACCAACGTGATAAGCGTGATCAAAACGCCGTTCATAAGCATGATGGTGGACAATACGCACACGAGGATAGGCAAATTCCGCCCGTACGTGTTGTGGGCGGGCATTCCGACGACGATAGGCATAATCGGCATGGCGTTCATTCCGCTCGACGCGCCGACCGTGGTCAAGGTCGTGGTCGTAGGTGTACTGATAAATCTCGTCACTATTGCTCAGCCGCTCTACAACAGCGCGTATATGGGCGTGTCGCAGATAATAACGCCCAATTCATACGAGCGCACCAAGATACTCAGCATATCCGAGTTTGTCGCCAATCTGGGACCCAGTCTTGTACAGCTCCTGCTCCCGTCGCTTGCGGGACTTTTTCTCGGCAAGGACTGTATGACGAACATACTGACGTACAGGATATTCTTTCCGATATTCGCGGTCGCGGGGTTCCTCACCGGGCTTCTTGTTATGACGGGCACTCGCGAGCGCACGCTTTTGCAGGAGAGGCAGAAAAAGGAAGAACTCCCGTTTTTCAAAGGGCTCAAAGAGATAAGCAAAAGCAGATATTTCTGGATAGTCTCTCTGTCCAAGTTTTTCGAAGGCTTCAAGGGAGGCATAGGAGTGTTGCTCGCATGGGTCTGCACCTATCAGCTCGGCAACTCGGCGGCTCTCGGCATCGTGCAGAGCATTGTATCGTTCGGGTTTACGCCCGGCATAATCCTCGCGCCTCTGCTGATAAAGAAGATGGGGGCGAAATATTCCGCGTTTTTCGCGCACGCGCTCAACTGCGCGGCGGCGTTACTTATGTTGTTCACGTTCAGGAACGGCTTCGTATTCTTCGTCATCGCGCTGTTTTTCTACAACTTCGCTTCGGGTCCGCAGTACATCATGCAGACGAGCATACTCTCAGACGGACTTGACTATCATCAGGACAAGTACGGCACGCGCCTCGAGGGTTTTGCGCAGAATTTCATGCTGATGATCACCACGGTCGGCACGATACTCTCCACGGTGACTTTCTCGATGATATACGAGAGCTTCGGGCTTGTCGCCGACGAGACCACTGGCATCACCGATTATTCGATACTCACGCAGGACGCGGTCAGAGAGCCGATAATCCAGTGGGTAGTCATCGTCGCGATGATCGCGGGCGCGCTGTCGGCTCTGCCGTATATATTCTGCAATCTCAAGGCGGCGGATATGGTTGCGATCAGAGAAAGGCTCGAATACAAGAAGTTCTGCGGCAGAGAGGCGTGCGAGGGACTGACAGACGACGAGATCCGCGCGCTGTATGAAGAATATCTCGTGAAAACGGAACGCGAGCACGAAGCCGAAAACCGCAAGGTCGAGGAGCAGAAAAGACTCGCTGAGGAAAAACGGCTCGAGGCGGTCAGAGAAAAAGAGGAGTTTAAACGGTCTCTTGCGGACAAACGCATTGAAATGCTCGCAGCCGGCAAGTCTGAGAAGGAAACGAATGCGGCGATCAAAGAGCTCAGGGCGGACAGGAAGGCAAGACTTGACAGAGAAGTCGCAGAGCGGAGAAAGACTTTGATCGGGGAATACAAGGCGTTCCGCGCGAGGAAGAAGGAGTTTATCGCAAATGACGTCAAAGAGCGTAAAGAGAGAGGCGAAAAAGGGTTTTTGAGGATCCTTGCGAAAGAGAAGTTCGAGGACATGATCGTCGCCGAAAACGCGGCTAAAGCGGAAGTCGGCGCACCCGAAAGCCCGCAGACACAGGAGTGATCCCTGTCGGAACGCGACTGAACTTTACGTGTCGGAAATATCTGAGGAACTGTCACGAAACGCGGATACTTCATGCAAAATAAGAGAGCGTTTTGCCGATATACTCGATTCTTCTTTCCTTATTTCCTCAAACCGCGCATACTTTCAAAAGAGATTTGATCGTTTTATCGGTATATTGCTTTGAACGCACTCAATTTCGGTGTCACGAAGTCGGGACGGCAACCCGCTGAGACGATGCAGGGCGGCTCATTGGCTACCGACCCGTCAATAAACACCACTCTGAGCTATTATATAAATATAAACAAAGAGTTCGAGCGCGAAAACGTCGCAATCAAAAACGGTTGACACAAATCCTGACACAAATTTCCCCGAAATTTCCGAAAAACGCAAAAAAATATGCCCTGAAAGTACCTTTTTCAGAGCATATCTTATGCAAAACGCATTGAGCTTTGCTGTGGCGGAGAAAGAGGGATTTGAACCCTCGCTACGGTATCCCGTACTACTCCCTTAGCAGGGGAGCCCCTTCGACCTCTTGGGTATTTCTCCATCGGTCAAAGCTCCGTCAGCGTTTATTGCAACGATAATATTATCATAAACCCGCGGTATTGTCAAAACATTTTGCACATTTTTATATAAGCCGCTGCATGTGCCGCCAGAAAATTTTAAATCTTCATATTATTTGTCTTGTGTGCCTACTCTACGATAAAGATGGTCAAAAAATTTTATATGAATTAAAATCAATATTTTATGTTGGACGAAGAAACTAAAGACTTTTTGAATCAGCTTGTTAAGACTCTTGACGAGCTTGCCATTAAACTAAGCTGCTATCTCGCATATCAGCAAGCAAAAGAAGATGATTTTTTATCGCGCTCAAGGGATCCCGATCAAAAGGAGGATTCTATGCAATATCAAAAAATCAAAATCAAGCAACGTCTTGACGGGAGGTGGTACGCTCGATACAAATTCAAAAATTGTTTTTATCACGATATTTACGGACGTACTCAACAAGAGTGTTATGACAAGTTAAGGACATTTTGCAACAGCAAAGTTTTAATCGATGCCGCTTTCAAAGGTAAATCCGGGTCGCGACGTTCCGCGTCGCCCAGCTATACGCTCGGCAAGTTCTTTTTGATCTGGCTTAGAGAAGAGAAAGAGCCGGAGTGTAAGGATAGTACAATTCGATTTTACGACAATGTCTTCAAAAATCATCTCAGCAGTCTCGCTCAGACTGAGTTGAGCAAGTTATCTGCAGACACGATCCGCTCGACCATATTATCAATTTCGTCGATGAAGATACGCCGAGCTGTCTTCCTGATCCTCTCCATGATCTTCAGGACGGCGCTTCGTCGTGACCTCATCAAGGTCAATCCCATGGAGAAGATCTTGCCGCCTAAGTATAAATCAAAGGAGCGCCAGGCTTTTACAAGAGACGAGGAGAGACGCTTTGTTGAAATCGCAAAGGACTATGACTGCGCCGTAATTTTCTGGCTCATGCTTTATGAAGGTTTGCGAACCTCAGAGGCGAAAGCGCTCGCACCGTGCGATATTCACGAAGACTACATCGAAGTCAGACACTCTCTGGACGACTACGGTCAGCTCGTGCCCACCAAGACGGATAAGGTACGACGCGTTCCGATCTTTTCAGAGTTCAAAGATTTTGCGGGCAGGCATAGAGGATCTTCAGAGATCCCGATCCTGGGCAAGGTTAACAAGCATACCGCTGTCCGGGAATATGCAGAGATCTGCAAAGCTGCGGGGATAACGAAAAATATGTATTGCCTTCGGCACACGTTCGCCACTCGCTGCGAGGAAGCGCGGATCTCCTCAAAGCAGACCGCGCTCTGGCTTGGTCACTCGTCGATAAATACCACTCTGAGCTATTATATAAATATAAACAAAGAGTTCGAGCTCGAGAACGTCGCGATCAAAAACGGTTTACACAAATCCTGACACAAATTTGCCAAAAAACGCAAAAAAAAAGAGCTCTGAAATCGCCGTTTTCTCTCAATTCGTGCCGTTTTCAAAGCTATTTTATAAAGTGGTGGAGACAACAGGACTTGAACCTGTGACCTCATGCATGTCAAGCATGCGCTCTAACCAACTGGGCTATGCCTCCACGCGAGTAATGCGATTATAACACAAGACGGCGGGGGTTGGCAAGGATTTTTGCGGGGGTAATTAAAAAAATTAGTCGGAGGCGGTGCGAAAAGCCCAATGCGCGGCAGGGGTACGGAGCGGAGAAGGCGGCGAAGGCAAAATGCAGGTGTATTCTCGCTTGAATATGCGCGTGATTTATGTTAGAATAAAAAAAATGAGGTCTTGCGGCGGATTTTGTCACAAGAAAGGACGAGGGCGCGCGTTTGCGACTGTCGGGTCCGACGCGGCGGGGCGTCCGTGGGGTGTGTGTATGAAAAAGAACAAAGGACTGAAGATCCTCATCATAATACTTGCGGTGATCTTTGTTGCGGTGGGATCTTTCGCGGCGGCATTTGCGCTAAGCATGGAAAAGGGCACGCCGAGCGCCGAAGTGTGGGAGGCAGATATGGAATATGACATAAACGGTACCGTGCAGTTGCAGAAAACTCCGGGAGAGGATTTTGTTATACTCAATCTCACCGACATACAGTACAACGATTTTCTCGATGTTGCCAACGGGCGCAAGTATACCGAGCAGACGATAACGGAGCTGGTCGAGCGCGTAAAACCCGATCTGATCACGATGACGGGCGATCAGATATGGGCGCCTTTTGTAAAATATTCTCTTGACGATCTGATAGAGTTTATGGATTCTTTTAAAGTCCCGTGGGCGCCAGTCAACGGCAATCACGACGGCGAAGGCAACGTGGATCTGAACGCGGCGGCGGAGAAGTACGCGGCGGCAGAATACTGTCTGTTCAGCAAAGGGCCGGGAAATATCGGCGGCGTGGGCAATTATGTGATCAACATCATGGAAGGCGACGTGATCGTCGAGTCTCTGATAATGATGGACAGCGGCTCGTCGGGCGACTTTGACGATATGGCGGAGTCGGACAAGCTGTACGGCTGGGAACTTGACGACAACTTCGAGCTGAAAAGAGACGGGGAAGGAAATCTCATCCGGAGGCAGATCGGGCACGACTACGCATACATACAACCCGAGCAGGTCGACTGGTACCGCTGGTGCGTGCAAGGCGCGGCGGCATACAACGAGGGCAAGGGCGCGCCTGCTCCGGAATCGGCGCTGTTCATACACATCGCTCTGCCCGAATACTATTATGCTTACTGCGATTATCTGATCGACGGCAAGAGCGAGGAATACGGCTTCTTCGGGGCGATGCGCGAGGACGTCTGTTGCAGCAAGAAGAACAGCGGAATGTTCGACGCGATACTCGAGGAAGGGAGCACGAAATTCGTATTCGCGGGACACGACCACGTCAACGACTATTCGCTGATCTACAAGGGAGTAAGGCTGACCTACGCGCTCAAGACGGGCGACAGGTGCTATGCAAACGACGACGTGAACGGCGGCACAGTGTTCACCGTCGGCGAGACGAGGAGCGTACGGCACGAATACGTGACGATAGAATAAACTCACGGCGCATTGTCCGGGCGCATGTCGCGCGGGCGCGGTGAAAAGCAAAAAAACACTACGGAAGGCAATCTGAAACATGAAGAAAACACGCAGCGTTTTTGCAATAATTATGCTGACGATATTCGCCTGCGTATGGATCGCGGCTTGCAAATCAAAGGCAAAAGAAGTAAAGACGGACGACGAGTATCTCGGCACGTCTGACGCAAATCTGCTTGTCGAAGGCATGAGCGCTTTCGAACTGTTTTGCGAGGCGTATGCCAACTGGCTGACCGACGACGGATATCTGAGAGAGGAGACCCTCAATTTTTCGGTATCGTCCAGGTACCTCGGGCATATGGGTTCGCGCATAATGCAGACCACGCGCAAAAAGGACGGCGACAAGATCCACAATTTCGAGATCACGCAGGGCGAAGGCGTGACTGCCAATATGACTTCTGCCAAAATGTATTATTACGACGGAAGCAACGCTTATATCGTCACGACTTCTGACAAAAAGCACCTCGATTTCGGAGAAGAAAAGTTCAAGGTGGCCGAGTGGGGCGAGTATGTGCCGTTCGACGGCGACGTGCAGAGCGAAAACGCTTTTCTCGTCAGGAGATGGACGGTTTACGATCTCAGCGACAGGGCGTGTCTTGCCAAAGAGCACAACGACGGAGTGTATGCGGCAAACGGCAATTATTATTTCACTCTGACGATTGACTGCAGCAAGGATGCGCTGAAAAAATATCAGCCTCAGCTTCTTGCGGAATACACCGCCAATATGTCTGCGCCCGAGGATACTTACAGCATGGAGAATACCAGGATAGACGTCGCGGTCAGAGAGATAGACGGCAAGATGAAGTTCGTCGCCTGGTACAGAACGGAATCGTATACCGGCAAGGCGAGGGATATAATGGAAACGACTTGCAACGAGACCTGCTACAACAAGCTGACTTACGGCGATTATTCGATAAAGGAAACAGAACTTCTCAATCTTGCTTAAAGCATATCAAAATACGTGTTATAAACACGGGTACAAAAAATCAATGTTATCAAAACGCGCGGCTTAAACGTCGCCGATATAAAAAAATCACCCCTCCCTCAGATAGACGGGAGGGGTTTTTGTCACCTCGATTTACTTTCTGACGACAGTCTTTTTGCAGGATATCCCGTCTTTGGCAAGCTCCTCGAGGAAGCGTTTTTCAAAGACGTCCGACTCGATATGGCGCGAAAACGAGACGTTGCATATCCCGTTGAAGCTGATCGTCGTCACATAGAAAGGCGCGTACATCGGGTTGCCGCCTATGACTTCGTAGTCTGTCACGCCGTTTTTCGCGAGGTTGTTCTTGACCAGCCCGAGATTGCTGAAAGAGGAGTTGCTCATTCTCTCGCCGAGCAGAGTGTCTCCGAGGTCGACAAGGAAGTCGCTGATAAACCTCGGGAAAAATCTGAGAGTGCGGTGCATCAGGTTCTTGCCGTCGTTGAGGAAAGATTTGAGTTCGTCCTCGTGCGTTGCGATCTCAAAGTGATCTCTGATCTCCGATATCAGCTGTGTCTTGTCGCCGCCGAAAGTCTCGAACTGCGTCGTCGCCACGAAGTTGGTGAGAGTCGTGGTGGGGAAGCGCTTTCTGAGATCTATCGGCATCTGCAGTCTTATGCACTTTTTGCTGCCCTGTTCGTCTCTGAAACGCAGGAAGGTCAGACACAGCGCAGCCGCGAGATATTCGTGTATGCTTGCCCCGTATCCCTTGGCGGCGGCTTTAAGCTGAGACACGTCGAAAGAGTAGGTCGTCGAGACGTTGCCCCTGTTTTTGATGATCTTATACTTGAATTTGAACTGTGCGCGCCCGAAACTTCTCGCGTTGTTGATCTTGCCCTTCTTGTTTTCCGCAAATCTGAGATAGCCGTCCTCGAATTCTTCGTCGGTCGCCTTGTCGCGCCAGTCGAGTATATTCGTCATATCCACTTCTTCGCCGAGCAGGGTAAAGTAACACGCGAGCAGGCAGTTGAGGAACGCCACTCCGCCGTTGCCGTCCGAAAGTATGTGATACATCTCTACGCAAATCATGTTCTTTTCGTACATCACCTTGAAAAGCGGTTTTTTGGCATATCTGTGATAGTGTTCGCGTTGGGGGTTAAACGGCTCGACGTCTATGTGCATATCCGCGACCTGAAGCGTCCTGAGCCCGTGCCATCTTCTTCTGATTATGACCGTGTACATCGGGAAACGGGGCACGACGAGATCGACCGCTTTCTGCAGGACCTCGGGGTCGACTTCTTTGTCGAGATTGGCGAGAATGCGGAATTGAGAGCGTGTGTTGCTTACGGTCGCAAACGGCATCGCGCCGACCGAAATGGTAAATTTTTTGCCGGTATATTTCATTTTTTCTCCTTATGAGAATGGCAGATCTGAGTATAAAAGTATAAAAAAACGGGTGTGTCGCAGTCAGATTTGCACCGCTTGCGCGGACGTTGTCTTTATTCTGATAATTACGATAACATATATGAACACGTATGTCAAATAATCGAGCTGTGTATAAATAATGATTATACCTGCGGTAAATATGTCTCAAAAGCCGTCTATTTGCAAAAGTCTGCCGATTGGGGGATAAAACGGGAAAAATGGCGGCGAATAAAAAAATTTTTTTACAGAATTTTCCTTCAGGACGTTTTGCCGCTTTATGTCGCGAAAACCGCAAAACCTGCGAAACTTGCGGTATTCACGGCGTGCGACGGGGAATAAAAAAACGGGGAGATAAGTCCCCGTTTTTTATTCATTTTATCAGGTTGCGTCAAGACCGCTGCAAATAAGCATAGGCAGATACGTTGACGTCGGCATAAGTGTCGGCAGTTTGCATCGTTATGCTAAGGCACAGGTAGTGAAAATCCGTGTCGTCCGGCAGCGTCACCGGCAGCGTCACCGAGAGCTTTACCTGATCGCCGACCTTTTCGCTTTCGCGCACCTCAACATTGTCCGCGTCTATCGTGACGTTTTCGTCGGAGTATATGACGTTTTCGTCGATAGTGTAACTTTCGTCTCTTGTTATCGTAAACGTGCCGAGCAGACCGGGATCGTAAGCCGCTTCGTCAACGTACAGTTCTATGCTGATCGTGCCGTCCGTGACGTTGTTCGTAATTACGTTCATATATCCGTTGGGATCGTTTTCGGTCACCGAGTAGTTGAGAGTTATCGGTTCTACGCCGTAGTTTTTATCGGATGTGCCCCAGTGGAAGTTGACGTCGTCTATGAGAGATACGGTGAAAGTATAATCTCCGATAGCATTTTCGTTGAGAACGATACGGTAATCGTATACGCTGCCGTCGGTCGTTCTCACGACCTTGCCGCTCGCGCCGTCGTCTCCCGCAAAGAGAGGCGTGTCCGAGTTTTCTGCGTATACAGGCAGTTTGTTGCCGTTTTCGTCAAAGACGTCGACCATTTTAAAATAAGATTCGAGAAGGGCGTCGTTGTTGCTCAGTCCGAGCGCGGTGAAGAACTTGAGCCCCTTTTGAGTACATTCGTTGAGTTGTACCTCTCTGTTGACGACGAGCTGCTCCGCGTCGTCGAACGAGAAGGTGTCGTAGTTGCTCTGAACATAGCCTGCCGTTGCGGTAACCGTGCATTCAATATAAAGATTGTCGGCATTATAGTTGTCTAAACCGCCATCGGGCATGAGAGCGATCCTATATTTTTTGTCAGGCGTACCGACGCTTATCTCGTCATCGGGATTCATCCAGTCCGACGTGTTGAGTTGCACCGCAATTCCGCCCTTGTTGGTTACGGAGAATGAATAATAAGGAGGTATTAATATTTCGGAGATCTTCGCGTTGCCGGGACCGTTGTATGAGTAGAACTTATAAGACGTTTCGAGCGTGGGCAGAGAGCCGATGTCGAGGGTCTCCTTTTCGACGGTGACCTTTTGCGGATTGGTGAGCTGTGCAGCATAATTGCCCGAGGCAGACAACTTCAGGTAGAAATAGTATTCTCCGGCATTTATAAATATCGGATAGGGACTTCCGTCATCGCTGAAAGGATAATACATCGATGAAGCGACTTCGAGCTCGTACAGCTTATTTTCGTCCATCGTAACGCCTGTGAAATTTTCTTCGAACACGTCTGCCTGAATGTAATATATAAACGCGTTCGAGTCTTCGCCGAAATATACGAGCGGGTCGGCGTATCCGCTGACCGATATTGTCTCGGTCAGAGAGGGTATCGCGCTGTATTCCCATGAGGAGGGAAGCCCTGTGATCTGATACTCGGCGTTGGACGCGGGCATTATATTGAAATACACGGTTGCCTTCGCGCCCTTGTATTCGTAAACGTAAGTCCATACGCCCACGTCGTAAAGCACGGGAGCGCTTTCCACTTTTACGCCGTCCTTGTTGATCTCGACGACTTTAAGTTCCGGGTCGTCGGCGGCGAGCGAAGAAAACGAGCCGTCCTCGTATTGAACCTTGAAGCTGACGACGCCGAGGTCGGGGTAAGCTCCGCTTTCGTCGGCAGATTTTTTATAATAGAAATCGCCGAGATTATAGTCGCTGTAATCGCCGTCGCTGCTTTGTATCAGAAGCAAGCGTACGGTTTCGGATTTTGTATCGCATGCGACAATGCCCGTGACGATACACGCGGCAAGTGCGATCGCAAGCGCAACAGTGATGAGTTTTTTCATACAAACCTCCTTATGCCTTTTACCCGCGCCGCTGAAGGTCGGGTGACGGGTGTTAAAGAGCGCTGAAAGACAAGATGATGTGGCTTGCTCTTTATATTATAATAACATAATATTATGGTATTGTAAATAGGTCTGCAGATATGATACACGGGACGGTGTAAAGTATCGAAATCCGCATTTTTTTGCATATTGTAATTTTCTTTGTGTTATGCTAAAATATAATTACCAAACAAGGAGAAGGAAATTATGAACAACATTCTTTTTATAAAGATCTACGGTAAGGCAACGCACGACGAGTGGATGGAGATCAACCGCTACTACGCGACTTATATCGCGGAGTTCAGACAAAACGCAAAGGCGATGGGCTTCGAGGTGCGCATAGCATATATCAATACGATGTCTTTCGACAACGTTTTTGCCGAGATTTCAAGCGACAATTTCCTGTCCAGCGAAAAAGAGGAGGCGGCAAATATCGTCAAGATGCTGACTTCGGAGATAAAAGTCGCGGAGGACGGCACGAGGACGGTCGTCCCGTCTGACGTGAAGATCATATACAGGCAGATAACAGCTTATTGATAAGACGCCCGAGAAATAGAAAAAGCGCTGAAAAGCGCTTTTTTTGTTGCGATCGATCTTATTCGCGTTTTTCGTAGTATTGCTTGACCGCGCTGCGGTGAAAATCCATCATATAGCGGCGGGTGGACGCAGGATAGAGCACGTGCGCCTCTTTCCCGAAACGGGTAAAATATTGCCTTATCTGGGCGTAAGAGCATTGGAAATAATAATCCTGCCCTTCCGTTTTTGTCGGCATGGGACGGTGTACGTACATTTTTTTGAAAAGCTCGACGCCCAGAGCCGTAAGGCGGATCTTTGTTTCCCCCTCGTGCTTGCCGCAACGGAATTGAGGACCGTACGTGATCATTTTGCAAAACGCGTCTTTCTGATCCTGAGAAAAAGTCGCGGAAGCGGGCAGCGTCGTCACCGAAATTATCCTTGAAAGTCTGAGAGGAAAACATTCGCCGTTCCTGACCGAGAGAAGATATACGTGCAGTTCTTCTTTCGACTCGGAAAGCGCATAAGGCGACACTTCGATCGTTTTTCCGCCGCGCGAAAGGGTCAGGAAAACCTTTTTCGATTGCGCGATCGCTTCTGTCAAAGCTCTGTACTGCGGCTGAAAGACGATTTTTTCTCTTTCGTCCTGCGGCAGAGAAGCGTATGACGTGAACATATTGCGGAAATATTCGGAGAGCGTGCCTCCGCCGAGCAGAAAATTGTCTATGTATTCGATGATATGCTCTGATTCTTTTGTCGGCTTCAGAGAGAGAGGACAGTCGAATTTTTCATTGTTCGCTCCCGCTTCGCGTTTGTTCAGGTGAGAGGATACTTCATAACACAGCCTGTCGAGGTCGGCTTTTGAAAGTTTGCATTGAGAGAGCTTTTTTCTGAGGTAGCCGCACAGCTCCGCTTCTTTTGCGCGGAAAGCGTTGTGGTAGTTTACGATGATCCTCGTGTACAAGGCGTTTTTGTTGAAAGTAGTGCCGTCCGTCTTGAAAAACTCAAACGCTTCGGCATCTTTTGCAAGGATCGCCGCGACGGATTTTGTGACGTTTATTTTGATCTTTTCGGTCATAACCTCGCTCCCGATAATCAAGGATTTTCAATATTATACCATAAAAAGTGGTCATAATCAAGTCGAAATTAATCTATAAATCGTCAATTATATTTAATAAATAGCAAATTTACAACAATTTTCGATTAACAAAAGTGGTCAAAAATATAATTGATATTGCCAATTTACAAGCGTGTGAATTTATGCGACAATGGTCTCGAAAAAAGAAAAGGAGATCAGAAGACATGGACGAAAAACTCATAAAAATCATGTACGGCGCTTTGCCCCACAGTGTGAGGGCGCAATTGACAATGGAGCAATACGTTGCTTTGCCGGAAATCGTAAGAGAGCATCTTACCCCCGTTACCTATAACGAATACATGGCGTCGATAGACGACAGAGACGACTTCTGGTGGGACGAGACCGACGATCCCGAAGACTCGAAAAACTGCCGCGGCGAAGTCGTCTGTCTCGCACAGGCAATGAAGAAAGTCAAAGAACTGGAAGCAGAAAAAGAGCAACTTATCGGGTACGAAAACAAGTATTGCCGCGTGTCTTATAAAGAAGGCGAGGAGAAGATAAAGTCTGACTACGACTATATCTTGCTTCACGACGAAATAAGAGACATTGACGGACGCATAGGGAGCATAAAGCACAAACTCGCAAAGGCGAATTGTATCGTTCCCGTCGAGCCTTTCGGATGCACGATCGGGGAAGCGCTCGTTTATCTCGCGCAGCTTCAGAACGCAAAGGCGCAGGCGGAACGTCTCGCCGGACAAAGACAGACAGAAAGACGTATCACGTATAACGGAGTCGTAGAATATACCGATTGCGCTTACGACGTCAACGTCGCAAAAAAGGAGCTGCGTAAGCTCCGCGATACGATAGCGTCGCTTCAGATCGCTATCGACAGGGCGAATCTTACCAACTTCATAAAAATCTGAAAAAATCCTTGAAAAGCGTCTTGGCACTTTGGCATAATGCCGACAGATAATGGCTTGTCAACGTTCAGCGTTATAGTTTTGAAGGTAATCGGTTGTTTTATTATCAGTAAGCGTTTATCGTGAGAAAAATATTGTATTTTATTTTTTTAACAGGCTGAGAGCTTTTCAGAAAACTTCAGGCGGAGGAAGAAGGGTTATAATCCGCCAACTTTCAGGCTGCTTGCCGCGAATGTTTCTGCGAATTTCTGGCGTCGACGGCGCCCTTTTGCGGCAGGCAGTTTATTGCAGGATACAGAAAAATCCGCTTGCATTCGGCAAGCGGATTTTTCTGTCAACAGATAAGCGCGGCATTTTGCGATCCAAAAACCGCGCTTAGCAGTATACCGTTGTGAAGATTTTCGGGTCATCTTATCCGTTACTTCTTTTGTCCAGTCTTATCTGCGTTTTCAGAGCGTTTTTCGCCGCTTCCTGCATCTCTCCGAGCGTGATGCAACCGTCTTTTCCTATCGACTTTATCAGATCTTTGTATTTTTTGTAGCCTTTCACCGAGTAGGTTATCGTGCCCGGCATCAGTACGTCGACGCGCGAGCGTATTCTGTACGCGTTGTCGTATATCTTGGGAAATTCAGGGCTTGCGCTTTTTCTCATCCACCAGTCGGTGATGACCGTGCCGTTAAAGCCCCATTCTCCGCGGAGCACGACGGAGACCGTGTCGAAATTGTAGTGACACCAGACGCCGTTTATCTTGTTGTACGACGTCATTATGTTGATCGGGTCGCTCGTCTTTACGCAGATCTCGAAGCCCTTGAGATATATCTCGCGGAGCGCGCGTTCGGACACGCGGCTGTCGTTTACGTTGCGTTTTACTTCCTGATTGTTGCAGGCGAAATGCTTGGGGCACGCCGCCTTGCCGCGGCTCTGCACGCCCTTGGTGAACGCCGCCGCCAACTTGCCGCTGATAAGCGGATCTTCGGAGTAATACTCGAAATTTCTTCCGCACAGCGGATTGCGGTGGATATTGAGACCTGCGCCGAGCAGTACGTCCGTATTGTAATGTATCATCTCGTCGCCGACCTTCTGATACAGACTTTCGACGAGGTCGGGATCCCAGGTGCACGCGAGAGCCGTGCCGCACGGGAGCAGAGCGTTGTAATAGCCTATCCTTATCCCTGCGGGGCCGTCCGTCGTTATTATCGGGCGCACGCCTTTCTGTTCAAGCGATTTTATTATGCCGCCGTAAGCGCCCGCATTGCCCGACACGCCCTGAGGAGCGTTCATGCAGCCGTAGCCTCTCGTCAGAGCCTGAAGTTCTTCGTTGTCGAGTACGGCGATAAAGTCGTCGAATGGCAACTTGCCGTCGATGACGTCCTGAAAGTTTTCGCCGTTGTAAGGCTTTTGCGGGACGGCTTTCGGGAGACTGCCGAGTATACGTTTTTTTAGATCGTAATCGGCTACGGGTACGCTTTCGTAGGTTTGCGTGATCGAGCCGTCCTTTTCTGTCGCTTTCAATCTCTTGAAAGGATCTTTTACTTTGCAGACGGGCAGATGGGTGCAAAGCACCATGTCCGCGTCGAGAGTATAGCTTCCCGCAAGCGTTTGTGCGCGCACGTTGTCGCCGACGTAGAAAGAGTACTTGCCCTTTTCGAGCAGGTAGGAATGCGCATTGCCCGTATATCCGCCGTCATCGTACGAGGAGTAAGCGTAGTCGTCGCACTCAAGAGTCAGACTTTCGCTTTCGCCTGCACCGAGAAGTCCCGTCTTGGCAAAGGCGACAAGGACTCTCGACGGTTTTCCCAGTTTGCCCTGCGGTGCGCTTGCGTAGAGCTGCACGACCTCGCGCCCGCTGCGTTTGCCCGTATTTTTAACGGTGACGGTCACGGCGATTCCGTTTTCCGTCTTTTTGAAATTATCGACCTGTATCGAGAAATCCGTGTACGAAAGCCCGAAACCGAACGGGTAGAGGACTCTGTCTTTCTCAAAGGTCTCGAAGTAGCGGTAACCTACGTAAACGTCCTCTTTGTACTCGTTGAACTCAAGCCCGCCGAACGTCGCCGCAGAAGGGTAGTCCGCGTATTCTTTCGCTATAGTGTCCGTCAGCCTGCCCGACGGGTCGACCTTGCCCGTCAGTACGTCTACGACCGCGTTGCCGCTCTCCATGCCGCCCTGCCATGCGTATACGAGCGCGCTCAGCTTGTCTCCGTATTTCTGCGTCCAGGACAGATCCATCACGTTGCCCGCGTCTATGACCGCGACCGTCTTGGTGAACTTCGAGGTCACCGCGTCGAGCAGAGTTGTCTCGTCGTCGGTCAGATAGTAACTGCCTTTTTCAAGCGTGTTTTCTCTGTCCTCGCCCGCCGCGCGCCCGATTATCACCACCGCTACGTCGTTTTTCGCCGCCGCTTTGTCGATAAGTTCAGAGGGGATCTTCGCCTCGGGATAGCACATCGGCCAATGACCCCACCAGCCGTCGTTCGGTTCGTTGTCGGGCTTTGCGCACCATCTTGCATAGAAAGAGGAGACGTCCTTGTCGAGCGTGATACAGCCTTCTTTTTCTGCGCGCTCGGCGGCTTCTTTAAAATTGATCTTATAAGGTGCGTTGACGTTGCCGCCGCTTCCGTAACCGACGTAAAACCAGTTTATCTGACATCTGCCGAACACCGCGACCCTGACCGCGTTCTCGAGCGGCAACACCCCGTCGTTTTTCAGAAGAACTATGCCGTCCGCGCCCGCCTGCCGTATCAGTTCGCCGATGCCCGGCGTCACATACCTGTCGCCGACAGCTACGTTTTCTTCCTGCATAAGTCCGTTGCCCGTGAAACGGTCGGAAATCTTCTTGATGAGTTTTTCGATGCTTTTTTTGATATTCATATCATCCTCGCAAGTGATTGACTGATTTAATAATAGCAAAAGTGCAAGGTAAAATCAATATGCATAGTATTAAAATCATATGTGACCTGCGGCATATATGAGCTGTCGCGCTTCGGGCATATTGCTACGGAACGCAAAGTTGTTTAGTAGGAAAGGGCTTGAGCGTTAGGCAAACGTTGCGTTACGCGAAGCCGATCTCGGCAGTCGCCCCGCGACCCCGTGTGACGGGGAGCATGAGTCGGCTGACGCAGGGCGCAACAGGTAGCATTAAGCGAAGCTGATTTTGGCAGTCGCTCGCGACCCCGCGTGGCGGGAGCATGAGTCGGCTGACGCAGGGCGCAACAGGTAGCATTAAGCGAAGCTGATTTTGGCAGTCGCTCGCGACCGCACAGGAGTATTCGCTCAGCGAGTCGTTGCGCAGGTTGGGGATTACTGCCAACCGCGAAAGCGGCGTAAACGCCGCCGAATCCCGGCGCACGCTACGCTTTGCGCAAGGGATTCAAGAACTCCTTATGTGTGCAGACAACACAAAAAGACACGCAAGTTTTTGCGTGCCTTTTTGGTTGGCGCACCATAAGGAGTTCGAATCCCTAACCTTCGGTTCCGTAGACCGACGCTCTATCCAGTTGAGCTAATGGTGCATTGGTATCGGTTGTCCCGATTGCTTAATTATTATAGTTTGAATATTTGCTTTTGTCAATTATTTTGAAGAATAAATTATCTTTGACGGCGCGGCGGCGGCAATGGTATAATATCCGTATGAAAAACGAAAACGACGCGCCTGAACTCAGGCTGGACGATCTTGAATATAAAGGGCTTGAGCTGTGGCAATATCCGTCGCTGTATTGTTTTACGTCGGACGCTGTACTGCTTGCCAATCTCGCCAAGGTGAAAAAAGGCGACGTAGTCGCAGACTTCGGCACGGGGAGCGGTATAATCGCCGTACTCATCGCCGCAAAGACGAACGCCGCGAAGATATACGCGCTCGAAAAGCAGAAGATAATGTGCGATCTCGCGAGAAAAAACGCAGAGCACAATGGACTCTCGGACAGGATAGAGGTCGTGGAGGGCGATATTGCAGACGCGGCAAAACTGCTCGGCAAAGAGAGCGTCAACGTCGTCGTATGCAACCCGCCTTATTTCAGAAAGGGCAGCGGAGCGGAACGCGAAAGGGAGGAGATCGCTCTCTCCCGTCACGAGAGCAGTTGCGACCTTCGCGGCATAATAAAGAGCGCGGCAGACGTGCTCAAGTGGGGCGGCGTGCTGTATATCGTGCACAAGACAGAAAGAATGGCAGAAGCGATCGGATATATGCAGGCGTGCGCGCTCGAAGTCAAAAATATCACGCTCGTGCACCCCAAAGCGGACAGGACGGCAGACGTGTTCATCGCCGAAGCGAGAAAACACGGCGCCGCGGGAATGAAACTCAGCGAGATCGTCGTCTACGAAGCCGACGGCTCCATGACGCCGATCGCGAAAAAACTTTATTGCAAGGAGTAGTATGGAAAAGGGCACCCTCTATATCGTCGGTACGCCGATAGGCAACCTGAGAGACATTACGCTGAGAGCGCTCGACACTCTCAAAGAAGTGGACGTTATCGCCTGCGAGGACACCCGCCACACGCTCGGGCTCCTGACTCATTACGGCATAAGGAAACCTCTCCTGAGCTATTACAAACCCAGAGAGCGCGAGGGCGCGGAAAAAATTCTCGCTCTGCTCGACGGCGGAAAGAGCGTCGCTCTCGTCACCGACGCAGGTATGCCGTGCATTTCAGACCCCGGGAGTCTGCTCGTCAAAGAGGCGAGAGAAAGAGGGATCAACGTTGCTTCCGTGCCCGGTCCGACAGCCGTGGCTACGGCGATGTCGCTCAGCGGAATTCTCGAGCCCGTGTTTGTTTTCATAGGTTTTATGCCGTCAAAGAAAAAAGACAGAAAGGCGCTGTTGTCTCAATACAAGAACGTAAAGGCTTCGCTCGTGTTTTATTGTTCGCCGCACGATCTCAAGGATGATCTCGGCGATCTGCACGAAGCGTTCGGCGCGCGCGGAGTAAGCGTCGCAAGCGAGCTGACCAAGCTGTACGAAAGCGTAAAAGAAGGCGTGCTCGGAGACTTCGCTATCGACGAAGCGAGAGGAGAATACGTCGTCATCGTGCACGCGCCCGAAAGGATAGAGGAAGAAAAACCCGAGGGTACGATAGAAGAACAGGTCGAAGCGCTTATCGCTTCGGGCATCAGCAAAAAGGACGCGATAAAACAGGTCGCGAAGCAGAACGGACTTCCTAAAGACGAAGTCTACAAAAAATTCGTGTGAGGCGGCAATGGGCAAAGCATTGGAGATCACAGATCTGAAGAAGTATTTCGGAGAAGTCAAGGCGGTCGACGGCATCTCTTTCGACGTTGAAAGGGGCAGCCTTTTCGCCTTTCTCGGACTGAACGGCGCGGGCAAGAGCACCACCATCAACATCATCTGCACGTTGCTCAGAAAGGACGGAGGAAAGGTGGAAGTCGCGGGTATAGACCTCGACAAAGACCCGACCGCGATCAGGAGAAAGACAGGTGTTGTTTTCCAGAACTCTATTCTTGACGACAGGCTCAGCGTTTACGACAATCTTTCCGTGAGAGCAAGTCTTTACGGCATATACGGCGCAAAGTGGAAGAAAAGGCTTGAAGAACTCGACAGGCTTCTCGATCTGAAAGAACTGCTCAGCCGCCCGTACGGCAAGATGTCGGGAGGTCAGCGCAGACGCGTCGACGTAGCGCGCGGGATAATCAATTCACCCGAAATACTCATTCTCGACGAGCCGACCACGGGTCTCGACCCGCAGACGCGCAAGACGGTCTGGCAGGTCGTCGAAAGGCTTCGCGAAGAAAGCGGCATGACCGTTTTTCTGAGACGCATTATATGGAGGAGGCAAGCGGAGCGGACGACGTGGTCATTCTCGACGCGGGCAGGATAGCCGCAAAAGGCACGCCCGTCGAACTCAAGAACAAATACTCCTGCGACAGGCTCATCGTCTACCGCGAAAAGAGCTTGGAGGCGGACGCGGCGTTTGAAAAGACGGACTTTGCATACGAAAACAACGCTTACAGGATAAAGGTCAACGGAGGCGACGAGGCGAAGCGCATACTTGCCGCCAATCAGGAACTGATAACCGACTTTGAGGTGATCAAAGGCGATATGGACGACGTTTTTCTCAACGTCACGGGCAAAAAACTGACGGGAGGCGGCGTATGAACAAGAGGTCTTTCAAGGACGGCGCGGTCACTCTTTCAAAGCTGGTCGGTCGCAGTCTGAATATTTTTCTCAAAGACAAGGCGAGCGTGTTTTTCTCTCTGCTCGCGCCTCTCATCGTGCTGGGACTTTATCTGCTCTTTCTCGGCGATATTCAGATGGACGGGATAAAAGCCGCGTTCGAGGGCGTGCCTATAGACGAAAAACTGCTCAAAAATTTCGTGGATTCCTGGATGCTTGCGGGCGTGGTTTCTGTCGCATGCATCACGGTTTCTTTCTCCGTTCAGGGCATAATGATACAGGACAAGGAAAAGGGAGTGCTCAACGATATGCTCGCTTCGCCCGTATCGCGCGGTCTGATCGACTTCGGATATCTCCTTTCAAATTTCGTCGTCACGGTCTGCATCTGTCTGATAGTGCTCGCTGTCGCGTTCGTCTATACGGCGATAAGCGGCTGGACGCTTTCTTTTGCGGACGTGATTCTGCTTGTCGCGCTTACGGTCATGTCGTCGCTGTCGTCTGCGGTGCTGTCTACGTTGATATGCTCCGCGATTAAGACGGGCAGTCAGCACAGCGCGTTCGTCGGCATAGTAAGCGCGGTGATAGGTTTCATAGTCGGCGCGTTCATGCCTCTTTCGGCGTTCCCGAAGGCGGTGCAGTATTTCACTTTGTTCGTGCCCGGCACGTATTCGGCGGCGCTTTACCGCAATCTGTTCATGCGCGGCGCGCTCGACAAGATAAACGACGCTCTGCCGAGCGCGGCAGACGGGCTGAAAGACTCTTTCTCGATGAGGCTGGACTTCTTCGGGGAAAAGATCGGCGCGAATATTCAGGCGGTGATATTTGCCGCGTTTATCCTTCTTTCGATCGCAGTCTGGGTGGGTATCGCAGTTGCGCGGGCTCTGAAAAGGAAAAAAGCGTGAAGAAGATTTGCCGGCAAGGCGGCGAGAGCCGTCTTTTTTTTATATGAACCGACAGAGCAGACACGCGAATATCGCGCCGAGGTAGCAGGAAAACAGAGAGACGGGGATCGCGTAACGCAGTTTTCTCACTTTGGTCGTGGAGAAATAGACGGTCGCGATATAAAAGACCGTTTCGCTTGCGCCGACTATGACCGAGCCGCAACGCGCAACGTAGCTGTCCGCGCCGTAAGTTTTGTATATGTTCTCGAGTATGGCTATAGAGCCGTTGCCCGAAAGCGGACGTATCACGACCAGTTCGCACAGCTCCGTCGGTACTCCGAGCAGATTGAAAACGGGCGCGAGGAAACGGCTGAAATACGCGTTGAGTCCGCTGAGCGAAAACAGTTCTACCGCTATCAGCACGGCGCAGATGTACGGGAATATCTCAAGCACGAGTTTTACGCTCTGACGGCTGCCTTCGACAAAGCTGTCGTATACGCCGACTTTCTTGACGTATCCCGCTATTAAAACGGCGATAATGAACACGGGCAGGACATATTTCATTTGAAAGTCGCTCCTTTGAGAGGCTCGGGGAGAGAGGGTACGTCCTTCTTTTTGCCCTTTGACGGGAGCGCGGACACCTTGGCGAGAATGACCCCGCAGACGGTCGATATAAGCGTAGCGATGAGAGACGGGAGGATTATGTCGGATGCGCTTGCCGAGCCGTACTGGGAGCGCAGTCCGATTATCGTCGCGGGTAAAAGCTGGATCGAAGTCGCGTTGATGACCATGAACAGGATCATGTTGTCCGTCGCCTTGTCGGAGCCGTCCTGCATGCCTTCCATTGCCTTTATACCGAGGGGAGTCGCGGCGCTGCCCATACCCAGAAGATTGGCTGAAAAATTAAGGGTAATGTATTGGCGCGTCTTTTCGTCTTCGCCTTTGAAAAGTCGTTTGGTGACGGGAGAGAACAGCCTGTCGAGCGCGCGGCTGAGCCCTATCTTCTGCATTATGTCGAGTACGGAGAGCCATATCGCATAGATCGCGCACAGCTTGAACGCGAGCGAGATCGCGCCGCTTGCGCCGTTGATCATTATAGAAAACGCGCTGTCGGGAGATACTACCGTGACGATTATCAGCGAAGCGACCGTCATTATAAAAAACATTGTGTTCATAAGCTGCCTCGCTTAGATTTTATTAGCCGCATTCCGTCGATATGCAAGGAGAGAAGGCGCATATTTTGCGCGCAGGCAAGTTTTTGTTTTACTTTTGACCGCGCCCGCGCTATAATAGGAAAGACAAAACGAAAATACTCGCAAAGAGGTGTGTTATGAAAGAAAAATATTATATAACGACCGCGATAGCTTATACGTCGTCCAAACCGCATATCGGCAACACGTACGAGATCGTGCTTGCCGATTATCTTGCGCGTTTCAAGCGCAAGCAGGGATACGACGTCCGTCTGCAGACGGGTACGGACGAGCACGGTGAAAAGATACAGCAGAAAGCCGAAGCCGCGGGCACCACTCCAAAAGAATACGTTGACAAGGTCGCGTCCGAGATAAAGAGGATATGGGATCTGATGAATACCGATTACGACAAATTCATCCGCACGACCGACGATTATCACGAAAAACAGGTGCAAGAGATATTTGAAAGACTTCTCAAGCAGGGCGATATATACAAGGGCGAATACAAGGGTTGGTATTGCACCCCCTGCGAATCCTTCTGGACGGAAAGCCAGCTCGTGGACGGCAAGTGTCCCGACTGCGGCAGAGAGGTCAAACTCGCGAAAGAGGAAGCCTATTTCTTCAGAATGAGCAAGTATGCCGACAGGCTGATGAAGTATTACGAGGAGCATCCCGACTTCATCGTGCCCGTCTCCCGCAAGAACGAGATGGTCAACAACTTCCTCAAGCCCGGGCTTCAGGATCTGTGCATAAGCCGCACGTCGTTCTCCTGGGGCATTCCCGTCAAGAGCGACCCGAGGCACGTCGTCTACGTATGGCTCGACGCGCTGACCAACTATATCACGGGTCTCGGCTATGACGCAAACGGCAACAGCGGAGAACTTTATAAAAAATACTGGCCTGCCGACGTGCACGTGATAGGCAAGGACATCGTGCGCTTCCACACGATCTACTGGCCGATATTCCTGATGGCGCTCGGCGAGCCTCTCCCCAAGCAGATATATGGTCACCCGTGGCTGTTGCAGGACGGCGGCAAGATGAGCAAGTCCAAGGGCAACGTGATATATGCCGACGATCTCGTCAGCGTGTTCGGCGTGGACGCGGTCAGATACTTCCTGCTTGCGCAGATGCCGTTCGACAACGACGGGCAGGTGTCCTGGGAGGCGGTATGCGAGACGGTCAACAGCGAACTCGCCAACGTCTACGGCAACCTCGTCAAGCGCACGCTCGCGATGAACAACAAGTATTTCGGCGGCGTGGTCGAGAACAAGGGCGCGAAAGAGGAGGTCGACGACGATCTGATCTCTGTCGTCACGGGCACTTACGCCAAGGTGGCGGCAAAGACGGACGCATACAGAGTGGCAGACGCTGCGGAGGAACTGATGAATCTTTTCCGCCGCGCCAATAAGTATATAGACGAGACCGCTCCGTGGGCGCTCGCCAAGGACGAGAGCAAGAAGGACAGACTCGCGACCGTGCTTTACAACCTGACCGAAGCGATAATCATAGGCTCGTCGATGATGACCTGCTTTATGCCTACGCTTGCCGCAAAGGTGCTCAGAGAGTGTTCTTCCGACTGCCGCGACTTTGCAGATCTTGACAAATTCGGTCTGCTGAAAAACGGCACAAAGACCGCAGAAAATCCGGTGACCTTGTTCGAGAGGCTCGATGTCAAGGAAGTCGTCGCCAAGGCGACCGCGATGTACGAGGAGAGAAACGCGGCAAAAGCCGCTCCCGCAAAAGAGGAGAAAGAGGAGAGCGCTCCCGCTGAGATAAGCATAGACGATTTTGCAAAAGTTCAGCTCAAGGTGGGAAAGGTGCTCGAGTGTCGCAAGGTTGAAAAGGCGGACAAACTTCTCTGTTCCACGATAGACCTCGGCGAGGAAAAGCCGCGCACGATAGTCAGCGGCATCGCCAAGTGGTACACCCCCGAAGAAATGGTGGGCAAGAGCGTAGTCGTCGTCGCCAATCTGAAGCCGGTCAAACTGCGCGGCATACTCAGCGAGGGCATGGTGCTCTGCGCAGAGGATAAGGACGGCAATCTCAGGCTGGTCGCTCCCGAAGCGGCTATGGCGGCGGGAAGCGACATCAGATGATAATCGACTCGCACGCGCATATTACTGAAGAAAGCCTGAGAGCGGAAGCTCCGCGCATAGTCGCAGACATGCAAAAGGACGGGCTTTGCGGGATAATCGAGGTGGGTTGCGACTATTCCACGTCGCGAGACGCGCTCGATATTGCGCAAAAGAACGAGGGCGTATACGCTCTCGTCGGCACGCACCCCGAGTTCGCGGCGGAGTACGGCGATAAGGAGAAAGATTTCTATCTCGAGGCGGCAAAAGATCCCAAGGTCGTCGGGATAGGCGAGATAGGTCTCGACTATTACTACGAAACGCCCGAAAGGGAGATACAGAAACGCGCGTTTGTCGCTCAGCTCGAGCTTGCAGACGCGGCAAAACTGCCCGTATCCCTGCATATCCGCGACGCTTACGGCGATCTTATGACGATACTCAAAGACAACCGCCGATACCTCAGTCACGGCATGCTGATGCACTGTTACTGCGGCAGTAAAGAGTTCGTCAAGGAACTCGCGCCCTTCGACAGTTATTTCGCGTTCGGCGGCGTGGTGACTTTCAAAAACGCGAAAAAGGACGATATCCTGCGCGCCGTTCCGAGGGACAGGCTCATCGTCGAGACCGACTGTCCGTATATGACCCCGGTGCCGTTCAGAGGCAAGAGAAACGAGCCTAAATACGTCGTGCATACGGCGCGTTATATCGCGGAGGCTCTTGGCATGGATCACGAAGAATTTCAAGCGATGACGGTGGAGAATACCCTCCGTCTTTTCCCTAAAATGAGGATAAAATAAATGGCTAAACAATACGTTTACGAAATAGACGGCAAACTTTACGTCAACCTTACCAACAGGTGTTCCAACGCGTGCACGTTCTGCGTGCGCAATTACGATACCGACCGCAGGAAGCCGCACGGCTACGAGGGATACGATCTGTGGCTCGAGAAAGAGCCGACGGCGGACGAGGTGATCGCCGCTCTCGGAAAATACGATCTGACAAAATACAGAGAACTGGTGTTCTGCGGTTACGGCGAGCCGACATACCGCTTCGACGTGCTCGAAGAAGTCGCCGCTTACGCGCACAAAAAGAGCCTCAGGACGCGCATAAATACCAACGGACATGCCAACGCGATACTCGGCAAGGACGTCAGCGAGAGGATGTGCAGGGCGATCGACGTGATAGGCATCAGCCTCAACGAGGTCACGCCCGAGAAGTACGACGCGATCTGCCACAGCGTTTTCGGTAAAAAGGCGTTCGACATAATGCTCGATTTCGCAAAGCTGTGCGTCTCTCACGGCGGCAACGTGGTCTTTTCGGTCGTCGATTGCATAGGAAAAGAGGACGTCGAAAGGGCGCGCGCGATCGCTGACGAGACAGGCGCGAAACTGCGCGTGAGGGAAATGATAGATGAGTGAGATAAGAGAGATACTCGCAAGAAATTCGTTCAGATTCAACAAGAAGTTCGGGCAGAATTTCATCACGGATACCAATCTGCTCGACGCGATAGTCGCGGACGCGGGTATTACGGCAGAAGACACCGTACTCGAGATAGGTCCGGGCGCGGGCACTCTGACCGCACGTCTTGCCGCGGCGGCGAAAAGGGTCGTGGCGTACGAGATAGACGAAAATCTGCGCCCGATACTTGCTGAGACGCTTGCGGGTCACCCGTCTGCCGAAGTCGTGTTCAAGGACGTCGCGAAGGTCACCGACGACGAGATCGCAGAAAAGACGGGCGGGAAATACAAGCTCGTCGCCAATCTGCCTTACTATATCACCACCCCCGTTATAATGCGCTTTATCGAGTGCGACAAAAAGCCCGAGAGCATAACGGTCATGGTGCAGAAAGAGGTCGGAGACAGGCTTGTCGCCGAAGCGGGCAGCGCGGAATACGGCGCGATAACCGCGGCGGTAAGGCTCGAGGGCGAAGCGAAGATAACGCGCGTCGTGTCGAGAAAGATGTTTTATCCTGTGCCCAACGTGGACAGCTGCGTGGTCACTGTGACGATGAACGACCGCTACCCGGGCGTTGACAAGGCGAAGGTGAAAAAGCTGATACGAGCGGCGTTCGCGATGAGGAGAAAGACGCTCGCCAACAACCTGTCGACGGCGTTCGGGATAAGCAAGGAAGATGCCGTCAAAGCGATAGAAGCGGCGGGTTTTCAGACTGCCGCGAGAGGGGAGACTCTCAGCGCGGACGACTTTGTGAGATTGAGCAAATTTATTTGACCCGTGTAGTTTAAACGCATTTTTTACGGTATATTGTCACCGCCTGTCGAGGGCGGTTTTTTTGTTTGATTGAAGCAACTTTTTGACAAGGCGGTTTTTGTCTGAAAAGCGTCTTTTTTGCGGTGCGTTATACGCCGCCGTTTTCCGGCATATATTATGACGAAGAAAAGCGGAGGTGCATGATATGATACTTGAAAAGAAGACGGCGCTGTTGTCGCCGCGCGGCGCGTACGGCGTGTCGGGCGTCGCGAGATTCGAATGTTTTAAAGAAAAGTCCGACGTGAAGATAAGCCTCAACGGGCATGCCAGAGATACGTTCGCGGTCGTCGCGGTAGGGGACGAACTGAGGATAGTCAGACCGTGCACGGACAGGGTATATCTCGCGCGGACAGATCTCTCGGGCGACTGCGCGGTCATTGTCGCGGACGGAGAAAAGAGAGTGCTTTGCGCGGGGGCGACGAAGTGCGGATACGACTTTGCGAGACTTGAAGAATTTCTGATGTCGGCATACTGCGATACCGCAGAAGAAAACGGGAACGGCGAAAAAGATGAAAAAGAGAAAGACGCACATCCGGAAGTTAAAGAAGAAACAGTCGCGGATAGCAAAGAGCGCGAAGAAACGAGTGACGAAGCAAAGGTGGAAGAAGGCGGTGAGGAAGCCGCCGTCGGAGACGGGAGCGCAAAATCGGAAACAATGACGGAAGAAAGCGCCCCCGTGCAAGCCGCGGAAAAGGATGACCGACCCGCCGACGTCGTCGGGAGCGTTGCGGACGCAGACGACATCGGGGCGGGAGAGAGCGGGAAAAGACCCCGCAAAGAGAAAAAGAAGGTCAGGTTTTACGACCGCATCGCCGACAAGATAGCCAAACTTCTCGGAGAAAACGAGAGAGAGGACGAGTTGTGCGCGCTGATACCCGATTCGAACTGGGTCAGGGTAAAGGCGGACGACGGCGCATACGTTGTCGGCGTCGTGGGAGATCCCGTGGAATTTATCTGTTACGGAATACCCGCGGACAACGCGCTCGATCCGCCCGACGAAAAGCAGGGGTGCCGTCAATGGCTCGAGGTAGTCAGAGGCGGCAGAGGTTACTGGATGATGTACCAGTCTGCTGAGACGGGGGAGACGCTGACCGCAGACGTGATATGATCTTCATGTCGGGTCAGACATGTGAGCGTACGGAGGCTTGAGGCGATCCGCTCCGGATGGGGCGGGTCACGTTTTTTGCTTTTCACGAAGTTTAAGTTTTATGTGTAAAATGTAGGTAATAACTCTTATGCGCGCCGACACAGCGATTGACAACGCGCGCGCCTGTCCATAAAATAGTAGTTACCTAAACAAGGAGTTACTTCTATGCTGAAACTACAGGGAATCACAAAGGATTACAAGTCGGGCGACAGCGTCGTTCACGCGCTCAGGGGCATAGATCTCGAATTCCGCCGTACGGAGTTCGTGTCCATACTCGGTCACAGCGGTTGCGGCAAGACGACCATGCTCAATATCATAGGAGGTCTCGACAGATACACGGACGGCGACATGTCTATCGACGGCGTATCGACCAAAAAATACAAGGACGTCGACTGGGACACCTACCGCAACATAAAGGTAGGCTTCGTATTCCAGAGTTACAACCTGATTCAGCACCTTACCATACTCGACAACGTCGCGATGGCGATGACTCTTTCGGGCGTCGGACTTCAGGAGAGAAAGAGACGCGCAGAAGAAGCGCTCAGGACTGTCGGGCTTGCAGAACAGGTCAAAAAGCTTCCCAATCAGCTTTCAGGCGGTCAGATGCAGAGAGTGTCGATCGCGAGAGCGATCGTCAACAATCCTGAAATAATCCTTGCCGACGAGCCTACCGGCGCGCTCGACAGCGCGACCAGCGTGCAGGTCATGGAGCTTCTCAAGGAGATATCCAAGACAAGACTCGTCATCATGGTCACGCACAACAGAGAGCTCGCAGAAAAGTATTCTACGCGCATAGTCAGCGTCAAGGACGGCGAGATAGTCGGCGATACGATGCCTTACGACGGCACGGGCGACGAGATCAAAGCGGAAAAGAGCGAAGAATTCAACGCGACGGCAAAGGAGAAAAAGCAAAAACTCAAGAAGTCGTCGATGAGTTATTCGACCGCGATAAAGCTGTCTTTCAAAAACCTTATGACCAAAAAGGGCAGGACGCTGATGACATCTATCGCGGGTAGCATAGGCATAATCGGCGTATGTCTCGTGCTTGCGATATCCAACGGCTTCTCCAATTACGTCAACGACCTTCAGCAGACCGTGCTCGCGGGTTATCCCGTGCAGATAGCGCAGGAGACTTTCGATACCAACGTGCTCCTCAGCATGTTTATGGGCGGTACGACGGGAAGCGATCAGAAAGTGCAATATCCCGACAGCGGTTCGGTAATTCAATACAATCCGTCCGAAATGATCATGAGCGCGATAATAGAAAACGACTTCGGTCAGGACTATATCGATTACGTCAACGAGGTCAGAGAAAAGGGCTGGGCAAGCAGCGTGACGTATTCATACGGCATGGAGACCGCCGTGGTGGGCAAGACCGTCAATACTGCGGGTACGGTCACCTACGAGAAAGTCAATCAGTCGGCTTCAATGGATTTTTCGGGACTGCTTTCCCCCAAGGCGAACATAGGCTGGAGCGAGATGATAGGCGACGAGGAATTTATTTTGTCGCAGTACGATCTCGTCGCAGGCAGTTTTCCGCAGAATAAAAATCAGGTGATACTCGTCGTCGATACTTACAATCAGGCAAACGTCAGCGTATTGCTGGGTCTCGGCTTCCCCAAGTCGCAGAAAGAGGTGAGTTTTGACGACATCGTCGGCACAAAGCTCAGAGTAGTCGCCAACAACGATATTTACGAACAGGGCGAAAACGGGCTCTTTGCCGAAAAGACTACGAGCGAGCAGCTCGGGCAACTCTACAACGCTCCCACAAGCGACACCAACCTCGAGATAGAGGTCGTCGGCGTACTCAGACCCAAAGAGGGCGTTCAGCTCGCGCTCCTTTCGTCGGGGATAAATTATACGAGCGAACTCACGCAGTATCTCCTCGGTGTGAACGCAGAGTCGGATATAGTGGCGGCGCAGGCGGCGAGTACCGACAAGGACGTCACGACCGGTCTGCCGTTCACGGGCACTTCCACTTACCGCAAGGCCATGCAGAAGCTGGGAGGAGACAGCACCCCGACAGGCATGAACATATACCCCAAGGACTTTGACGGCAAAGAGGCGATCATCGCTCATCTCGACGCCTGGAACAGCAATAATCCGTCGGCAAAGGTGGTCTACGTCGATATGTCCGAAATGGCGACCAGCATGCTCAACGAGATAATCAGGATAATATCCATAGTGCTCGTATGCTTTGCCGCGATATCCCTCGTCGTCTCGTCGGTGATGATCGGCATAATCACCTACGTATCCGTTGTCGAGAGAACAAAGGAAATAGGCATACTGAGGAGCCTCGGCGCGCGCAAGACGGATATTGCCAACGTATTCAACGCAGAGACTTTCATCATAGGTCTGCTCGCGGGAGTCATCGGCGTAATAGTGACGTATATACTCAGCATCCCCATCAACCTCATCATCTACAACCTCGTGGAGATAGGCACGCTGTGTATGCTTTCGCCGTGGCACGCGCTGATAATGATCGTGGTCAGCTTCGCGCTGACGATGATAGCGGGACTCGTTCCTTCGTCCGTTGCGGCGAAGAAAGACCCCGTCGAGGCTCTGAGAACGGAGTAACGGCGGCAAGGCATTTTGCCTTGATTGGAGTTCAAAACGCATAAAATCACCAATAGATATATCTGATCGGCGTTCTTTCCTCAACAAACGGAGATAACGCCGATTTTATAAATATAAGTTTTTCAAAAACTGCGGAAAGTTTAAAAAATGTTCAAAAGCGCGGTCAAGTGTTTGCCATTTCTTAACGCATTATATATAATAGTGTTGTCGCTTCGGGCGGCTCATCGGAGGCAATATGAGGATTACCGAAAGCAAAAAAATCACAGATTTCTTCGGCTGTCACGTTTTCAACGACAGCGTCATGAAAAAGTATCTTTCCGCAGACACTTACAAAGAGCTCAAAGAGGTCATCGACCAGGGCAAACCGCTTGAAAAAGAGCTTGCCAACAAGGTTGCGGAAGCGATGAAGGAGTGGAGTTGCGAGAACGGCGCGACGCACTACACGCACTGGTTCCAGCCTTTGACGGGCACGACGGCAGAGAAGCACGACAGCTTTATATCGATAGACAAGAAGGGCAACGCGATCCTCGAGTTCACGGGCAGCAATCTGCGCAAAGGCGAGGCGGACGCGTCCAGTTTCCCGTCAGGCGGTATAAGGGCGACCTTCGAGGCGCGCGGCTACACGGCGTGGGACTGTTCTTCTCCCGCGTTCATAAAAAAGCCCAAAGACGGTGCGGGCGTGCTCTGCATACCGACCGCGTTCTGTTCTTACACGGGCGAAGCGCTCGACAAAAAGACCCCGCTTCTCAAATCCATGGAGGCGATCAACAGAGAGGGTCTCAGGCTTCTCAGGATACTCGGCGTTGAGGCAAACAGAGTGATCGCCAACGTCGGCGGCGAGCAGGAATACTTCCTCGTCGACAAAAAGGACTTTGACAAGAGATACGACCTCGAGTTTACGGGAAGGACGCTTTTCGGAGCGATGCCCCCCAAAGGTCAGGAGAAAAACGACCAGTATTATGCGAGCATAAGAGACAGGGTCAGCGATTTTATGGCAGACCTCAACGAGGAGCTGTGGAAGCTGGGCATCACAGCCAAGACGCAACACAACGAAGTCGCGCCCGCTCAGCACGAGCTTGCGCCTATATTCTGTCAGGCGAATATCGCCACCGATCAGAATCAGCTGATCATGGAGACGATGAAGAAAGTCGCCGATCAGAGAGGTCTCGCGTGCCTTCTGCACGAGAAGCCGTTCGCGGGTATCAACGGCAGCGGCAAGCATTGCAACTATTCGCTCGGCACGGATACCGGTCTCAACCTGCTCAAACCGGGCAGTAATCCCGCAGAGAACAAAGTGTTCCTATTGTTCTTCCTCGCGGTGATCGCGGGCGTGGACGAGTATTACGACCTGCTCAGAATGAGTTCGTCGAGCCTCGGCAACGACCTGAGACTTGGCGGACACGAGGCGCCCCCGTCCGTCATATCGGTATTTATCGGCGGCGATATGCAGACCCTTCTCGACGACATCAGCGAAGGGCATACGATCGCGAGCGCGACCAAGCAGTACATCAACATGGGTGTCAACTACGTCGCTCAGCTCAAGAAGGACACTTCGGACCGCAACCGCACGTCACCGTTCGCGTTCACGGGCAACAAATTCGAGTTCAGAATGGTCGGCAGTTCGGCGACCCTTTCCACTCCCACGCTGATAATGAACGCGATGACCGCAGAAATGCTGTCGAGAATGGCTGATACCCTTGAAAAAGTGTCCAAAAAAGATCTCGACAAGGCGATACTCGAGCTTGTCAAGACGACTTACAACGAGCACAAACGCATAATCTTCAACGGCAACAATTACAGCAAAGAGTGGGTCAAAGAGGCAAAAAAGCGCGGGCTCGATACGGCGACCAACAGCGTCGACGCATACGAAGCTATGCTGAAGCCCAAGAATATGGAGCTGTTCTTAAAGCACGGGCTTCTCTCGGTCAAAGAGATGGAGAGCCGCCGCGAGATATATCTTGACAATTACGTCAAGAGCGCGAATATCGAGGCGGAGACGGCGCTTCTCATGGCGAGGAATCAGATCCTGCCCGCAGTGCTCAGATGGCAGTATACGCTCGCCAAGCAGATCAACGAGATCAGCAAGGTGGACCCCGAATACGCAAGCGTGCAGAAGTCTATGCTCAAAAACGTCAGCGCGCTCGTCAAGGGACTCAAAGAGAGTATTGACTCGCTCAAGACCGCCAAGGACGGCGCGTTCGCGGCGACGGACAGCAAAAAACAGGCGATACTTTTCCGCGACAGAGTCAAGTTCGTGATGGACAAACTGCGCGAATACGCCGACAAGCTGGAAAGCATGACTCCGCAGGAGATGTGGCCTTTCCCGACCTATGCAGATATACTTTTCTACGAATAAAAAGAGGTAATATATATGAAACAACTGACATCGGAACAACTCAGAAACAGTTATCTCGAGTTTTTCAGAGAGCGCGGACACGCGGTGATACCGTCCGCTTCGCTGATACCCGAAAACGACCCGTCCGTACTGTTCACCACGGCGGGCATGCATCCGCTCGTGCCCTACCTTCTCGGTCAGAAGCACCCTGCGGGCAAGCGCCTCACCGACGTGCAGAAGTGCGTGCGCACGGGCGACATAGACGAGGTCGGCGACGCGACGCACCTGACTTTCTTTGAAATGCTGGGCAACTGGTCTCTCGGCGATTACTTCAAAGAGGAATCGATAGGATTTTCTTTCGATTTTCTGACCAAAGTGCTTGAAATACCCGTTGAAAAGATAGCGGTCACCGTTTTCGCGGGCGACGAGGATTGCCCGAGAGACGACTTCGCGGCAAGCGTATGGGAAAAACTCGGCATACCCAAGGAGAGGATTTTCTATCTTCCCAAGAAGAACAACTGGTGGTATGCCGGCGCTACGGGTCCGTGCGGCAGCGATACCGAGATATTCATCGACACAGGCAAACCCGCGTGCGGCGAGCATTGCGACCCGTCCTGCGATTGCGGCAAGTGGGTCGAGATCTGGAACAACGTGTTTATGGAGTTCTACCGCAACGCCGACGGCAAGTTCGAGCCGCTCAGGCAGAAGAATGTCGACACGGGCATGGGTCTCGAGCGTACCGTCTGCATGATCAACGGGCTCAAGAGCGCGTACGAGACCGATCTGTTTGCGGACGTCATCGAGAAAATATGCGCAGAAAGCGGCAAGAAATACGGCGAAAACGACGAGGACACCCGCGCGATAAGAATTATTGCGGACCATATCCGCACGGCGACCTTCCTCATCGGCGACGAGCGCGGAGTCGTGCCGTCCAACGTGGATCAGGGTTACGTGCTTCGCCGTCTGATCAGAAGAAGCGTCAGATTCGCAAGACAAATCGGCTTTGACAGCACAAAGCTCGTCGAGCTCGCAAAAATGTATATAGAAAAATATCATGGCGTATATCCCGAACTCAAAGTCAACGAGGGCAAGATCGTCGACGAACTGACCAAAGAAGAAGAACGCTTCTCCAAGACGCTCGAGAACGGCCTCAAGGAGATAGAAAAGGTCCTCAGATACGTGCAGGGCGACAAGCTCAACGGCAAGACGGCGTTCAGGCTCTACGACACGTTCGGTTTCCCGATCGAGATGACCGAGGAAATATGCAGAGAACGCGGCTTCGGCGTGGACAGAGAGGGCTACGACAAGGCGTTCGAGGAGCACCAGAAGAAGTCGCAGGCGGGCGCGGAACAGAAGTTCAAAGGAGGTCTTGCAGACACTTCCAAGCGCACGACATATCTGCATACCGCAACGCATATACTTCTCGGCTCCCTCAAAAAAGTGCTCGGCAGAGACGATATTCAGCAGAAGGGAAGCAACATCACCGCAGAGAGACTGCGTTTTGACTTCAACTTCGACAGACCTCTGACAGAGGAGGAGAAAAAGGCGGTCGAGGACGCTGTCAACGACGCGATAGCAAAGGATATCCCCGTCGTATGCGAGGAGATGACCGTTGAGGAAGCCCGCAAGCAGAACGCGGTCGGCGTGTTCGGCAGCAGGTACGGCGAAATGGTCAAGGTGTACACGATCGAGGGCGTCGACAAAGAGATATGCGGCGGACCTCACGCTGAGCACACCGGTCAGCTCGTGCACTTCAGGATACTCAAAGAGCAGTCCTCCAGCGCAGGCGTGCGCCGTATCAAGGCGACGATTGACGCGGAGTAATTATGCGATAAACGAAAAAACCGTCGTGCAAAAGCGCGGCGGTTTCTGTATCGGGTTGTGATAAACCGATATATGTATCGGGGTATTATGCAAAGCAGAGCAAAATAAAAAAACCGACGGGCGACCGTCGGTTTTTTGTTTTGGATAAGTATCAGAGAAGCGTGATCCCCTTTTCTTTGCAGTCTCTGACCATTTCTTCCGGCCATATGGATGACTGAACTTCTCCGATATGGCGTTTGCCGAGAAGGAACATACAAAGTCGCGATTGACCTATGCCGCCGCCGATCGTAAGGGGGAGCTTGTCTTCCATCAGCGCTTTGTGGAAGGGGAGATTGAGCCTTTCGGTCATGCCTTCGAGCTCAAGCTGTCTGACGAGAGACTCTTTGTCCACGCGGATGCCCATAGACGAGATCTCGAAAGCTCTGTCGAGCACGGGGTAGTAAAGGACGATATCGCCGTTGAGCGCCCAGTCGTCGTAGTCGGGGGCTCTGCCGTCGTGCTTTTTGCCGCTTTTCAGCTTGCCGCCTATCTGCATAAGGAACATCGCGCCGCACTTTCTGACGAACTCTGTCTCTCTCTGAGACGGCTCGAGGTCGGGGTACATATCCTCGAGTTCCTGAGTGGTGACGAAGGTGATCTTGTCGGGCAGAGAGGTCGTCTTTTCGCCGAAGTGACCCTGAAGCGCGTTCATGCACTCCTTGAGCGCTTCGTAGATATTCTCCACGGTCGCCTTGAGGTAATCGACGGTCCTGTCGGCGCGGGTGATGACTTTTTCCCAGTCCCACTGGTCGACGTAAATCGAATGGAGACTGTCGCACACTTCGTCGCGGCGTATCGCGTTCATATCTGTATAGAGACCGCTCTGAGGCTCGAAACCGTATTCGTAAAGCGCGAATCTCTTCCATTTGGCGAGGCTGTGAACGACTTCTGCAATCTTGCCCGTCTGCTTTATGTCGAAGGAGACGGCGCGTTCTACGCCGTTGAGGTTGTCGTTGAGGCCGCTTTCTTCGAGGACGAAGAGGGGAGCGGAGACGCGCGTAAGGTTGAGCCTTGACGCGAGAAGGCGCTCAAAGCTGTCTTTGATGTATTTGATCTTAATTTCTGTTTCAAGTAAAGAAGTCATATTATTCAAACTCCGTTTTGTTTACTTTTTCGGGGACGGGGCAGGGGTATTTGCCCGTGAAGCACGCCTTGCAGAAGGCGACTTTGCTGTCCTTTGCGATCTCGTCCACGGTATCCGTATCGAGGAAACCGAGAGAATCGGCGCCTATTTTTCTGCACAGTTCGTCGTGCGTATAGTTCACGCTCGCGAGCTGGCTTCTGTCCGGGATATCCGTGCCGAAGAAGCAGGGATATATGAATTTGGGGCTGCTTATGCGCACGTGCACTTCGGTCGCGCCGCCCTTCTTGAGCATTTTGATTATATTGGCGAGGGTCGTGCCTCTGACGATGGAGTCGTCGATGACGATGACGCGCTTGCCGTCGATATTGGCTTTGAGGACGTTGAGCTTGAGCGCGACGCTCCTCTCTCTCATCGCCTGCGAGGGCTGAATGAACGTTCTTCCTATATATCTGTTCTTGATGAGACCCACGCCGTAAGGAATGCCGCTCTGTATCGAATAGCCTATCGCGCTCGAAAGACCGCTGTCGGGCACGCCTATGACGACGTCCGCTTCGACCGGGTGCTGTTTTGCGAGCATCTTGCCCGCTTCGATCCTCGCGTCGTTGACGCTCTGACCGTCGATCACGCTGTCGGGACGCGCGAAGTAGATATGCTCGAATATGCACAGCGCGGAAGACTGATTGCAATATTCTTCTATGCTGAACTCCTCGTTCTGATTGACGACGTATATCTCGCCCGGGCGGATGTCTCTGACGAAGGTCGCGCCCACGGTGTCGAGAGCGCAGGTCTCGCTTGCGAATACCACGCTGTCCTTGATCCTGCCCATGCAAAGAGGACGTATGCCGTGCGGGTCTCTGACCGCGATGAGTTTTCTCGGGCTCATGACGAGAAGGGAGAAGGAACCTTCGAGCATGGGGATCACCGCTTTGACCGCTTCTTCGATTGACTTCGTATGGATGCGCGCTTTCGCGATGAGGTACGCTATGATCTCGCTGTCATTGGTGGAGTGGAAGATCGAGCCTTGTTCCGAAAGTTCTTTGCGCAGCTTGTCTGCGTTGCAGATATTGCCGTTGTGCGCAATGGTCAGCGAGCCTTTGTAGTATTTAGCGCAAAGGGGCTGTGCGTTTTCCTGCGTATTGCTTCCCGTGGTCGAATATCTGACGTGACCGACAGCGATGTCGCCGTCCATGGAGATCATCGGGGAGTCTTTGAATACGTCGCTGACAAGACCGAGGCTTTTGTGTATGACTACGTTTCCGTCCTTATTGATCGCGATGCCTGCGGCTTCCTGACCGCGGTGCTGGAGCGCGAAAAGACCGAAGTATACGAGGTTGCCCACCTGCCTGATATCCGCCTTGTTGTATATACCGAAAATACCGCATTCTTCGTTGAGTTTGCGAGACATATTGAATCCTCCGCAGAAAAAATATATTAGAATTATAGCACAAAGCAAGAATTATGTCATTTGTTTGACGGGGGTTGAAAGGTAAAAAACGAATTTTTTCGGACGCGCGTCGCGAGTGCGCGAAAGGTGCGCGCGAAGCAGTGATTTTTTCAAAAATGTTGGTTTGTCAAACATCTGTTACACTTTTGCTGTTAAAATAATCGGCAAGGTATTGGTTAGGCGACTTCCAGCCGAGTGGACGCATAGGAGTTTGGTTG
>CASDWJ010000022.1 GCA_949284695.1 uncultured Christensenella sp. | reverse complement strand
TAAAACACTCACTAAAAATCATCGCCTGAGGGTGCCATGCAGTTTCAAGCCGGCAAATTTTTGTTGGTACAAGGCAAATGCCGCAGGTAATATTAGACATATTATCAAGGCATTTAACACAGTAGCTACGGAAATTTGCCGCTTTAAACCTTGTTCGTATTATTCTGGTCTGGTATGCTTGACAAAGCCCGCGCGTGATGCTAAACTTTGTCTGTAAATAACAAAGACAGTTCGTGACCATCCTGTCTATAAACAAAACTACGGGAAAGGATGGGCGCATTATGCGCCTTTTTGTTTTGGTCGCGTTCTGAAAAGAGGTAATCATGTTGAACAGGATCAAAAACGCATTTTCTGAATTCAGGCTGCTTCTCAACAGCGTCCCGACGGCGGTGACCGTCTTTTTCGTTCTCAGTGTTTTTGCGATGAACCTTCTCGCCAACAAGAGCATAAATCTGCCCGTCGACTGGCTCGCGCTCGATTGCGGGATCATAGTTTCGTGGTTTGCTTTTCTGACGATGGATATCGTGACCAAGCATTTCGGACCCAAGGCGGCTACTCAACTCTCGGTATTTGCAATCATCGTCAATATCGTGTTCTGCCTGATAATGTTCCTCGGCAGTCTCATCCCCGGCGCGTGGGGAGAGTCGTTCGTCGAGAACGGAGATCAGATCAATACCGCGCTCGACAACACTTTCGGCGGCACCTGGTACGTGCTTGCGGGAAGCACGCTCGCGTTTATCGTCTCGGCGTTCGTCAACAACTTCGTCAATGCGGGCATAGGTCTCGCGTTCAAAAAGAACCCCGACGGAGCCGTCGCTTATTTTCTGCGCTCTTACGTGTCCACCGCGATAGGTCAGTTTGCGGACAATATGATATTCGCGCTCGTCGTCAGTCACGTGTTCTTCGGCTGGTCGCTCCTGCAGTGCGTCACCTGTTCGCTGACCGGCATGGTCGCCGAGCTTCTCTGCGAAGTGCTTTTCTCGGGCTTCGGGTACGGTATATGCAAGAGGTGGAAGAAAGAAGAAGTCGGCAAGAAATACTTCGAGTTTTCGGCAAAACTCAGGGAGGAGACGAGATGAAAGTTCTGATCACGGGTACGAGCGGAGGAATAGGCAAGGCTATCGCGCAAAAATTTCTCTCGCTCGGTCACGAGGTCGTCGGTATAGACAGAGATACGGCTGCGCTGACAGACGTCGGATATACGCATTTCGTCGCCGATATCGCCAAGGGTGATCTGCCTGACGTCGACGGCGTTGAGATACTCGTCAACAATGCGGGAGTACAGGACAGCGGCGAAGACATCGACGTCAATCTCAAAGGTACGATACGCGTGACCGAAAAATACGCGTTCACCGCCGCGATAAAGAGCGTGCTGTTCATCGCTTCGGCAAGCGCGCATACGGGCGCGGAATTTCCCGAGTACGCGGCGAGCAAGGGCGGTATAGTCGCGTATATGAAGAACGTCGCGCTACGGGTCGCAAAGTACGGCGCGACCGCCAACAGCCTTTCGCCGGGCGGCGTGACCACGCATATAAACGACCGGGTGATGAACGACGAGGCGGCGTGGAATAAGATCATGTCGCTGACCCTGCTTCCCAAATGGGCGAGCGCGGAGGAGATCGCGGAGTGGGCATTCTTCGTGACCGCAGTCAACAAGTCAATGACCGCGCAGGACGTGCTGATAGACAACGGCGAGGCGGCGAAAGCGGAATTCGTATGGTAAAAACAAAAGGGCGCAAGCCCTTTTTTTTGTTTAAGCGCAACCGGTTTGTAAAATCTATGAGAATAAAAGTCGAAATTTATTGACTGCGCTCTGATAACCGTATATAATTATTATTGAAATAAAGACAAGGCGTCTGACGTTTTAAGTCGCGCCCGAATTGAGGAGGGGAACAAGTGTCCGAAGATAAAAATTTGCTTGATATTCTGTTTGACAGAGACAATGACGATACGATCGTGCTTTACGACGAGTACGATCAGGAAGTCGAGTTTGAACAGGTTGCGGTCATACCTTACAAGACCAGAAAGGGGCGCAATATCTATGCGGTGCTCAGACCGTTGACGAAAAGGGAAGGTCTCGACAACGATAAAGTGCAGATCTTCAGAGTTGATGAGGATGATGACGGAGAACCGATGCTGTGCGTCGAAGAAGACGAGAAGCTGCGCAAGCGCGTCTATATAAAATATCTTGAGCTGCTGGATAAAGGAGAGTAAATTTTGAAAACAGAAAACGGAACTTTGCAAAAATATCTCAAGGCGATAACCGTCGAAAGCGAAAAGAAAGAGATTCGCACGCTGTTTAAAGCGCAGACCGTGACCCTCGTCATAGCGGCGATCCTTGCGGTCGCAACGCTCGTAGTCGGCGCGGTAGCGTCTGCAAAAGGCGGCACTGTGCCTGCCGTGTCGTTTTACGTTCTGATCGTGCTGACATGCCTTGCGATGTTCCTGCATTTTGCGTCCCGTGCGGTCGTTTCTTCCAAGATGTCGCTCATTCTCAGGAGACCGCTTGCAGAAGGGGAAGGGCAGGAACTTCTCGATTACCGCAAAAAAATCCGGGTCGAGATGAAAGCCGACAAAGCGGCGTTCAGAAAGAACGTTATACCCGCTATCGTCGGCGCGGTGATATTCGTTGCGCTGTTGATCACGGAGACCGTGATGTATCCCGAAAAGACAGCGTTCGGAGCTATCGCTCTGACGGGATTTGCGGTGTTTGTGATCGGGGTCGCGGCAACCGTAGTCCTTTGTACCGTTTACGACAACAAGAAAGAAAAGAGAGACAACGGCGACGACGGTAGTACTGCAAACACAGGCGATTGACGTGCGACCGATCGCCGCGCCTCTTGTGCCGGGTACGGGCTGAAAGAAGGCGGAGAGCCTTCTTTTTTGATCCCGCTTCCACGTCGGAAAGGATAATGACGGACGGAAGGGGAGAGGCTTATTCAAAACAAAAATAAGGGTCGTATCAACGTGACCCGAGGGGAGAAGATCATGGAGATAAAACTCGTCAGATGGAGCAGGGAACTTAAAGACGGTCTGATACGCGTGTGCAACAATACCGACAGAACTTATCTTACGGGCAGATTGCCCTATCCTTATACCGCCGAGGATGCAGACTCGTGGCTTGCTATGATAGCGGAGCACGACGGCAGGGGCAGCCTTTTCCGCGCGGTCGTTGCGGACGGCACCGTCGTCGGCAACATCACGATAGAGGGCAAAAAAGGCATATACTGCAAGGACGCGGAACTCGGGTATATTTTCGACAAGGACTTCTGCGGCAAGGGCATAGCTACCGAGGCGACACGTCTCGTGCTGAAAGAAGCGTTCGACGCTCTCGATATAGCCAAAGTGTCGTCCGAGGTGTTCGCTCCCAATATCGCGTCGTGCAGAGTGCTCGAGAAAAACGGCTTCGCACTTGAAGGCATATTGAGAAAGGGTGCGTATAAAGACGGCGTGCTCTACGACCTGCGCCGTTACGGCAAACTCAGAGAGTAGCGGAAAGGCGACGCCGTACGGGCGTCGCTCTGCACATTTTTCCGGACATACGACTGCGTGCGAGACATCGATATATTACGGATACGCGCGCGATGTGAAAGCCTTTTCAGCGGCTCAAAGAAGCGAAATGCTTTTTTACCTTGGTCGACAGCATATCCGCGACGAGCGCGATGAACTCTCCGTTGGTGGGGCAGTGGTTGCCGTCAAAGCAATTGCCGAATACGGACGAAAGAGATTTGAACTTTCCCGCGTCGAAGCAGACCGAGAGGGTGTGTCGTATGCCTCTCTCGACGTTGCTCGGGGTGGTGGAGAATATCTCCGAGACTTTGGGATACAGACGTTTTGTTATCCCTTTGTTGAGATAAGACGGGTCGTTGCTTGCCAGTTTTATCGCCTCTTTCAGGTATCTGCAACCCGTAAGGCTGTGACGGAAGCCGAGTTTGAGAAATATTTCGCGCAAAAATTCGTCCTGCAGAGCCTCTATGCGCTGAGATACTTCCCGCGGCGTAGAGGTCGTGGTGCGCTTGAGCGCGAATATCGGGAATACCCCGCCGTTGTCGTCCGTCAGCACGAATGAGCGCTGAACGCTGTCGGCGAGGAAAGAGGAAAACCTTTCGTCGTGCAGGAAGCGCATATAATTGGATTCGTTGAAAAAGTAGGATCCGAAGTCGTTTTTATCGCGATACAATTCCTCATACGACTTATACTGACTGCATACGGCATTTTTTCCGTACTTTGCAACAATGCCGAAAATTCTCCTGCAAAGAGAATCGTCCGGCTCCAGAACGGCAACACGCTCGGGTGTATCCATAGTTTCTTCCTTTGAAAATTAAAATTTTATGATTAGATTATACAATCCGACGGGAATATACGTCAATCGTTTTATGGTGAATTTTGTACAAAATTATAAAAAATTTGTCGAATTTTGTAAAAAATTCTCGAGATAGTTCGATAAAAAACCGCGCCTCAAAGACGCGGGAACAAAAGCGGCTTCAGCCGTTCTTGCCGTTCTTCAGGGCGGATACCTTCTTTTTTCTCGTCAGGATATATTCCGAAAAGCCGTCGAGGAAGGTCTTGCTTACCAGCACTCCAAGACAGAACATCAGCACGGCGGTGCACAGCCCGCAGAGGGAGAGCACGAGCGAAACCGCGATCTTTTCTGCGGCAAAACTTCTGAATATGCCGATCACGGAGCATATCGCGCCGAAACTGCCGACCGCGAGTATCGCGATGATGCCGAAACACGCGATTATCGCGCCGACGGATACGAACACGTCGTTGGCTATTATAGATGCTTTGGTTGTCTTTTCTTCGTTCATAATTTCATTGTAACAGATGTCGGGTTATAAAGCAAGCCGAAATCCGCATGTCGGTCAGTTTGATATATTATTGTCCGCCCGCGTGTAAAATATTACCGTAAAAGAGAGAAAAACGCGTTGAGCGCGCGCTTTTCTTCCGATCGGGAAGCCGCGGTGCGGCTTGTGGAGTGCAAAAAGTCAGGCTTTTACGAGAGAGCAGCAGCAGCTCGCGCTCATGCCTTCTTCGCGCCCCGCCATGCCCAGTTTTTCGGTGGTGGTGGCGGCGACGTTGACTGCGGAGACGTCAGCTCCAAATGCGGTCGCGAGGTTTTGCGCCATCTCGGGTATAAAGGGCGAGAGTTTCGGCTTCTGCGCCATTATCACGGCGGAGAGGTTGTTGAGGCGGTAGCCGTCCTCTTTCATCAGTCCGACGACCTTGTCGAGCAGCTTCATGCTGTCCGCGTCCTTGTATGCGGGATCTGTGTCGGGAAAGAGCTTGCCTATATCGCGCTTTCCGAGCGCGCCGAGCACCGCGTCCATCACCGCGTGCACGAGCACGTCCGCGTCCGAATGCCCGACGAGACCTTTATAATGCGGCACGGTAACGCCGCCCAGTACAAGTCTCCTGCCTTCGGCAAGCGCGTGGGTGTCCCAGCCTGTTCCCACTCTGAAGCCGTGAGGCAGATATCCTTTCAGATCGCTCGCGTTCGTTATCTTCACGTTGGCGGGGTCGCCCTCGGACAGAGCGACTTTTCCGACGTATCTCTCGTAGACGGTCGCGTCGTCGGTCGCGGAAAAACCGTCCTTTTCCGCAAGCGCGTAAGCGCGGACGATATCCTGCGTCCTGAATACCTGCGGGGTCTGCACCGCGTAATACGCGCTTCTGTCCACGCTTTCGGAGCCGCCGTCCGTCTTTATCCTGAGACTGTCCGTCACGGGCACGCAGGCGACTGCCGCGCCGTATCTCTGCGCCGTATTCAAAGCGTCGTCTATGACGCGGGAATTTACGAACGGGCGCGCGCCGTCGTGTATCGCGACGTATTCCGACTCGCAGACGGGCAGGGCGTTGCTTACTGATTGACCGCGCGTCGCGCCACCGCGTACGTATACGATATCCTTATCGTAACCGCAAAAGAGCGCTTTGAAAGCCGCCTCGTCTTTTTCCGCGCACGATATGACGATCCTGTTCACGTCCTCGCGCATGAAAGCGGCAACTGTTTTTTCTATCACGGTAATGCCGCCGACATCGGCGAGAAGTTTGTTGTAGGGAAGCCCCGTGCGCGAGCCGCTGCCGCCGCAGGCGAGAATGACGTCAGTTTTCATCTGTCAGCACCTCGTACATACCCGCGGTATCCTGTTTTTTTACCGTCTCCTCGACGACGAGTATGCGGAAGCTGAACGTGCGGTCGCCGAAGTGCAGAGTCACCACGTCTCCGACCTTTACCTGTGCGCCCGCCTTTGCGGGTCTGCCGTTGATCTCGACCCTACCGCCGTCGCAAGCCTCGTTGGCGACTGTGCGGCGTTTTATTATTCTCGATACTTTGAGGAATTTGTCAAGTCTCATATTACATCCTTTTCAGCAAAGAGGGGAGTTCCTCCAGCGTTTTGCAGTAGTAGTTGTAGCCCGTCACGTTGGGTTTTCTGACGAGCACCGCGCCCATGCCGAAGCGTATCGCGCCCAGTACGTCGGCAAAATAATTGTCGCCGACAAGCACGGTTTTATCCTTGTCGAAATCTCCGAGCGCCTTTTCGAGCACCGCGGGGTGCGGTTTTTCGTATTCTTCCTCTGACGAGATCACCATTCTCGGGAAGTACGCGCCCAGTCCGAGGTGATTGAATATGTCGCGCGCTTCGGGGATATGGTTGGATACGAGCGCGAGCGAACAGCAGCTTTCGGTCAGTTTTTCGAGCGTCGCGAGAGTGTCGGGGAACAGCTTCCAGTATCTTATGTCGCAAAACCTGTCGCGGAGACCTTGCATCGCGCTCTGCGCTTCTTTGAGAGAGCATATCCCGTTTTCCGCCAGCCCGTCCGCGATATTGCCCGAGACCGTCTCCCACCAGTCTCTGCCTTTGAAAAAGTCGGCGTGAGATACGGCGGGGTCGCTCCAGGGATACACGCCGCCGTGAGTGACGGGGCGTATCTGCTCGCTCGTCGCGTAGACGTTGTTCTCAAGCAGAAGCTCCTTGACCGTATCCGTCCACATCGTGGTGCGGAAGCCGAGAGTCATATCGAAATCGAATATCACGTTTTTTATTTTTCCCATATAAGACATTATAACAAAAACCGCGCGCGTATGCAATAAGCGGCGGTAAAAACAAAAAAATCGATCTGTCCGGGAGTTTTGCCGCCAAAAACGGGTATTGTCAATCTTTCAGACGTATGTTATAATGAAAAAAAGGGTTAAGATGATTTTCGCCGCGGTGTCAGCAAATAAAAAGTCGCAGGGAGGGGTCTATGAAAAACGAAAAGATTTCCAAAAAATTCGTGATCGCAATGACAACGGCGATCGTCGTACTGTTCCTGTCAGCCCTCGTTCAGCTTTTGCTGTGCGTGTTGATAGTCTGAGGGGGTGGCATCATGGCTAAAAAGATAACGGTTTACACTGTTCTGATAGTGCTTCTCGTCGCAATGCTTTTCGCCAACGCGTTTACGATCAATTTCGTCATCTTCGATCTGGCGACAAGACAAGACAACAGAGCGGACATAGACGCGGTGACCTGCGTCAAGGTAAGCGAAAAAACAAGATCCAACGGTCTTGACAATTGGATAAGGATCCCCGAAGGCGCAACGTATTATAAGGCGTATTACGGCATGATAAATACGGGAGACGCCGTGTCTTTCGACGTTGAGACAAGCGGAGGAAAAGTGGCTGTCAAGGCATACGAAGTTACATACGATAAATTCGAGTTCAGAGGAGAGGGCGAAGATCTGGCATTTGAAGAAAACGACCGCAATCAATACTTTTCCAAGTTGAAGCTGTGCGACGGTTTTGCTGTGGCATGGACAGAAATGGCTCCGCATACCCACTTCTTTATATTCATCAGTTCTTCCGACGAGGAGACGGTGAGAGAAGTCGCTGATTACATTATCATTTCTTATCTGAAAGAACTCAATCCCGTGATGTACGGTTGATCGAAAAAAGGCAACGCACATAAGACGTAGCGATATGCGCCGCTTCTTTCACGGAGCGGCGATTTTTTGTTTTCTATGATGAGTGAAAATCGGGTATTGACATTGCGGGCGGGGCAGTATATAATATCAACGTGCGGAAACGCGTATAAAATTTTTTAAAATTATTTTCAAGAAAACCGTTGACACGGTTGGAAGTTTTCCTTATAATGTATATTTGCGTTAGTATGTAAAATGAGAAAATAGCATTTTATCCCCGCCGACGGAAATGAAGAGATGTCGGGTAAGGGGAAATTTCGCGTTTTTTACATACGCGCGTTTAAGTCGGAAAAATTTTAAGGAGGGTTTATAATGCCTCAACACATTCACAAGGTTAAGTACGGCAATACCGAAAGATTGAGCTTTGCTACGATCAAAGACACTCTCGACATTCCGTATCTGATCGCTTTGCAAAAGGACTCCTACAAGCAGTTCATTACCGAAGGCATTCAGGAAGTTCTCGACGACTTTTCGCCCGTCGTGGACTTTGCCGGAAGAATGGAACTCCAGTTCCTCGGGTTCACGCTTGAAGGAAAGCCCAAGTACGACATCAAGGAGTGCAAGGACCGCGACGCTACTTACGCTTTGCCCCTCAAGGTAAAGGTGAGACTCGTTCACAACGACACCGGCGAAGCAACCGTTGAAGAGGTCTTCATGGGCGATTTCCCGCTTATGACCGAGAACGGAAGTTTCATCATCAACGGTGCGGAAAGAGTCATCGTCAGCCAGCTCGTCAGAAGCCCGGGCGTTTACAGCACGTTCACTCTCGACAGATCGGGCACCCCGAGATACGAGACGACCGTGATGCCCAACAGAGGCGCGTGGCTTGAGTTCAAGCAGGACGCCAACGGCATTCTGTGGGTCAGCGTTGACCGCACGAGAAAGGTCACCGCAAGCGTACTTATGCGTGCTCTCGGCTTCGGCAGCGACGAACAGCTCTATGAACTGTTCGGTAGCGAAGAGATGCTCAGGGCGACCATTGCCAAGGACGGCAGTGCAAAGTCAGAGGAAGACGCGAAGATCGAACTCTACAGAAAGATGAAACCGGGCGAGATCCCGACGATCGACGGCGTGACCCAACTTATCAACAGCACTTTCTACGACTCGCGCAAATACGACCTTATGCGCGTCGGAAGATACAAAGTCAACAAGAAACTCGCTCTCGCTACCAGACTTGAAAATCAGAAGCTGACGAGAGACGTCGTGACCGAGGACGGAGAAGTCCTTGCGACCGCAGGCGAAGTCGTCGCCCCCGAAAAGGCGGTCGAGATCCAGAACGCGGGCGTCAACGTCGCGTATATTGCTACCGAGGACGGCGCAGAGTTCAAGCTGACGGGCAACAACACCGTCGACATGGCGGCATATCTCGGCTGGAGCGCAGAAGAAGTCAAGGCTCTCGGCATACTCGAAAAGGTATATTTCCCCGAGCTGAAGAAACTTCTCGCTATCAAGGCAGAGCAGAATATGTCTGACGACGAATTCAAGGCGCTCGTCAGATCGGACAAGGACAACCTTGTGATCAAGCACGTCACGATAGACGATATCATTTCGTCCGTTTGTTACAACCTCGGACTCGTGCACGGCTTCGGCGTGACCGACAACATCGACCACCTCGCCAACCGCAGAGTCAGATCGGTCGGAGAGCTGCTCCAGAATCAGCTCCGCATAGGTATGGCGAGACTTGACAGAGTCATCAAAGAGCGTATGTCCATCACGCAGGACGCAGGCGATCACAAGGCGCAGTCCTTCATCAACATCAAACCCGTGACCAGCGTTATCAAAGAATTTTTCGGTAGTTCGCAGCTGTCGCAGTTCATGGATCACCACAACCCGATAGCAGAACTTACGCACAAGAGAAAGCTGTCCGCACTCGGACCCGGCGGTCTCAACAGAGAGCGCGCGAGCTTCGAAGTCCGTGACGTCAACTATTCGCACTACGGCCGTCTGTGCCCGATCGAGACCCCCGAAGGTCAGAACATCGGTCTTATCTCGTCGCTTGCAACCTACGCGAGAGTCAACGAGTACGGCTTCATCGAGGCTCCCTACCGCAAGGTGGAGAGAACGTACGACGAAAACGGCGAGATCGTCGACATCGTCGTCACCGACCACGTCGATTATCTGCAGGCGGACGAGGAGGACAAGTACGTCGTCGCTCAGGCAAACACCCCGCTCGACGAGAACGGAAGATTCGTCGAGGACCGCGTGACCTGCCGTATCAGAGAGGACATCCGCGCGGTGGACAAGCGTACGGTCGACTATATGGACGTTTCGCCCAAGCAGCTCGTATCCGTCGCGGCTTCGCTGGTACCCTTCCTCGAGAACGACGACACGTCGCGTGCGCTGATGGGTTCCAACATGCAGCGTCAGGCAGTTCCGCTCCTGCGCCCGCAGGCTCCTATCATCGCTACGGGCATGGAGCATAAGATAGCTTACGACTCCGGCGTCATGGTCATCGCCAAGAACGACGGCTTCGTCAAATCCATGGACGCGACCAAAATAGTCGTGGAGAGAGGAGACGGCGACGTAGACGAATACAAACTGCAGAAGTTCGAGAGATCCAACAACGGTACCTGCATCAACCAGAAGCCCATCGTCAACGTGGGACAGAAGGTTGTCAAGGGCATGGTGCTCGCAGACGGTCCTTCGACCGACAACGGAGAACTTTCTCTCGGCAGAAATATCCTCATCGGATACATGAGCTGGGAGGGTTACAACTACGAGGACGCTATCCTCATCAGCGAAGAACTCGTCAAGGACGACGTATTTACTTCTATCCATATAGAAGAATACGAGATCGAGAGCCGTGACACGAGACTGGGCGAGGAGCAGATCACCCGCGACATCCCCAACCTCGGCGACGACGCGCTCAAATACCTCGACGACGACGGTATCATCATGGTCGGAGCAGAAGTTCACAGCGGCGACATCCTCGTCGGCAGAGTCACCCCTAAGGGCGAGACCGAACTCACTCCCGAAGAAAGACTTCTGAGAGCGATCTTCGGCGAAAAGGCGAGAGAGGTCAGAGATACGTCGCTCAAAGTTCCTCACGGACAGAGCGGTATCGTCGTGGACGTCAAAGTGTTCACGAGAGAGAACAAGGACGAACTTCCCCCGGGCGTAACCAAGGTCGTCAGAGTCTATATCGCGCAGAAGCGTAAGCTCGGCGTCGGCGATAAGATGGCAGGACGTCACGGCAACAAGGGCGTCGTTTCGAGAGTCCTTCCCAAAGAGGATATGCCTTTCATGGCAGACGGCACGCCGCTCCAGATCGTGCTCAACCCGATGGGCGTTCCTTCGCGTATGAACATCGGTCAGGTCTTTGAAGTGCACCTCGGCTTCGTTGCGAAGCTGCTCGACTGGAAGATCGCGACCCCGGTATTCGACGGTGCGAAAGAGTCGGACATCAAAGAGCTGTTCGCAGAGAACAACCTGCCCGCAAGCGGAAAGATGGAACTGTTCGACGGCAGAACGGGCGAGAAGTTCGAGAACCCCGTCACGGTCGGCTATATGTACATGCTCAAGCTGATCCACCTCGTCGACGACAAGATCCACGCGCGTTCGACCGGTCCTTACAGCCTTGTCACGCAGCAGCCTCTCGGCGGTAAAGCTCAGTTCGGCGGACAGAGATTCGGAGAAATGGAAGTGTGGGCGCTCGAAGCGTACGGCGCGTCGCACATCCTGCAGGAGATCCTGACCGTCAAGTCGGACGACGTCGTGGGACGTGTCAAGACTTACGAGTCCATCGTCAAGGGCAGCACGATCAGCGAACCGGGCACCCCCGAGTCCTTCAAGGTCCTCATCAAAGAGTTCCAGGGTCTCGCGCTCGACGTCAAAGTGCTCAACGAAAACAAAGAAGAGATCGGTCTCAGAGAGAACGTGGACGAGGATATCGACTACGAACCCGAGAAAGAGCAGGAGCTCAGCGAGGTCGACGCATTCGATCTGTCGTCCGGAGAAGAGGACGTATTCGGTCTCGGAGATCAGTCCGATATGTTCGGCGAAGCCAGCCTGTTCGACGATATGGGCGACGGCGACGACGGCGATCTGTTCAATTCGTCTGACGACGACAACGAATAATGAGGAGGAAGTAGAATGTCAGAAGTAAACAATTTCGACTCGATACAAATAGGCGTAGCATCTCCCGAAAAAATCAGATCCTGGTCGCACGGCGAAGTCACCAAGCCCGAAACCATAAACTACAGAACGCAGAAACCCGAGAAAGACGGTCTGTTCTGCGAGAGGATCTTCGGACCTACCAAGGACTGGGAGTGCCATTGCGGTAAATATAAGAGAATAAGATACAAAGGCGTTATCTGCGACAAGTGCGGCGTCGAAGTCACCCGCGCAAAGGTCAGACGCGAGAGAATGGGTCATATCGAACTCGCTTCCCCCGTCTCCCATATATGGTACTTCAAGGGCGTACCGTCCCGCATAAGTCTCGCGCTGGATATGTCTCCGAGAGACGTAGAGATGGTGCTGTACTTCATAAAGTATATCGTAATCGACCCGGGCGCGACAAATTTCTTCAAGAAGCAGGTCATTGACGACAAGGAGTATCGCGACGCTGTCGACGCATACGGCGCAGGTTCTTTCCGCGTCGGCATGGGCGCAGAGGCGATCAAGGAATTGCTTGCCGAGATAGATCTCGACAAAGAGTGCGAAGAACTCAAGAAGATCATAGACACCACTTCGAGCCAGCGCAAGCTCAAGGCTGTCAAGAGACTCGAGGTCATCGAGGCGTTCCGCACGGGCAACACCCGTCCCGAATGGATGATCCTCGACGTTCTCCCCGTACTTCCGCCCGAACTCAGACCTATGGTCCCGCTCGACGGCGGCAGATACGCTACGAGCGACCTCAACGACCTGTACCGCAGAGTCATCAACCGCAACAACCGTCTCAAGAAACTGCTCGATCTCGGCGCTCCCGACATCATCGTCAGAAACGAGAAGAGAATGCTTCAGGAAGCCGTCGACTCCCTTATCGAGAACGGCAGGAGAGGCAAGGCGGTCGTCGGACCCGGCAACAGAGAACTCAAGTCTCTGACAGGTCTTCTCAGAGGTAAGCAGGGACGCTTCCGTCAGAACCTTCTCGGTAAGCGTGTCGACTATTCCGGTCGTTCGGTCATAGTCGTCGGACCCGAGCTCAAGATGTACCAGTGCGGTATCCCCAAGGAAATGGCGCTCGAGCTGTTCAAGCCGTTCGTCATCAAGAAGCTGGTCGACAGCGGCAAATGTCAGAATATCAAGAACGCGAAGCGCGTTATAGAGAAGGCGAAGGACGTCGCGGTATGGGATATCCTCGAGGAAGTCATCAAAGACCACCCCGTGCTGCTCAACCGTGCTCCTACACTTCACAGACTGGGTATCCAGGCTTTCGAGCCCGTACTCGTCGAGGGCAGAGCTATCAAACTGCACCCGCTCGTCTGCGGCGCGTTCAACGCGGACTTCGACGGCGACCAGATGGCAGTTCACGTTCCGCTGTCCATTGAGGCGAGAGCGGAGGCGAGATTCCTTATGCTCTCCACCAACAACATACTCAAGCTGAGCGACGGCAAGCCTATCGTTTCGCCTACGCAGGACATGGTCATCGGTTCTTATTATCTGACGATGGTCAAGCCGGGCGGTCTCGGCGAGGGCAGATATTTCCGCAATCCCGCAGAGGCGATGATGGCATATCAGCTCAAGCAGATAGACCTGCAGTCCAAAGTGTTCATCCGCGTGGAGAAGGAGATCGACGGCGTCAAGTATCATAAAAACCTGAATACGACGATCGGCAGGATCATCTTCAACCAGGCAATCCCGCAGGATCTGCACTTCGTACCCAGAGATACCCCCGAGCAGAAGCTCGACCTCGAGATCGACTTCCTCGTCGGCAAGAAACAGCTTTCGCAGATCGTCGACAACTGCTTCAAGTATAAGGGCGCGACCGAGACCTCGGTAGTCCTCGACAAGATCAAGGCTCAGGGTTACAAATATTCGACTATCGGCGCGGTCACCGCATCCATATTCGATATGCACATCCCCGACAAGAAGGGAGAGATCATCAAAAAGGCGGAGGAAGCGGTCCTCAGCATAGAGAAGCAGTACAAGAGAGGTCGTCTGACAGAGGAGGACAGATACCGTCAGATCGTCAAGCTGTGGCAGGACGCGAAAGACGAGGTCAACAACCTCCTGTTCGACGAAAACAGCGAAGACTTCCTCGGCGAGTTCAACCCGATATGGATGATGGCGAACTCCGGAGCGCGCGGTAACAAGAACCAGATATCGCAGCTCTGCGGTATGAGAGGTCTCGTCCGCGACCCGTCGGGTAAAGTCATCGAGCTCCCTGTCAAGGCTAACTACCGTGAAGGTCTTACCGTCCTCGAATACTTCATTTCGTCGCACGGCGGTCGTAAAGGTCTTGCGGATACCGCGCTCAAGACGGCAGACTCCGGTTATCTTACCAGACGTCTTGTCGATATCTCGCAGGCGATCATCGTCAACGAGCAGGATTGCGGAGATACCAAGGGCGTCGTAGTCACCGAGATCCCCGGACTCGAGCCGCTCAGAGACCGTATCGACGGCAGATACTGCATGGACGATATCGTCAATCCCGAGACGGGAGAGATCATCTGCCCCAAGGATACGATGATCAGCAGCGATATGGCGAAAGCGATCGAGAAGGCGGGCGTTACCGCAGTCAGGATCAGAAGCGTGCTGACCTGCCGTACCAAGCACGGCGTTTGCGCGAAGTGCTACGGCAAGAACATGGCTTCGGGCAACCCTGTCAAGCTGGGCGAAGCGGTCGGCGTCATCGCGGCGCAGTCCATCGGCGAGCCCGGTACTCAGCTGACGATGAGAACGTTCCACACGGGCGGTGTCGCGGTCAGCGAGGACATCACTCAGGGTCTCCCGCGTGTCGAAGAATTGTTCGAAGCGCGCAAGCCCAAGGGTCTCGCTCTCGTGTCCGAAAAGACGGGCGTCGTTACCGTATCCGACGATAAAAAGACAGTTACCGTCGCTCCCGATGACGGAAGCGAAGCAGAGGAATACAAGCTCAGCTTCAGCCAGAAGATCATCGTCAAGACGGGCGACAAGGTCGAGGCGGGAGATCCGCTCACACAGGGAAGCATTTATCCTCAGGATATTCTGCGCACCAAGGGCGTCAAGGGCGCACAGGACTACCTCATCAAGGAAGTTCAGTCCGCATACCGCAGCGCGGGCGTCGAGATCAACGACAAGCACACCGAAGTCATCATCAGACAGATGCTGAGGAACGTCAAGATCGAGTCTCAGGGTGACACCAATATGCTCCCGGGCGAATACGTCGACATCTTCACTTACGAGGAAGAAAACGAAAAGACCCTCGAAGCGGGCGGCAGACCCGCTACCGCGAAGCGTACCCTCCTCGGTATCACCAAGGCGGCGCTCGCAAGCGAGTCCTTCCTGTCTGCGGCATCCTTCCAGGAGACGGCGAGAGTGCTCACCGACGCGGCTATCAAGAACAAGGTAGACCACCTGAGAGGACTCAAGGAAAACGTCATTCTCGGCAAGCTGATCCCCGCAGGTACCGGCATGAAGCTGTACCGCAACATAGTCGCCGTTCCGCAGAACTCGGTCGGCAGCAGCGTCGTCGAGGAAGATATTTCCGGCAAGTTCGCGGCTGAAGAGGATATCGACGACTGACGAACAACACAACTTAATATAAACGTTCTATGAAGAGTGCGGGAGGGACGGACCCTGCGAACGCACAGCAACCCGACTACGCCGGGTGCTAAATTCCGCAAGATTACTTGAAAGATAGAATTACCGTTTGCGGCGCTGTCTTTTGAGCGCCGCAAATTTTTACGGAGAGAAAAACTATGAAAAAGAGATTGTTTACAAGCGAAAGCGTGACCGAAGGACATCCCGACAAAGTCTGCGACAAGATATCCGACAGCATACTCGACGCGCTTCTTGCGCAGGATCCCATGAGCCGCGTTGCAGTGGAGAGCTGTTGCAACACGGGCTTCGCGCTCGTCACCGGCGAGATAACCTCGTCTGCAAAAGTCGACTACGAGAGCATTGTCAGAAAGGCTGTGCTCGGCATAGGCTACGACGACGAAAGCAAGGGCTTCGACGGCAATTCCTGCGAAGTCATGGTGCGCCTCGACAAGCAGTCGGCAGACATCGCGATGGGCGTCGACAGCAGTATGGAAAGCAAGGTCACGGGCGACGCGTACGACAGGATAGGCGCGGGCGATCAGGGCATGGTGTTCGGCTTTGCCTGCAACGAGACCCCGCAACTCATGCCCGCGGCGATAACCTACGCTCACGCTCTGACGAGGAGACTGTCGGAGGTAAGGAAACAGGGCTTGCTCGGCTACCTCAGACCTGACGGAAAAGCGCAGGTAACCGTAGAGTACCGCGACGACAAGGTCGCAAGGATAGAGGCGGTTGTCGTCTCCACTCAGCACAGCGAGGACGTCGACATCGAAACGCTGAGAAAGGACGTGAAAAAGCATGTCATCGACGCTGTTATTCCCAAGGAGCTTACCGACGGAGACACGAAGTATTTCATCAACCCGACGGGCAGGTTCGTCATCGGCGGACCGCACGGCGACAGCGGCTTGACGGGAAGAAAGATAATCGTCGACAGCTACGGCGGTTATTGTCCGCACGGCGGCGGCGCGTTCAGCGGCAAGGACAGCACCAAGGTGGACAGAAGCGCGTGCTATATGGCGCGTTACGTATGCAAGAACGTCGTGGCGGCGGGACTCTCTGACAAATGCCAGCTCGATATAGCGTACGCTATCGGCGTTGCAAAACCCGTTGCGGTGCAGATCAACACGTTCGGCACGGGCAAATACGACGACGAAGCGATCGCAAAGGCGGTAGCCGAAGTTTTCGACCTGCGCCCGCAGGCGATCATCGATACGCTTGACCTGAGGAGACCTCAGTTCGCGCTGACGACCAACTACGGACATTTCGGCAGAGAGGACTGCGGTTTTGCGTGGGAAAAGACGGACAGGACGGAGGCTTTGCTCGCCGCGATAAAAAAATATGTCTGACAGCCTGAAAAAAGCTGTAAAAATGACTGCGATTGAGTTATAATGAAAGGGCGACGTGCTTAAAGCGAGGTCGCCCTCGTTTTTTACGGGAGCGCGCGGGAGCGTCGACTGACTTTGCGGCGGTAGTTATGAAACTCAGCGGAACAATTATCGAGATCGTATACAGAAACGTAGAGAACGGCTACAGCGTTGTATGGCTGGACGTAAATCCCATGCCTTGCACCGCGGTGGGCGTATTTCCGCCCGTCGCAGAGGGAGAAGTCGTTGAAGTCGAAGGGGAATGGGTCACCAATTCCAAGTTCGGCGAGCAGTTCGCGGTAGAGTCGGTCACCGTCAAGCCTCCCGCGACGAAAGACTCGGTTTATAAGTATCTTTGCAGCGGACTTTTCAAGGGCGTGGGAGAGGTGACTGCCTACGCGATAGTCGAAAAATTCGGAGAAAACGCGCTCAATATCATAGAGACCGATCCCGCAAAGCTCGCAGAGGTCAAGGGCATATCCGTCAAGAAGGCGATGGCGATAGGCGAGACCTATATGTCGCTGAGAGAGATGCAGGAGACGATCGTCTATCTGCAGAGCTACGGCGTGCCGCTCAATACCGCTCTCAGGATATACAAAGCGTACGAGTCCGCGACGAGGCGGGTGATAGAACACAATCCCTACAGACTCGTCGACGACGTGGACGGCATAGGCTTTATCACCGCGGACAAGATCGCGCGGCTCACCGGTATACCCGAGAACAGCAAATTCAGGATAAGTGCGGCGATAGTCTATATTCTCAAAGACGCGATGGACAAGAACGGGCACACCTATCTGCCGAGGGCAGAGCTCGTCCGCGAGACGGAAAAACTGCTCGCGCTCGACGACGAAAACCTCGAGGAGCTGATAAACGACGCGATATGCGACTGCGAAGTCGAGGGCAAGGTCGTAAGGCTGGAAAAGGACGACAAAGAGGTCGTGATGCACGCCCGCAACTACGTCTGCGAGTTGTCTATAGCTGCGCATATCGTAGGACTGACGAGTGCGGCGATACCCGCTTCTATGAACGTTGAAAAAGACCTCGACGAGTACGAAAAGATGAAAAAAATACGTCTGCACGAGAGCCAGCGCGCCGCGATAAGGAGCTGTCTCGACAGCGGCGTCAACGTGATCACGGGCGGCCCCGGCACCGGTAAGACCACGATAATCCAATGCATCATAGAGATACTGCGCGCCCGCGATTTTTCGGTGTGTCTGTGCGCGCCGACGGGCAGAGCGGCAAAGCGCCTTTCGGAAGCCACGGGACTTGAAGCCAAGACGATACACAGGCTCCTCGACCTCGATTTCACGGACGGGAAAGGGCATTTCAGATTCAACGAAAATACAAAACTCGAGCAGGACGTCGTGATCGTCGACGAGGTCAGCATGTGCGACGAATACGTGTTCAACGCGCTTATAAAGTCGATAAAATTCGGCGGCAAACTCATCATGGTCGGCGACAAGGATCAGCTTCCTTCGGTCGGCGCGGGCAACGTGCTTGCAGATATAATTTCGTGCGGTCTCGTGCCCGTCAGCTATCTGACTCATATCTACCGTCAGGGCGAGGACAGCTATATCGTGACCAACGCGCACAGGATAAACAAGGGTCTGATGCCCGTCATCGACAACGGGTGCAAGGACTTTTTCGTCGACAACAAGGCGGACGCGACCGCCGCGCTGAATACGATAACAGATATGGTATCGAGGCGAATACCTTCGTACGCGGGGGTCAGTCCGCGCGAGATACAGGTGCTTTGCCCGATGAAGAAGGGCATAATCGGCGTTGAAAACATGAACGCGAAATTGCAGGAGACTCTCAACCCGTTCGGAGGGAAACCTCAGCTTCAGGTCGGAAGCAGGGTGTTCCGAAAGGGCGACAAGGTGATGCACATCGTCAACGACTATCAGCTCGAGTGGCAGAACCCCGCCGATATGTCGACGGGTACGGGCGTTTTCAACGGCGATATAGGATATATCGAGGAGATAGACCCCAAAGAACCCGCCATTGTCGTCGCGTTCGACGACGGCAAACGCGTCAGATACGGGCAGGGCGACTTCGACGAACTCACGCTCGCTTACGCGATTTCCGTGCACAAGTCGCAGGGCAGCGAGTTCCCCGTCGTGATAATCGCGGTCACGAGCGGCAATTATATGATACTTACGCGCAATCTGCTGTACACCGCGGTCACCCGCGCGAGGAATATGGTCGTCCTCGTCGGCGCGACAGAAAATATAGAGAAAATGGTCAAAAACAATTATACCGCCAAAAGATACAGCCTGCTTGCAGACTTCGTAAAGGACGAATACAAGAGAAAAAACGGCTGAAAAGCCGTTGCCGCCGTTGCGCCGTCGCTGTGAGCGGCGGTTTTTTTGTCATAGAATGCGTAGTCAGATGGTTTCACTTCTGCCTATCAGAAAATCTACGCTTACGTCAAAGCGGTCTGCAAGTTTCCACAGATTTTCAATGCTCGGCTCTTTTTTTCCGTTCAGCCAGTTGCAGACCGTGCTTTGACTTGTTTCAAGCTGTTTTGCGAGAGCGTATTGCGAGAGATGTTCGATTTCCATAAGGTAACGTATGCGCTCTATCACTAAAATTTTTATTTTGTTTTCCATTCACTTGACATTAGATTATTGCTTTTATAATTTAAACGATACTTGCCCAAGGGAAAGTATTCGTTGTTTGCAAAAAAGGAGTGTTGATTATGGGAGAAGACGTTTTAAAAGAGAAGAAGTCTGTCGTGAAAAAATGAGCTATCTGTCTTGCGATATCCGTTCTTGCGTATGCATTCGGTATCTTTATGTTGACTATGGACGTGGACATAGGAGTCAAGATAGTCCTCAGCATTTTGTTCTGCGGTCTGCCGTCGGCCATCGGTCGTTCGGACAGAAAGATGGAGAAACTTCTCAAGAAGAACGAAGGCAAGACCGTCGTCGTGGTCAAGAAGAAAAAATACGGGATCATAATGACTATCCTCAAGGGGATATTCAATCTTGTGATCGGATATATCGCCACGCCGTACCTTTGTTTTCAGTACGTTATGACTATCGTCAGAACGCAAAAAGAGATAAAAAGCCTTCAGGGAGGGGAGTGCAAGGAGTCGCGTCCGCAACTTCGGTCGATGCGTCTGCAACGCCCGAAGCCGGAGCGGCGACTGACGCCGAGTTTGTAGAGAAAGCGTCTGCGACTGCGGCGGAAGCGGATCCGTCGGTTGCTCCTGCGGCGGTTTCTCAGCCTGCGCAGTCGGTGCAGCAGGGCAACGCAGTCGGTCAGGCGGTATCTGCGCCGATTTATAATACCGTAAACGTCTCGGCGGGTTTAAAACCGGTGAATCCGTCCTGGTTTGCGGTTTTCCTCGCTACGGTCGGCATACTCGTTCTTGCGATAAGGGGTGTAGTAGCAGTTTACGCATGTGCTGTCGCCGCTCCCGAAAATTACGATCTGAGGATGCAGGCGATTTATTACGTGTTTTCGTTATTGATATTGTCGATGGTCTGCTACAGTGTCGTGACGGCGCTCAGAAGTTACGTCAAAGAGGTAAAATACAAGAAGATCAACGGTGCGCTTTCAGGAGCTATGCTTGCCTCTATCTATCTAATATACATTTTCTTTATGGAGGTCACTACTGCGAGAGGCGCTGAGGGCGCAAGCGGCGTTTCAGTGATCGGGTTTATTCTTGACGCGCTGTTATCTCCGTTGATTGCTCTGATATACTGCATTTTCGTCAAATTCTCGGTGCTCAGAGAATCCGGGTATGAAAGAAAGGAAGCGATACCCGAAGATAAGAAAAAGAAGATCGCCGTTGCGGGAATCGTTGCGACCGCACTTATAATCACGTTCTGCTTCCCGGTAGCAAGCTCGATCGCGAATCTTTTTGACAAAAAAATTAAAGGCGCCGACAGTATAGATCTGGGTATGACAAAATCTCAGGTGACCGAGATACTCGGCGAGCCGTACGAAAAATCGGGAAGCGTATTTATTTATTACGATTCTTCTTACGCAAAGAAACTCGACAAGATCGACAACGCCGACCTGGACGATATCGAAGATCTCGAGGATTTCGACGACGCTCTGAGCGAGGAGGACGAGGTGAAAAACGCCCGCCACTGCAAACTCGTCGTTAGGTTTATGTCCGATAAGGTGTGGGACGTCAGTTACAGAATATACGAGAACGACAAACCCGTCGGGGAAAGAGAAGGAGAGACGACTCTCAAGTTCGACACAAATACCTACCGGGAGTTTGACAACGGCGGTCTGTACGCGAAATACGAGGTGACGTATACCGATGGCTGGGAAAAGGGCTATGTGGAGGTATCTTACGACGACATTTCCCTGAAAAATCTCAACACGACTACGCCGAGATTTGAAATAGAATGGTATGCCGAAAAAGAGGAAAAGAAAGAAGAAGGGAGCTTCTACATTCTGATCAGCGAGCTTAACTCTGAGTATGGCGCAGATAAAATCGTGCTCAGCTATTACAATAACCAGTTCCCGCAGGCGGAATTGTATTCGGCGAGCGAGTCTGAGATAAAAGCGTACGACGCGCTTTTACAGAAATACGATCTCTACAGACAATGGCTTGCGGACTTTGAAAAATAAGTCTTTTCGTGATGTGCCGTCGGGGAAATTTCCCCGGCGGCATTTTTCTTCTGCGTATCTGAATAAAAAATCAGTGACGGGCGCGTTTTAACGCTCATTTATACAAACCGCGATAAAATATTGCAAAATACGCGCGCCGCAGGCTTGAGGGCGGCGTTGCATACGCTTGACGGGTCGCGCGCGTTATGTTAATATAAATTAGTGTTGCAGAGTGCAAAACTCGCTTTTGCAACGAAAAAGAGGTATTTATGGGCATTTTATCCGTTTTGTTCCCGTCCAAAGACGAGAGGGAACTCAGAAAACTCAGAAAGATCGCAGACAAGGTCGTCGCTTTGGAGCCGAAATTTCAGGCAATGAGCGACGAGGAGCTTGCCGCTTGCACTCAGTTATACAAGGACAGGTACGCCGCCGGCGAGACGCTCGACGACCTGCTCCCCGAGGCGTTCGCTACGGTCAGAGAGGCGAGCTACCGCGTGCTCGGCATGAAGCATTTTTACGTGCAGATAATCGGCGGAATCGTACTGCATCAGGGCAGGATAGCCGAGATGAAAACGGGCGAAGGAAAGACGCTCGTCGCGACGCTCCCCGCATATCTCAACGCGCTTACCGGCAACGGTATGCATATCGTCACGGTCAACGAATACCTCGCAAAATATCACTGCGACTGGATGGGCAAGGTGTTCCGTTTCCTCGGTCTTACCGTCAGCTGCAATATGCGTGCCTTGAACAAGACGCAGAAGCGCGAGGCGTACAACTGCGACGTAATGTACACGACCAACAGCGAACTCGGCTTCGACTATCTGCGCGACAATATGGTCAGGAACGCTAAGGACAGAGTGCAGAGAGAACTCTCTTTTGCGATCGTCGACGAGGTGGACAGCATTCTCATCGACGAGGCGCGCACCCCGCTCATCATCAGCGGCAGAGGTCAGACGAGCAGCGAGCCGTATATGAAAGCGGACAAGTTCGTCAATACGCTCGAACCCGGCAAATATACCTGTCCTTCCTGCGGCGAGGAGCAGAGCGAGGAGTGGATAGAAAAGTGCGGCAAGACGGTCTATTGCTCCAAGTGCGGCACGGTATGCGAGCATACGGGCGACTACGAGAGGGGCGAGAAGAACAACACCGTATACCTCAACGAGAACGGCGCGGCAAAGGCTGAGGCGTTTTACGGCATCGAGGATCTGTCCGACTTCGTGAATCAGCAGACCAAACACTATATCGACAACGCTCTGCGTGCTCACGTCACGATGAAGCGCGAAGTCAACTATATCGTCGTAGACGGCGAGGTCATCATCGTCGACGAATTTACCGGCCGTCAGATGATCGGCCGCCGCTTCAGCAACGGTCTGCATCAGGCGATAGAGGCGAAAGAACACGTGCAGATCAAGGCGGAGGACAAGACCCTCGCTTCGATCACATATCAGAATTTCTTCAGGCTTTACAAAAAACTGTCGGGCATGACGGGTACAGCAAAGACGGAAGAAAACGAGTTCGAGACCATCTACAAGCTCGACGTCGTCGTGATACCCACCAACAAGCCGATGATAAGAATCGACGAGCCCGATAAACTGTTCGTCACGCACAAGGCAAAACTCGCGGCGATCGTAGAGGACATCAAGACGTGTTACGAGAGGAAACAACCCGTACTCGTCGGTACCGTCAGCGTCGAAAGGAGCGAAGAACTCAGCGCTCTGCTCAAGGCAAGGAAGATACCGCACGTCGTGCTCAACGCGAAATATCACGAAAAAGAAGCAGAGATCGTCGCGCAGGCAGGCAAACTCGGCGCGGTAACGATCGCGACCAACATGGCTGGCCGCGGTACCGATATCATGCTTGGAGGCAATGCCGATTTCCTTGCCAAGAACAAGCTCGACAAACTCGGTTACAGCCACGATCTCATAGAGCAGGCGACCTCGCACGCGCATACGACAGACGAAGACGTGCTTGCGGCGCGTGCTGAATACAAGAAATATTACGACCTTTTCAAGAAGGATACGGATGCGGAAAAAGAGGAAGTCGTAAAGCTCGGCGGTCTCAGGATAATAGGCACCGAAAGGCATGAGTCGCGCCGTATCGACAACCAGCTCCGCGGTCGTAGCGGACGTCAGGGAGACCCGGGGTCTTCGGCATTCTACATCAGCGGAGACGACGATATCGTCAGGATCTTCGGCGGAGATATGATGAGAAATCTGCTTGTCAGACTCAGCGGCGGCGACGAGAGCATGATGCTCGAGTCCAAAATGCTGACAAAGCAGGTCGAAAACGCTCAGGCGAGAGTCGAGGACAGGAACTTCTCGATCAGAAAACACGTCCTCAGCTATGACGACGTACTCAACAAGCAGAGAGAGATCATATACGAACAGCGCCGCATAGTCCTTGACGAAATGGACGTACACGAGCAGATCAGGGCGATGATCGGAGAGGTCGTCACGAGAGTGTGCGATCCCTATCTGAACAGCAAGGCGGACTACGTGCAGTGGGATTACGAAGCGTTCAACAGAGAACTCGAAGCCGCCGTCCTTCCGAAAGGAAGCGAGCTTATATCTCCCGAATTCGTAGAGTCTCACGACGACAGGGATTCTTTTATCGCCGCGGTCACCGCGGAGGCGGAAAGGATATTCGACGAGAGGACGGAGAACTTCAGGAATATGGGCGTCAGGATAGATCAGCTCGAGAGAGACGTGCTCCTGCGCGCGGTCGACAGCCGTTGGACGGAACACATTTCGTCCATGGAAGAACTGCGTCAGGGCATCAGCCTCGTCGCATACGGGCAGAGAGACCCGGTGCTCGTATACCGCAAAGAGGGCTTCGAGATGTTCGACGAGATGGTGGAAAACATTCAGAGCGACGTCGTCAAGATGATCATGAAGATCGAGATCACCGTTCAGAAGACGGACGAGGCGCAGAGGAATACTCTCCTTAAACCCGAGAACGAAATGCAGATCACCGAAAGGCACGACAGCGTCAGCACTTTCGGAGGGCAGAAAAAACCCGCCAAACCCAAGGTCGAGACAGTGCGCAAAGAAAAACAGCCCGGACCCAACGAGCCTTGTCCCTGCGGCAGCGGCAAGAAATACAAGAACTGCTGCGGAAGAAAAGGCAATTATTACAACAACTGAAAAGAAATTTATCCACGGAGAGATAAGATGATCATAATAGAACAGGCAAAACAGGAACTTGCTTCGCTGAGAAAGCAACTCGAAACTTTGGGCGAAGCGCTCGATATCGACAGCCTGAAAAAGAGACGCGGAGAACTCGCCTCGGAGCAGGAGACCGACGACTTCTGGGAAAACCTCGAAAACGCGCAGAAGGTCAACAAAGAAGTCGCGAGAATCGACTCGAAGCTCGAGCGTTATGCGAAACTGTGTTCAAAAGCCGACGACGTAGAAGTGCTGATCGAGCTTTGTCTCGAGAGCGGCACGGACAGCGAGAGCGAGGAGATACAGTCAGAGCTTGCAGACCTTGCAAAGCAGATAGAGCAGACCACGCTCGAGACTTTGCTCAAGGGCAAATACGATGCCAACAACGCAATAATGACGCTGCATGCGGGCGCGGGCGGCACAGAGGCGCAGGACTGGGTCAGCATGCTTTACAGAATGTACACCCGTTATGCCGAAAGGAACGGCTACAAGGTCAACGTGCTCGACTCTCTGCCGGGCGACGAAGCGGGCATCAAGAGCGTCACCTTCTCGGTCGAGGGAGAGAACGCTTACGGCTATCTGAAAGCCGAGAAGGGCGTCCACAGACTCGTCAGGATATCGCCGTTCGACTCGCAGTCGAGACGTCACACCTCGTTCGCTTCGGTCGAAGTAATGCCTGAGATCGAGGGCGAGACCGAGATAAAGATCAACCCCGAGGACCTCAAGATAGACACTTACAGGAGCGGCGGCGCGGGCGGTCAGCACGTCAACAAGACGGACAGCGCGGTGCGCATAACGCATATCCCGACGGGCATCATAGTCCAGTGTCAGAACGAGCGTTCGCAGATCCAGAACCGCGAACAGGCGATGAAGATGCTGATGTCCAAGCTGGTCGAAAAGCAGGAGCGCGAACAGCAGGAACAGGAGCAGGAACTCAAGGGCGAGATCAAGAAGATCGAGTGGGGAAGCCAGATAAGGAGTTACGTGTTCTGCCCGTATACGATGGTAAAGGATCACCGCACGGGTTGCGAGACTGGCAACATCACCGCGGTGATGGACGGAGACCTCGAGGAGTTTATCTTCGACTACCTCAAAAAGTCGCAATAATCGCAAAAACGCGCCGTATACGCGGCGCTTTATACTATATCAATATATATGCGTACGGATTACGGGAAAAGTTGCGCGGCGCAACTTGAAAAACTGAGAGACAAAGAAGATATCGTGATACTCGCGCTCGAGTCGTCCTGCGACGAAACGGCGTGTGCGGTCACGCGCGGCAGAAAGGTGCTGTCGTCGGTCATTGCTTCTCAGATCGAGATCCACAAGCGTTACGGCGGCGTGGTGCCCGAGATAGCTTCGAGAAACCACGTCATGGCGATATCCGGGATAACCGCGCAGGCGATCGCCGAGGCAGGAATAAAAAAAGAAGATATAGACTGCGTCGCGGTCACTTACGGCGCGGGACTTCTGGGCGCTCTGCTCATCGGTGTATCCTTTGCCAAGGCTTACGCATACGCGCTCGGCAAGCCGCTCATCGCGGTCAACCATATCCGCGGACACGTTGCCGCGAATTATCTTGCCGATCCCGATCTGAAGCCCCCTTATATCTGCCTTATCGCGAGCGGCGGGCATACCGCGGTGATAAAGGTAAGGGACTACGAGGACATAGAACTTCTCGGCAGTACGCAGGACGACGCGTGCGGAGAAGCGTTCGACAAGGTCGCGCGCGTGCTCGGTCTCGAGTACCCGGGCGGACCGCAGATACAGAGGCTCGCAAAAGAAGGCAAGCCGACGATCAAACTCCCTACGCCGCTCAAAAACAGCGAGGGTTACGACTTTTCTTACAGCGGACTCAAGACCGCGGTGATAAATTACGTCCATTCGGCGGAGCAGAGAGGAGAGGAGTTCTCCAAAGCTGACGTCGCGTGCTCTTTTCAGGAAAAAGCGGTGGACATCATGACGGACGCGGCGGTCAGGGCGGCGAAGAATCACGGGCTCGGTACCATTGTCATCGCGGGCGGAGTGGCGGCAAACGAGAGACTGAGAGAAGTGATGAGACAAAAGGCGGAAGAATACGGCTTCAGGGTGTGTTATCCTCCGCTCACGCTCTGTACGGACAACGCGGCGATGATAGCGTCCGAGGCATTGAATCTTGTCAGGTCGGGCGCGGGCGCGGCGGATATGCTCCTCGACGCGAGCGCTACGGTCAGGATCACGGATGTCAGACCTTCGGGACCGCGCGCGTAAAACCTTTGTAAAATCCCGCGGACGTCTTTGGGAGCGCGCCGCGGACTGCAATCGTGCGATTTATTAAAAAAATTCCCTTCTATCCTTATCAATCGTTTGACACTTGAAAATAATTTGTGTAAAATATTTTCTGCTATGTGTGGAATTATGCCATATATAGCTATTGGCACGGTAAAATTCCTTGAGGATTGAGCTGTTCCGACAAAAATAACACAGGAGGTAAAAGTCAGATGCCAACAATCAATCAGTTGATTAGACAAGGCCGTGAAAAGCAGGTCAAGAAGAGCGTTGTTCCTATCATGCAGCAGTGCCCTCAGAAGAGAGGCGTATGCTTGTCCGTTACGACGACATCTCCCAAGAAGCCTAACTCCGCGCTCCGCAAGATCGCAAGAGTAAGACT
>CASDWJ010000021.1 GCA_949284695.1 uncultured Christensenella sp. | reverse complement strand
AGAGACAAGTTCGCTACTTTTTTTGCCCAATTTCGCGCGCCTCCCCCTCGGGGGAGGCAGACTGCTTTCTTTCACTTAAACGCCGCCTTGCTTTGCTCCTACCTCCTCTTTCGTTAACATCATGACTTTGTAACAATTGTACTGTAAACCTACACGCGCGAAGCAGTGATTTTTTCAAAAATATCTTGCGGACGGGCGCGTAATATGATAATATTATTATTAAAGAATTTTATAGCGCATCCGCGCTCGCAACACCGCTTTTTGCGGCTATGAGGATTTTATGGACAAAGTTTATCTGATTCTGGAAAACGGAGACAAGTTTGAAGGCTACGGCGTCGGCGGCGACGGAGAGGTCATCGGAGAAGTCGTGTTCACGACTTCGATGGGCGGCTATCTCGAGACGGTCGCAGACCCCACCTATGCGGGACAGATCGTCGTGCAGACATTTCCGCTGATAGGCAACTACGGCGACATCCCCGAGGACTACGACGAGAAGTCGATCGTGCTGTCGGGTTACGTATGCAGGGAGATATGCGACGACCCGTCCAACTTCCGTTGCAAGGGCAAGTTCGGCGATATGCTCAAAAGGTGCGGCGTAGTGACCATGTGCGGCGTTGACACCCGTCATCTGACCAAGACGATAAGGGAGAACGGTGTGATGAACGGCATCATCACCAAAAACCCGGATCCCGATGCGGCGACGATGAAAAAGGTCAGAGAGTACCGCATAAAGGACACCGCGGCAAGGACGTCGTGCAAGACGGTCGGTACGTTCGGCGAAGGAGACAGGAATATCGCTGTCGTCGATTACGGCGAGAGCGCGAATCTCGTCGCGGAGTTCGTCAGGCGCGGCTGCAGAGTCACCCGCTTCCCGCACGACGCAAAGGCGGAGGACGTGCTCGCGGCAAAGCCGGACGGCATCGTTCTTTCCAACGGCGCGGGAGATCCTGCCGATTACAAGGCTGAAGCGGTCGAAGCGGACAAGCTGCTCAGGTCTGGCATACCCATGCTTGCGGTCAGCCTCGGTCATCAGGTGCTTGCGCTCTCTCAGGGCGGCATGACCTATAAGCTCAAGTACGGGCACAGAGGAGGCAATCAGCCCGTCAAAGAGACGTGCGGCGACAGGATATTCATCACTTCGCAGAATCACGGCTACGCGGTGGACAACAACGCGCTGCCTGCGGGAGCGAAGTTGCTTTACGTGAACGCCAACGACGGCACCTGCGAAGGTCTGCAGTACGATAACGCGGTCTCGGTTCAGTTCCACCCCGAGGAGTGCGGCGGCCCGCTCGACACGCAGTTCATAATCGAAAACTTTATCGCTAAGACGGAGGAGAAATAAAATGCCACTCAATAAAGACTTGCACAAGGTAATGGTCATAGGCTCGGGTCCCATCGTTATCGGACAGGCGGCGGAATTCGACTATGCGGGTACGCAGGCGTGCCGCGCGCTCAAGGCAGACGGGCTCGAAGTCGTACTCGTCAACTCCAACCCGGCTACGATAATGACGGACAATGCGGTCGCGGACAGGATATACATCGAGCCGCTGACGCTCAACACCGTCAAGAGGATAATTGAAAAAGAACGCCCCGACAGCCTTTTGTCGACAATGGGCGGTCAGAACGGACTCACCCTTTCAATGCAGCTTGCCAAAGAAGGCTTCCTCGACAAGATGGGAGTGAGACTTCTCGGCGCAAAACCCGAAACGATCGACCGCGCCGAGGACAGACAGGCGTTCAAGGATACGCTTGCAAAGATAGATCAGCCCGTCATTCCGTCAGAAGTCGTCAACGACCTCGAGGCGGGCAAGAGGGTCGCCAAGAAGATAGGATATCCCGTCATAATACGTCCCGCGTTCACACTCGGCGGCACGGGCGGCGGTATCGCGGACGACGAAGAACAGTTCATAGAGATCGCCGAGGGAGGACTCAGAAGCTCTCCGATACACCAGATCCTCGTCGAAAAGTGCATAAGCGGCTGGAAAGAGATCGAGTTCGAGGTCATGCGCGACAGCAAGGGCAACTGCATCACGATCTGCTCGATGGAAAACGTCGACCCCGTCGGCGTGCATACGGGAGACAGCATAGTCGTCGCACCCACGGTCACGCTTGCAGAAAAAGAATTTCAGATGCTGAGAAGCGCGGCGCTCAAAATCGTCGACGCGCTCGAGGTCGAGGGCGGTTGCAACGTGCAGTTCGCGCTCAGACCCGACAGCTTCGAATACGCGGTCATAGAGGTCAACCCGAGAGTGTCGCGTTCTTCCGCGCTCGCTTCCAAGGCGACGGGTTACCCGATAGCCAAAGTCGCGACCAAGATCGCGATAGGCTATACGCTCGACGAGATACTCAACGCGGTCACGGGTACGACGTACGCCTGCTTCGAGCCGTCTGTCGACTATATCGTCGTCAAGTTCCCCAAGTGGCCTTTCGACAAATTCTTCTACGCGAGCCGCAAGCTGGGCACGCAGATGAAGGCTACGGGCGAGGTCATGAGCATAGGCACATCTTACGAGCACGCGATACTCAAGGCGGTCAGAGGCGCCGAGATATCGCACGATACGCTCAACAGCGAGAAGTTCATCGCGATGACCGACGCAGAGATATCCGAGAAACTCAACGACTGCGACGACGAGAGGATATTCGTCGTTTACGAAGCGCTCAAGAGAGGATTCCCCGTCGACGAGATCTACAACAAGACAAAGATAGACAGATGGTTCCTCAACAAATACATGAACCTTGTCAGAATGGAAAGACGTCTCGCAAGCGAGCCGCTTACCGACGAGCTCTATCTCGAGGCGAAGAAGATGGGGTATCTCGACAAGACGATCGAGAGCTTCAGCAAGGATAAGATCAGGAACAAGCGCTACGCTTCCTACAAGATGGTCGATACCTGCGCGGCGGAGTTCAGCGCGCAGACGCCTTATTTCTATTCGACTTACGACGACGAGAACGAGGCTCTCGAGTTCCTCGAGAACAACAAGACCGACAAAAAACGCATAGTCGTTTTCGGCAGTGGCCCCATCAGAATAGGTCAGGGCATAGAGTTCGACTACGCGTCCGTCCACTGCGTCTGGGCGCTCAAGGAGAAGGGCTACGAGGTCGTCATAGTCAACAACAACCCCGAGACCGTCTCGACCGACTTCGACACCGCGGACAGGCTTTATTTCGAGCCGCTGACCAACGAGGACGTGCTCAGCATACTCGATACCGAGAAACCGTACGGCGTGGTCGTCGCGTTCGGCGGTCAGACGGCGATCAAGCTGACCAAGATGTTGCGCAAAAAGGGAGTCAGGATCCTCGGCACGCAGGCGGAATACATCGATATGGCGGAGGACAGAGAGAAGTTCGACGAACTGCTCGAAAAGCTGAATATAAAGCGCCCCAAGGGCTTTACCGTCATGACCAAGGAAGAAGCTCTCCGCGTTGCCAACGAAATAGGCTATCCGACGCTCTTGCGTCCGTCATACGTGCTCGGCGGTCAGAACATGACGGTATGTTACAGCGACGACGACGTAAAAGAATATATGGACGTCATTCTCGCGCAGGGTATAGAAAACCCTGTACTCATCGACAAATATCTGATGGGCAAAGAGCTTGAGATAGACGCGATCTGCGACGGAGAGGATATTCTCATTCCCGGAGTTATGCAACACGTCGAGAGGACGGGCATACACTCGGGAGACTCAATCGCAGTCTATCCCGCATGGAACCTCGGCGACGAGATGACGGAGCGTATCGTGGACTGCTCCAAGCGCCTCGCTGTATCTCTGCATACGGTGGGTCTCGTCAATATCCAGTATCTCATCTACAAGGACGAGCTGTACGTCATAGAGGTCAACCCGAGATCGAGCCGTACGATACCCTATCTCAGCAAGGTCACGGGCGTGCCCATGGTCGATCTGGCGACCCGCGCGATACTGGGCGAAAAGCTCAAGGATATGGGGTACGGTACGGGACTTTATCCCAACTCGCCGTACGTCGCGGTAAAAGTCCCTGTGTTCTCGTTCGAGAAACTGACCAACGTCGACACTCAGCTCGGTCCCGAAATGAAGTCGACTGGCGAAGTCCTCGGCATAGCGGGAACGCTCGAAGAAGCGCTGTTCAAAGGACTTGTGGCGGCAGGCTACAAGATGAAGAAGAAGGGCGGCATTTTCATCACCGTCAGAGATCAGGACAAGAGTGAGATAGGCGAAATAGCCCAGAAATTCGAAGATCTCGGATACACGCTTTACGCGACGGCGGGCACCGCAAAGGTCATCAGAGATCTCGGCATGGACGTCATAGTCGTGGACAAGATACATCAGAATCACGAAAAGAACAATCTGACGCTTATCGAAAGCGGCAAGGTCAACTATATCATATCTACCTCGTCCAAGGGCAAACTGCCCACTCGCGACAGCGTCAAGATAAGGCGCAAAGCGGTCGAAAGGGCTATCCCGTGCCTGACTTCGATAGATACCGCAAATGCGGTCGCCAACAGCCTTATGAGCAGATATTCCGAGTTCAATACCGAGCTTGTGGACATCAACAAACTTCGTAAGGGCAAGACCCTCAGAAAGTTTACCAAGATGCACGGCGCAGGCAACGACTATATTTGCTTTAACTGCCTCGAAAACCCGATAGACAGTCCCGAGATGCTTGCGATAAGGCTGTCCGACAGATACACGGGCATAGGCGGCGAGGGCGTGATTCTGATTCTGCCGTCAAAGAGTGCCGATGCAAAGATGAGGATGTTCAACCTCGACGGTACGGAGGGAGAAATGTCGGGCAACGGAATCAGATGCGTGGCTAAATATCTGTATGACAACAACATTGTGAGAAAACGCGATTTCGTCGTCGAAACGATATCGGGGTTCAAGGAGATAAGCATAAAGACCGAAAAGGGCGAAGCAACATATATTACGGTCAATATGGGCGCTCCGGAGCTGGATGCGGAAAAGATACCCGCAAAGGCAGAAGGCAGGATAATAGGAAAGAAATACACCGTTGACGGAACAGAGTATGACATTACCTGCGTCAACATGGGCAACCCTCATTGCGTGGTGATACTCAGGCACCTCGATCGCTTCGACGTGAACAAGGTGGGCAGCGCGTTTGAGACAGATCCTCTGTTCCCCGAAAGAGTAAATACAGAGTTCGTCAAAGTCCTAGACAGCTATACGATCAAGATGAGAGTGTGGGAGAGAGGAAGCGGCGAGACCAGATCGTGCGGTACAGGCGCATGCGCTGCAGTTGTTGCGGCAGTCGAAAACGGACTTTGCCCCGCAGGAGAGGAGATAACCGTAAAACAGCCCGGCGGAGATCTGACCGTACGTTATTCCGACGGCAACGTGTATATGACGGGCACTGCCGTCAAGGTGTTTGACGGAGAGATCGAGATCTGACGGACGGCTTGCGCATAACGGCGGCTGCGGCAGCGATAAAACGCAGCGGCGCGTCGCGTGGGTAATACAATCAAATAAAAAGCGCGCGGAGATTTATCCGCGCGCTTTTGCGTGCATTGCGATAATCAGGCAATCTTTAAACGACAGCTCATAAAATATCAGGTATTGACAAAATTCGCAAGCAGATGATAAACTAAAAGTATAAATCATACAAACGCATCCTGTATGCGCGTGGCGATGAGGGAATATGAAGGACGTCAGAGTACTGCTGGGCGATATAACGCAAAGCGACGCGGATTGCATTGTCAACGCCGCAAAGAAATCCTTGCTCGGAGGAGGAGGGGTCGACGGCGCCATACATAAGGCGGCGGGACCGGAACTTGTAAAAGAATGCGCGACACTGGGCGGTTGCGAGACGGGCGAGGCTAAGATAACGAAAGGGTACAAGCTTAAAGCCGCATACGTGATACATACGGTCGGTCCGGTATACAGCGGGGCAGAGAGCGACGCCGTCCTTCTCGGGCAATGCTATACCAATTCTCTCGACCTTGCTAAGAAGCACAATCTGCACAGCATTGCGTTTCCCGCGGTGTCTACAGGAGTGTACGGCTATCCGCCCGAGAAAGCGACGGTTATCGCGGTAGAGGCGGTGAAGAAATGGAAAGATGAAAATCGCGATTACAGAATGAGAGTGGATTTCTATTGCTTTTCAGAAATGATGTATGCACAGTACATTTTAAAACTCAAGAATACCAGATATTAAAAGAAATGTAATCCATTATGATAAGTTTCTCCCGTGCGCACGGCGCATGCGAGCTTAGTCGTAGCAATATTGAAAAGCAACAAAAAAATCGGCGCGTATCCGAGACGGTACGCGCCGTATTTTTTTTGTTGTAACGTAGATCAGTCGTTGCCGTTTGTCACGTCCGCCGCCGCTTCGGACAGGTCGTCCGCATCCTGCGCAGTAACAGCGGCAAAGCCGAGTTCCGCAAGCTGATCTTCGGTTACGATACCGAGTTCCAGCGCTTGCTCTGCGTCTTCGCGACTCAGGTCTTTTTCCTGAATTTTGTTCTGCAAAGCGCGGATCTTCAGTTCTTTCGTCATTTCGAGCTGGCGTTTTTCGGTAAGATCCCAGAACAGGAACGGGATTATTGCCAGTATGCCGCATATCACGCCGAGTACCGCCCACATTATGAAAACGTTGCGCATTACTTCGGGATTTTCGTAAGATACAGAATCTTTTGCGCCTATCTTTATGAGTATTTCAGAAACGAGAAGTCCTGTAAACATACCGCAGACGGTGGTGAATACCTGCGTGTACTGAGACATGTAGCCGTCAAGTCTGTCGCCTGTCTTCCATTGCTGATATTCGCAGTAATCGGCTGTCATTGCAGGCGAGGTGACCGTCCATAATGCCGCAAAGATGTTGTGCAGGAAGATACCTACAAATATGAGGTATGGAGTTGCTGCGCCGTTGTATGCAAACAGCACGAGAAGGAGGATCAGCGCAGAAATCGTCGCCGATCCGGCGAATGACATAAGGGTCATCTTTTTCTTGCCCAGATATTTTTGGATCAATGGCGAGAATAGCATGCCCGGGACAAATCCTACCGCCATCAGAGTGGGGATTATACCGCGCAGATTGCCTCCGAGAGAGCCGCCGATCATGTACGCGCAGACGTAGTTGACTGAAGTGAATATGAGCAGTCTTCCAAACGCAAGCACGTTGGATATGTTGAATATCCAGAAATATTTGTTTTTAAAGCTCTTTACGATACCGCCGATAAAGCTGACTTTTTGCTTGACTTTCTTTTCCTGAATGATGCGCTCTTTTGTGCCGAAGAACATTACAAGCGCTACCGCAACGCAGATACATCCCATTATGGGGAATATGATCTGATAAGTCAGGATATTTTCCATACCGAAACCGAGACCCGCTTCTTTTATCTGTTCTGCGGTCCAGTCTCCGTACCGGTCTTTGAATACAAGACCCATCTGACCGTAAACGCCGTTAGCGATAAGAGGGAAGAGCATCTGAACGATAGAAGGTCCGAGAGAGTCTATAACGCCGCCTACCGAATAGAGCTTTGTTCGTTCGTTTGTGTTGGGCGTAATGACCTGAGAGAGTCCCACTCTTCCGAAGGAGAAGAAACTGTAAATTGTAAGAGCGATAAAGTAGATAAGCTGATAAGATCCTACTACCAGCCATTTTCTGGCGTCTGTGTAGGCTTCTCCTTCGCCCGGCATGAATAGGTTTGGTATAAATGCCAGTAACCAGAAACATGCGACGCTCAAAAGCCCCGTAAACAGCAGGTAAGGACGGTATTTACCCCACTTGGTATTTGTGTTGTCGATGATCCAGCCTACCAGCGGGGCACGGAACAATGACAGTATCGCCATGATCCACGAGGTGTAGAGAACTATCTGCTGATCGAAGTTGTAGACGTATGCCAGGTGAACACCCATTGTGATCGCAAAGTACTGGGTAAGGATACCCATGCCTTGCACGCCCATGCCGCCTACGGCATACGCCATAAATTCTTTATTGGAGAGGTAATACCCCTCTTTTGCAGGAGTATTCCAGTGATCGAAAAAGTCTTTTACGATAAATTTCGCTTTCTGAAAAATATTTGTGTTTTCGTTTGCCATAAATTTCTCCTGCAGTATCTTTAATTTGTTTATGCCTGAGGGAACTGTTTTGCGATTTCCGCAAGAACGCTCTTGCCTTCTTCGCAGAGGGGAAGGAAAGGCTTGCGGCAACCGCCCATAGGAATACCGAGGCAGTCGAGCACGTATTTTTCGCTTGCGAATACGCCGTATTTGATGAGGACGTTGATGATCTCGTTTGCCTCGTTCTGAACGCGCTGAGCTTCTTTGATGTCGCCCTTCTTGAATGCGTTGTAGATAGCGATGAACTTTTCAGCCATGAAGTTGTACGTGCTGCCGATACCGCCGTCCGCGCCCATAGCGAGTCCGCCGAGGAACATTTCGTCAAAGCCGTTGTAGACGATCGGGTCTGCCTTCATGGTTTTGAACTGTTGCAGAGCGTACATATCGGACGTCGTGTGCTTGATGCCGATGAACTTGTCGTTGGCTGCGAACATATTTTCTGCGGTCTCCTTGTCGAGAGAGAAGCCGTTAGCGCCGGGGAAGTTGTAGATGATCATCGGGATATTGACGCTGGAAGCTATGTCGTAGTAATACTGCTTGATAGCTTCGCTGCCGAACTTGAAGTAGTAAGGTGCGACTGCGCTTATCGCGTCGAAGCCCGCTTTTTCTGCGCCCTTAGCCATCTCGATCGCGTGCTTGGTGGCGATAGTGCCGACGTGTGCGATAAGGGTGGATTTGCCTTCGTTGGCTTCAGCCGCGTAGTTGAACAGCGCGATCCTCTCCTCTATGGTAAGGAGAATGCCTTCGCCGGTCGAACCGCCTACGTAGAAGCCGTTGACGCCTTTTTTGAGGTTGTATCTGACAAGTTTGTCTACCGACGATTTGCATACGTTGCCGTCTTTGTCGAACGGGGTAAGCAATGCGGGCAATACGCCCTTGAACTTGTTTTTGTCTGTCATGAGTGTTTCCTCCGTAAAGGTTATTGATTTTCGAATTTACCGCACAGAGCGGAGTATGCCGCGCCGAGTACGCCCGCTTTGTTGGCGAGTTTCGCGGGGCGGAGAGCTTTTTGCGCGCGCTCGCCGCATTGAGCGACGAAGTCGTTCCACCACAGTTTTTTGATTTCTACCACGCCTCCGCCGATGACTACGTCGTCGGGAGCGTATTTATCGATTGCCACTTCTACGACTCTGCGCATATTGTCGAAGAAGTCCGCTTTCGCCTTGGCGAATTTTGCGTCCGTGAACACGCGGGTGATGTCGTTCTGACCCGAATCGCGTTTAAGTGCGCTTGCGGATACGTACTGTTCTGCGCAACCGCGTTTGCCGCATTTGCAGAGGAATCCGTCTTCGTGCAGGATTACGTGTCCGAGATGCAGGTCCTCCACGCAGTTTTTGTCCAGTACGCCCGGTCTGACCAGCGCGCTTCCCAGTCCCGTGCCGAGGGTGAGCACCACGTCGCGTCCTTCAGGGTTGCCCGAGTAGTGTTCTGCGACTGCCGCCGCGGTAGCGTCGTTTATTACCGTAGTCGGCAGGGAGAAAGTGTCTTTTACGTCGCGGCAGAAATCGTAACCCGTGAAGCCGGGCAGAGCGTCGGTCGCATAAGTCACCTTGCCGCTGTCCCAGTCGACCGTGCCTGCGGTGGAAACGGCAATGCGTTCGCATCCGTGCTTATGCACGAGAGAAGCTATCGACGCATGAATGTTGGCGCGTATCTTCTCAAAGCCTTTTGCGGCTTCGGTAGGCACAAATGAAAATGCGCCCAGAGAGTAGCCGTTTATATCCTTGGGGTTTTCAACGTTGACAACGGCGGACTTGATCGTCGTACCTCCCACGTCTATACAGGCGATCTTCACTTGTTTATTACCTCTGCAAAGCGTTTTGTGATGTCCTTGGGTCTTGTGATCGAGCTGCCGATAACGACGGCGTAAACGCCTGTCGCCCATACCTTTTCGAGCTGACCGCGCTCCCAGATGCCGCCCTCGGCTATGATCTTGGTGTCGGGGAAGTCCTTGACGAGTTTTGCGATGAAATCCACGTCGGGGAGCTGAGTGCCCTTGGTGTGCGCCGTATATCCGCGCAGGGTAGTGCCGACGTAGTCAAAGCCGAGTTCGACTGCGTTCTTTGCCTCGATATAATCGCTGCAGTCAGCCATCAGCTCTACGTCGGGAGCCTTTTCTCTGACGTATTCGACCAGCTCTTTGAGAGTGACGCCGCCGGGGCGCTTTCTCAGAGTCGCGTCGAGAGCGATGACCTTCGCGCCGCAGTCAATGAGGTCGTCGACCTCTTTTTTCGTCGGGGTTATGTAAACTTCGCTGTCGGGGTATTCCGCCTTGATTATGCAGATGATAGGGACGTCGACTTCAGAGCGGATGTCCACGATGTCGCTGACGTAGTTGGCGCGAATGCCTACGGCGCCGCCCGCGACAGCCGCGCGCGCCATATACTTCATAATGCCGAGACCGTAGAGAGGTTCTCCCTTGACAGCCTGGCAGGATACGATGAGTCCTCTGTTGAGATGTGCCATAAATTTGCTTTCTTTATTTGTTATTGTTTTTTATATCGTCAAGCGTGAGCGTGACGAGATCTACCGTTTCGTGCTGCGTGCTGCCTTCGTAGAGAACGCATATCGTGCCGTCAGTTGCCTGACACATACTGCTGTATACGAACTCGTCCTTCTTGATCGTCAGCGAATAAGGGAAGGTCTCGCCGTAGTCGTAAGAGAGTCTGATTACTCCGTTTTCGCGTTTGTTCGTGTGCGACGCATTGAGAAGCAAGGTCGCTTCTTTGTCGCCGTCCTGCACGTTTATCGCGCTTATCTGGCAGATGCATTGGGGGACGTCCGTGTATCGGAAGTCGTGCCAGCTCTGTCCTCCGTCCTTGCTGACGGCTACAGCGACCTTTCTGCGCCCTGAATGGTTTCTGACAAATACTTTCAGAGAGCCGTCGGGCAGCTCTATAATCTGAGATTCGCTCGTGCGTTCTCCGTCCGCGATAAATCTGTGCCCGACCTTGAACAGACCGAGGCGTTTGCGGTTTTCGCCCGCCGCGCCGCCGAGTTGCCATGTTTTGCCGCCGTCGTCGCTGTATATGCACGCCGTGCACTCCATCAGCGGCCAGAAAGCGGGGGTAAAGTATATCGGCACCACAAGTCTGCCTTTGTACTTGCCGTGTTTCAGCTGAATGCCCACGCCCGGACCGCAGCCGATGAAATACATATAAGGTTTTTTTACCTGTTCGGAAATACAGACGGGTTCGCTCCACGTTTCGCCGTCATCGTCGCTGGTGCAGACGTACATATACGAAGTTCTGTATTCCGTAAATCCGCCTTCTCCCGTCTTTATATTGCCGACGCGCACGCCGTTTTCGTAGACGGAGGCGTCTTTTCCGACCTTGTATACTGACGGGCGGTCGTTTTCGTATAGCACGCCGTCTTTGCCGAGGGCGTATTTCTTTTTATCTTTGAGTACGAACAGTCTGCCTTTTTCGTCGAAACCCGTGCCGCGTCTGCTGTTGAGAATGCCGACGCCCGCAGGGGTATGGCTGTAAAGGAGAAAAATTCTTCCGCTTTGCGCATCCTGTACGAGACACGGGTCTATCGCCGCGGAAGATCTGTTCATTTCAGTACCTTCTTCTTTGACGATCACGACAGATTCTGTCCACGTCTTGCCGTTGTCGAAAGAGCGGCGGATGATTTTGTCGATGCGGTTGGGATTGTCCTGGCATGTAAAATATCTTGCGTCGGCACAAGCGAGGACAGTCCCTTTGACTGTCGTAAGTATGGACGGAATGCGGTAATTGCCGGCAGGACCGTTTTCTTTTGCAAAAAGTCGATATGGAGTTGATATCATGTCGTTTTCCTCTTCTTACCTTATGCCGTAGCAGTTTTTAAGCTACTATATTATATCACCGTGCGCGTGAATAGTCAATAGTAAAACTCAAAAGTGTACGTCGGAAGATGCTGTTTGCGGTGCGCAAAAGCGGTGTCGCCGAGAATGTAGCGGTTTGAATTTAAAGGTAAAAGCGGTTTTGAGAGAAATTTGTCCGCGATGTTGCTCATTTGGCGGCGATATGCTATGATTATAGCAAAGACGGATTTTTCCGAAGGGAGATATTTATGCTGAAAAAAGTTTTCGAAAAGCCGACGTGTCTGCAATTGTTTCTCAGCGTGTCTGCGAGTTGTTTTGCACTGGTTGCTTTCGGCTTGTTTTTCGCCGATGCCGTGGGGGATAAGGGCGGAGACGGTTTGCCGGGCTTCAAAATAGCGTTCGACGTCATGATAGACGGGCTTCATTTTAATGCAAGGGCATTTATCGCTTATTTGATACCTTTGCTGTGCGCGGCTGCGGCGATACTGCCGTTCAAAGATAAGAAAGTGTATTTTGCGGCTGCATTCCTGCTTCTCGCGGCGGGAGTGACGATATTCTTTATGAAAGAGATCTATCTGACGAAGTACGACAAGGATCTCGCAGATATGTACAGGAGAGCGGGGGTCAGCCTTGCGACGCCCGCGATTGTCGCGGCGGTGTTTTCGCTTATATCGTCTGCGCTCTGTTTGCTCAGAGGGTTGGCGGGAGTCAGGTTTGCTGTTGCCGCAAAGAAAGAAGAAGTCGTGTCCGAAGGCGGCGAGGCAAAGGAGGAAAACGTATGAAAAAGAAACTGATTTTTGCGATATGTATAGCGTTTTCTCTGTGTATAACGCTCGGCGCGTTCGCGGCTTGCGACAAAAATCCTCTCAATCCCGACGGATCGGAGAATTACCTCGTTGTTGACGAGAGCAAAGAATATCAGACCGTCAACGGGTTCGGAGCTTCGGCTGCATGGTGGGCGCAGACGGTGCCCGCGGGTTCTCAGTCTGCCACCGACCTTGCTACAAGCCTTTACAGCGAAGACGGGATAGGTCTTTCGATATACCGCTACAATATAGGCGGCGGGTCGTGGGACTACAACGCGTACAACGATCACGGCGCGGGGCCTTTCGTAGTATTTCCCGAGTACCGCAACACGCAGTCAGCGTTTATAGCCGAAAATTACGACAAGTCGCTCAGCGCGGAGGAGAACTTCGCCGATTCCGAAAATTACGATTTTTCCAAAGACGAAAACGCGCTTGTGTTTATGAAACTATGTGCGACCCAGCAAGGCTCCGCGGTGGAGAGGATCATTCTTTTCGCCAATTCGCCGCACTATCTCCTGACCGTCTCGGGCAAGACGAACGGAGAATATGCGTATCAGAGCAATCTGCCCGAGGAGAACTATAAGGCATATTGCGAATATCTGATAAAATACCTCGATTACGTCGTCAACACGCTCGGGCTCGAAGTCGAGGCGGTCAGCGCTATCAACGAGCCTCAGCACTCGTGGGGAGGGGAGAGTTCGCCGCAGGAAGGCTGTCACTACGAGCCCGAAGAACTCGCGGCGTTCTACGACGTGTTCCACGGCTACCTCACGGAGTTCAACGAGAAGAACGGCACGTCGGTCAAGATGGACGTGTTCGAGAGCGGCAATTACGACGTGTACAAGTCCAAGGGAAGGGTCATGGAATATCTGTATGCGATGAGCAAATACGACTATTTCGACGAGATAGACACGATCAGCGTGCACTCCTACGGCTCGCCGACTTCGCAGGAAGCGAGAGAGTCTTTCGTCTATATGCTCAACAACCTCTACGGCGACCGCATCTCTGTCGAAATGAGCGAGATATGCGATATGACGGCGGGGCTTGACGCGGGCATGAACAGCGCGCTGTGGCTCTCCGAAGTCATGAACAAGGATTTCTGCGACCTGGGCGCTACGGCATGGTGCTGGTGGATGGCGACGAGTTGCGACGACTACAACGACGGTATCGTGACCTGGATGTGGGGCACCGAGGACGGAGAGGTCACTCCGACAAAACGTTACTGGGTGATGGGCAATTACTCAAAGTTCGTCGATACCGGAGACGTGCGTGTCGAAGGGTGCGTGGACAACGCTTCTGAAGGAGTGTTCGCGACGGTGTTCAAAAAAGCGGACGGCACGATTGTCGTCGTGCTGTCGAATACGGGCGACAAGAGCGCGGACGTCAATATCCCGTCGGCATACAAGACGTTGCAGGCATGGGAGACGAGCGCGGACAAGGACCTCGAAAAGGTCGCGGACGGCGCGTGCAACGGCATATATACCGCTCCCGCGGGAAGCGTGACAACGTTGATACTCGGCAAATAAAAAACTCCGGCAGGCGCCGCGACGTGTTCGCGGCGCTTTTTTTTGATTTTACTTCGTCGCGGAATGCGCTTCTGATCTCTCGCCCGAATGCGCGCAGTAAGACGCAAATATGCACTAAAAAATCAAAATATGCACAAAACGGTTTTAGAGATATTTTGCAAATTTCAGCTAAAACGGCAAATATTGTCGATAATCTACTAATTCGCGCGCAAAGTATGTTAAAACTGCGGTTGCGGCGCGTTTAAAAAAATGGATAAAATATGCAAAAATTTTTGGCAAACTATTGACACCGTCCCTTTGCGATAGTAAAATATTATACGGACGTGAAAGTCCGATGAGAGGGAAAACATGATAGTTGGCAACAAAGTTTTGCTTTGCGAGGCTAAAAAGGGCGGATACGCGGTCCCCGCGTTCAACGTCGACAACCTCGAGAGCGTCATAGGAGTGCTCCGCGCGGCGGAGAATACGGGCAGACCCGTAATCGTTCAGACAATTCCGAGAACTTTGAAATACGGCGGCATTCCCGCTTACAGCGCGCTCGTCCGCGCACTTTACAAAGGAAATCCCGACATAGCGATACATCTCGATCACGGCGGCGACGTCGCGATATGCAAAGCCTGCATAGACGCAGGCTACACTTCGGTCATGATAGACGGCTCCGCGCTGGCTTTCGACGACAACGCAAAGCTGACCAAAGAAGTCGTGGATCTTGCCCATCCTCTCGGTATAAGCGTTGAGGGAGAGCTTGGTACGATAGGCGGCAAAGAGGAGACCGAGGCGAAGATCAGGTATACCGAGGTCGCGGAGGCGCAGGAATTCGTCGCGCGCACGGGCGTCGACAGCCTTGCGATAGGCGTCGGCACGGCGCACGGAGTATACAAGGGCGTGCCTCACATCGCGGTCGACAGGATAGAGGAGATCGCCGCAAAAGTGGATATCCCTCTCGTGCTCCACGGCGCGAGCGGGCTTTCGGACGAAGTCGTCACCGCCTGCATAAAGGCAGGCATTTCCAAGATAAATTTTGCAACTCAGCTCAGACAGGCTTTTACTCAGGGTCTCAAAGAGGGACTCGGCGCCAATCCCGACGCGTTCGACCCCAAAGTCTATCTGCCTTACGCGATAGAAAGGGTCAGAGAGGCGGCTGAGGAGATCATTTTGCTCTGCAATAAAAACGCGTGACAGCGCAACCAATAAAACGTGACAGGAGATCATCTTATGCAGTACGTTACTTTTGACGAAAGCAGAAAACTCGACCTTATTGCGGTCGGCAGGATCGCGATCGACTTCAACCCGCTCGATTACTTCAAGACGCTTGCGGGCAGTCAGCAGTACCGCAAATATCTCGGCGGCTCGCCCGCGAACGTAGCCGTAGGACTTGCGAGACTGGGCAAGAAAGTCGGTTTTATCGCGAGAGTTTCCGACGACAGGTTCGGGGATTACGTCGTCGACTTCTTCAGGGACGAGGGGATAGACGTCTCTCACATAAAGAGGGCGGAACACGGCGAAAAGCTGGGGCTTACGTTCACCGAGATACTTTCTCCGACAGAGAGCAGTATCCTTATGTACCGCGACGGAGTGGCGGACTTGTCTCTCGACCCCGCGGACGTGGACGAGGAGTATATCGCAAGCGCCAAAGCGCTTCTGATCAGCGGCACCGCGCTCGCGCAGAGCCCGTCGAGAGAGGCTTGTCTCAAGGCGATGCAGATAGCAGAAAAGGTAGGCACGAAGATAATCTTCGACATCGACTACCGCGCTTACAACTGGAAGAGCAAGGACGAGATCGCCGTATACTACACCGCGGTAGCGGAGCACAGCGACATCATCATGGGCTCGAGGGAAGAATATGACCTTACTCAGTCGATATTCGCACCCGGCATAGACGACGAGGCAACGGCGGCTTACTGGTTCGGCAAGCGCGCAAAGATCGTCATCATCAAACACGGCAAAGAGGGCAGCACCGCTCATACCTCGGACGGCAAGCAGTACAATATCAAGCCGTTCCCGGTCAAGGCGTTCAAGTCTTTCGGCGGCGGCGACGGTTACGGCAGCGCGTTCCTGTGCATGCTGTTCGAAGGCGCGGACATAATGGATTGTCTGGAGCACGGCTCCGCGTCGGCGTCCATGCTGGTATCCGCTCACGGTTGCAGCGAGTTTATGCCGACGAGGGAAGAACTTGAGAAATTCATCGAAGCCGAAAAGAAAGAATACGGCGAGATGATAGCAAGAAAATAAGGCTATAACAGACACGGGCAGGAAAAATTGCGGAGGTGACATTATGTCTTTCGGATATCCGAAGTTCAACAAGAACGGCGTAAAGACGCTGACAAGAATAGGCGGCAAAAACAAAGAAATGCTGATGGACATACTCGTCGTGAAGATAGCGGCGGGCACGAGCAGGACGTTTGAGGAAAAGGACAAGGAGATGTGCGTGCTCCTTACCGAGGGCGAAGTGACCATGCGTTGCGGCGACCTCGTCGGCAGCGGAGAAAGAACGGGCGTTTTCGACGATATGCCGATCACGATGCACGTATGCAAGGGCAACACTTTGACCGTAGAAGCGAAGAAGGACAGCGAGATCATCTACCTCGCTACCCTCAACGACAGAGAGTTCCCCGCGAAGTTCTACGACAAGTCGGACGTGCAGAGGAGCGTTTCGTGCGAAGGGCTGTGGGAGAACACGGCGGTCAGAGACGTCAACACGGTGTTCGACTATTCCAACGCGCCCTATTCCAACCTCGTCGTGGGCGAGGTCATAGCGCGTCAGGGCAGATGGTGGAGCTACCTGCCGCACAGTCATCCGCAACCCGAGGTCTATTATTACAAGATGACCACGCCCGAGGCGTTCGGCGCGTGCTTTATCGGGGAGATGGAGCCGCACACGGTCGTGGACGGAAGCGTGGGCTGTTTCCCGGGCGGAAAGACGCACGTGCAGGTCACCGCTCCCGGTTACCCCATGTACTGCTGCTGGATGATAAGACATCTTGACGGCGACCCGTGGGACAAGACGAGGATCGTCGACCCCAGATACGAATACTGGGAGAAATAATATTCAGAGAGGGAAGATATGAGCAGGACAGAGAGAATAAGCGTGGGTGAGGCAATAGTAAAATTCCTCGACAATCAGTACGTAGAGCTTGACGGCAGACAGACCAAGTTCGTCGAAGGCTTCTTCACGATATTCGGGCACGGTTGCGTGCTCGGCGTGGGCGAGGCGCTGTCTATGACGAGACACGGCATCAAGGTCTATCAGGGCAAGAACGAACAGGGCATGGCGCAGGTCGCCACCGCGTTTGCCAAGCAGAGCAACAGGAGAAGGATAATCCCGTGCATTTCGTCGATAGGACCGGGCGCGGCGAACATGGTCACCGCGGCGGGCACCGCGACAGCCAACAACATCCCGCTGTTGCTGTTTATGGGAGACACGTTCGCCACCCGTCAGCCCGACCCCGTGCTTCAGCAGATAGAGCACGAGTACGACCCGACCGTCACGACCAACGACGCATTCAGGGCGGTCACGAGATATTTCGACAGGATCACGAGACCCGAGATGATAATGACCGCGCTCGTCAACGCGATGAGAGTGCTTCTCGACCCGGGCAGGACGGGAGCGGTCGCGATCGCGCTTCCTCAGGACGTGCAGGGCGAGTGTTACGATTACCCCTCGGATTTCTTCAGAAAGAGAGTGCACAGGATAGCGCGCCCGACTCCCGCGGCAGAGCAGCTCGAGGAAGTCGCGGCGGCGATAAGAGGCGCTAAGAAGCCGATGCTCATCGTCGGCGGCGGCGTCAAATACAGCGAGGCGGGAGAGGAAGTCGCGAAGTTCTGCGAGAAATTCAATATCCCGTTCGGAGAAACGCAGGCGGGAAAAAGCGCGATACCTTCTTCGCATCCGCTCAACCTCGGCGGCGTAGGCGCGACGGGCAACAGCGCGGCGAACTCGATAGCTTCCAAGGCTGACGTGATAATTGCCGTCGGCACGAGATTCACAGATTTCACGACTGCGTCCAAATCGCTTTTCGCCAAGGCGCAGGTGGTGACGCTCAACGCTTCCGACTTCCATGCGGGCAAGCTGGACGCGATAAAGGCGGTTGGCGACGCAAAGGCGGGCATGATCGCGCTTGGCAAGCTCCTCGACGGCTACAAGAGCACTTATACGGGCGAGATAGCTACGGCTAAGGCAGGCTGGGAAAAAGAGATGAAGAGGCTGACTTCGATCGAGATAGGAGACAAGTATAAGCCGGAGATAGATTCTCACACCCCCGACGCGGTCGACGCGTATATCAAGGCGCACGGCGGCGCGATGGCGCAGACCACCGCGATAGGCATAATCAGAGAGGAGATCCCAGCGGACGCGATAGTCGTCGGGTCTTCGGGAAGCCTTCCCGGCGACCTGCAGAGAATGTGGACGACGGACTGCGTGGACAGCTACAATATGGAATACGGCTATTCCTGCATGGGTTACGAGATAGCGGGCACGTTGGGCGCGAAGATCGCCAATCCCGACAGGGAGGTCTACGCTATGGTCGGCGACGGCAGTTATCTGATGTTGCACACCGAGATGGTCACCGCGGTGCAGGAAGGGCTCAAGATGAACGTGCTCGTATTCGACAACGCGTCTTTCGGCTGTATCAACAACCTGCAGATGGAGCAGGGAGTAGACAGCCTTTGCACGGAGTTGCGTTACCGCAAGGGCAACAAGCCGATCAGAGAGGGCAGGTTCATGAATATCGACTTCGCGATGAACGCGCGCTCTTACGGCTTCGTCGCTTATACGGTAAAGACGGCTGAAGAACTCAGGGCGGCGCTCAGAGACAGCCTCAAGCAGACGGCTCCGACTCTTATCGACATAAAAGTCGCGCCCAAGTCGATGACTCACGGCTACGACAGCTGGTGGCACGTCGGAGTGACCGACAACCCGCACAGCGAAAAGGGCGAAAAGGCGCGCGAGAACCGCAGAAAAATGCTTGAAAAAGCGAGAAAATACTGATAAAGAGGAATATATGAACAAGGAAAACGTAAAACTGGGCATCGCTCCCATCGCCTGGACCAACGACGATATGCCCGATCTCGGAGCGGAAAACACGTTCGAACAATGCGTCAGCGAAATGGCGCTCGCAGGCTTCACGGGTTGCGAAGTGGGCAACAAGTACCCCAAAGACCCCGCCGTGCTCAAAGCGGCGCTCGACCTGAGAGGTCTCAGGATCGCCAATCAGTGGTTTTCTTCTTTTGTGCTCAGCAAGCCGATAGAAGAAGTGGAAAAGGATTTTATCGCGCAGTGCAGATTCCTCAAGGCGGTCGGCGCGGATACGATCGGCGCTTCGGAGCAGAGCTACAGCATACAGGGACAGATGCACACGCCCGTGTTCGAGTGCAAGTACACGATGGTGCCCAAGGAGTGGGACCGCTTCGCCAAGGGTATGAACAGACTGGGCGAAATAGCGAATTCAATGGGTATGAAACTCGTCTATCACCACCACATGGGCACGGTCGTGCAGACTGCGGAGGAAGTTGACAGAATGATGGATATGACGGACGCGGACAAGTTCTCGCTTCTGTTCGACAGCGGACATCTCGCGTACTGCGGCGAAGATTATCTCGCGGTGCTTAAAAAGCACGTGAACAGAGTCAGGCACGTCCACCTCAAGGATATAAGACCGGACGTGGTGAAAAAGGTCAAGGAAGAAAAACTGTCCTTCCTGCAGGGCGTCAGAGCGGGCGCGTTTACCGTACCGGGCGACGGCTGTATCGACTTCGCGCCGATATTCGAGACGCTCGACGGCGCGGGCTACAAGGGCTGGATGATCGTGGAGGCGGAACAGGATCCCGCCAAGGCGAATCCGCTCGAATACGCTCTCAAGGCGAGAGAGTATATCAGAAAAACGGCAAATATTTAAGCACATACAAATTTCGATAACAAGGAGAAAACTATGGCAATCAAGACACTGGGATACTTTACCAACAACGAGTTCGTACAGTCGACGACAGACAAGTTCTACCCCGTATTCAACCCGTCTACGGGAGAGCAGATCGCTCAGATGCCCCGTTGCACGACCGCAGAGGTCGCCAAGGTCATCGACAACGCGCACGAGGCTTACAAGAAGTGGTCGCGCGTGCCCGTCATCAAGAGAGTGCAGATACTCTACAAGGTCAGAGACCTTCTCATCGAGCACATGGACGAGCTGACAGAGCTGTGCGCTACCGAGCACGGCAAGAACCTCGACGAAAGCAAGGGCGACATCCTCAAGGCAAAAGAGGGTACGGAGCTTGCGTGCTCTATGCCGTCTCTCCTACAGGGCGAGAGCCTTATGGACGCGTCGACGGGATACGACACCGTGCTTTACCGCATGCCGCTCGGCGTATTCGCGGGCATTTCTCCGTTCAACTTCCCGGCGATGATACCTATGGGCTGGATGACTCCCGTATGTATCGCGTGCGGCAATACGATAGTGCTCAAGGTTGCGGGCGCGACTCCGATGACTTCTCTCAGGATCGCGGAACTCTACCGCGAAGCGGGTCTCCCCGACGGCGTGCTCAACATCGTCAGCTGTGACAGGAACGACACTCAGGAGCTTATCTCCAACGACAAGATAGTCGGCGTATCCTTCGTCGGTTCGACTAAGGTCGGCAGATACATCTACGAGACGGCGGCGAAGTACGGCAAGAGAGTGCAGTGCCTCTGCGAAGCCAAAAACCACGCGCTCGTGCTCGAGGACGCGGCTCTCGAGAGAACGGCTGCGGGCATAATCAACGCGACTTACGGCTGTGCGGGCGAGAGATGCATGGCGCTCCCCGTGGTCGTCGTACAGGAGAGCATTGCCGATCAGCTCGTCGCAAAACTCGTCGAACTTGCAAAGAAGGTCAAGGTCGGTCCCGCGTACGACAAGGATACCAAGCTCGGACCCGTTTACAGCGCGGAGCACAAAAAGAGCGTATGCGACTGGATACAGAAGGGCATTGACGAGGGCGCGACCCTCGTGCTCGACGGCAGGAACGTCAAGGTCGACGGCTTTGAAAACGGCTTCTATCTCGGACCCACGATACTCGACAACGTGACTCCCGAAATGACGGTCGGTCAGAGAGAGATATTCGGACCCGTCCTCTGCGTAAAGAGAGTAAAGACGTTTGAAGAAGGTCTTGAGGTGATGAACACCAATCCGTTCGCCAACGGCTCGGTCATCTACACGCAGAACGGCTACTATGCGCGCGAGTTCGTACGCTATACGGACGGCGGCATGGTCGGCGTCAACGTCGGCATCCCCGTACCCGTCGGATTCTTCTCGTTCACGGGTCACAAGCAGTCCTTCTTCGGCGACCTGCATTGCCTCGGCAGAGACAGCTTCAAGTTCTTTACCGACAGCAAGACGGTCACCACGCACTGGTTCGACGAACACGAAAAGAAGCAGACCAACGTCTCCACCTGGGACGGAACGATCTGATAAAGTAAAAATATCATCAATCTGAAAGAGGGAAACAATATGTTGAAAATAGGTATCATCGGTGCTGGCAGAATAGGCAAAGTCCACTGCGAATCCATTATGTGTTACGTCAAAGGCGCGACGGTCAAGACCGTTGCGGACCCGTTCATGAACGACGAGACCGAGGCATGGCTCAAAAATATGGGCGTTGAGAATACGACCAAGGACTACAAGGAGATTCTCGCCGACAAAGAGATCGACGCGGTGCTCATCTGTTCGTCGACCGACACCCACTCCCCGATATCGATAGAGGCGATCAAGGCGGGCAAACACGTGTTCTGCGAAAAGCCCGTCGATCACGACATCGCCAAGATACTCGAGGTCAAAAAGGCGCTCGAGGGCAGCAAGGTCAAATATCAGGTTGGCTTCAACCGTCGCTTCGACCACAACTTCGCGGCGGTCAGAGAAGCGGTCAAAGCGGGCAAAATAGGCGCGCTCAACGTGCTCAAGATATGCTCCCGCGACCCCGCGGCTCCTCCCGTATCCTATATCAAGGTCAGCGGAGGCATATTCCTTGACATGACGATACACGATTTCGATATGGTCAGATTCCTTTCTGGCGACGAGGTCGAGAGCGTGTTCGCGATGGGCGGCATTATGGTCGACCCCGAGATAGGCAAGGCGGGCGATATCGACACCGCGGTCATAACGATGAGACTCAGAAGCGGCGCGCTCGCGGTCATTGATAACTGCCGCCGCGCTACGTACGGCTACGATCAGAGAGCGGAAGCGTTCGGCGAGCTCGGACAGGTCGCAATCTCCAACGACTGCGCTTCCAACGCCGTGATAAGCGACGCAAACGGCGTGACCGGCGAAAAGCCTCTGCTTTTCTTCCTCGAAAGATATATGCAGGCTTACGTCAACGAGATCAACTGCTTCATCGACAGCATCGTCAACGACAAGCCCGTCAGCGTCGGCATCGAGGACGGTCTGCAGGCTGTCGTCATCGGCGTCGCGGCAAAGAAGTCGCTCGAGGAGGGCAGACCCGTCAGTCTCAGCGAGATCAAGGCGTAAAGAACGCTACAACGACAAAATATCCCGACAGGCAACTGCCGGGATATTTTTATTTGCGTTTTTGTCGATAAGTATCCGGTTTTCCGCGTTGAAAGCAATGCGCCGATTTTTATCAGTATCTTATCTCGTAATCCGATACCGACACCGTGCGGCAGAACGCCGTGACGCCCGAATATTTTTCGTCGTCGCACACGTTGTCGCCGCGGAACGCGAAGTTGGCGGCGTGCTTTACGTCGTAAAGCGTCTTTTCACTCTCGGAAAAGTCGTTGGAGGAGAGCGCGACGCTCTGTACGTAGTCGTCCGTCGTTTCCGTCACGTCGGGCGCGACGCATATTATCGGGGAGTTGCAGTCGGAGAAGCGGTTGGATATGATCTCAACAGATCCCACGCGACCTGCAGTGAATGCCGTCTTTGCGTCGCCGCCGATATAGACCGCGCTTTTCGTGACCTTTTTGAAGTTGTTGCCCTTTATCAGATGATCGCCCGACGAATTTATGCAAAGCGCCTTGTTGGGTACGTCGTAAAGGGTGTTGCTTATAAATTCGAGTCTCGCGTCGTTGACGGATACGTTGTCGAGCGCTTTTCCCACCGCGTCCTGACTTACGACGTCCTCAAAGGTGATCTTGAACAGGTCGGGGTTTATGTTGTCCATACGGCAACGTACGGCAGTATACCGCGCAGTCCCTGACAGCGAGCCGACGTCCGTCACGGCAATCACGTCGCCCTCTTTGCAGAAAGGCACGCCGTAGAATTTCGGGTTCGCATACGCGCAGGCGAGAGTGTGTTCGTCCAGCCTGCCGTTGACTCTGACGTACTGAGAGCACAGATTGACTATCTTGCCGAGGCATCCGCAGAAGTAGCTGTCGGTCACCTTTATAACGCCCGTGCACTGGAAGAAGTCGAACACGTTGCCCGTACACGCAACGCTCTGTCCCGTCTTGGGGCGCACGTCGAGTTTTTCCACCGTCACATTTTCACAGAACTGACAGACGATGCCCTGAGTGTGCATATATTTGACGTTGCAGTTCTCGAGCCTGACGTCTTTGCAGCGGTCGAATACGAAACCCGCTTCGTCGCGCACGTTGGTGCGGTAGGAATAAGAACAGCCGTTTTTGAGCGGACACAGAGACTTGAAAGACAGTCTGACTATCTGGCTTTCGCCGTCGTCCTCGAGTATTTCGACTTTAGTGACCTTGGAGAAAAGGTCGGCAGGCTCCTTGCCCATCGTGAATATCGCGTTGCGGTCAGAGTCGAGCGCGCGCACGTAGGTGATACCGTTGCCGTCTACGCTGACCTCGGTCTTTCCGCACATGACGGCAAACGAGTCGCCGTTTTTGACTATCCTCGTGTTGGGCGCCGTCCTGACGTTGGCAGAAGTGAGTCCCGTCTTTATCACGCTGAACTCGGGGCAACACGGAGTGGCGACGTCGAAAGTGAAGTTTTTCAGCGTCACGTTGACGCAGTTTTCGAGAAAGGCGAAAGACCCTTTGTCCTCGAGAAGTATGCGCGTGCCGTTGCCGTCTATCGTAACGTTGCTGAGGTCTCTCATGACGATCGCGAAGCGGCGCGTCATTTTGTCTTTGATCACGGGAGAGGAATTTGCGACGTAACCCGTCACGCTCTTGAGTTTGTCGGCTCCCATTGAAAAGAGATATCTGCTCTGGGCGGTATAACACGCGTCGCTTTCGAGACAATCGAATACCAAGGGAGAACCGAATGTGAATTTCTTTTGCATATCTGTCCTTTGTTTATAGGTTTTATCTACACGGGCAGGAAAATTTCATTTCTTGCCGCGATGCTTGCGTCAGATGTGAAACGGTGAAGTCGAGCCGCGTGCCGTGACGGTTTGCGGCTACCTTTTTTATTTTCTCATTTTAGCGCGCGATTGTCAAGAGGGAAATGCGCGCGTACGCACATGGACGCTCAATAGTCAGACCAGTCTTACCGCAAGGGCTGTCGAGTCGTCGCCCGCTCCGCGTCTGGTCGCCTGCGCCAGTATCACATCGCACAGCTCCTGCGGATTGACCGTCTCCGCACGCGACAGTATAAGGGATATGCCGTCGGCGCCGAGAGAATCGACAATGCCGTCGGACACGAGCATCACGACGTCGCCCGGGGCAAGGAGCTTGTTGTCGGTATAGGGCACGGCTTCTTCGACTATGCCTATCGGGAGTGCGGACGAATTGACGATCTCCACGTTGTCCGCGCGTTTGATAAAACTCTGCACGCCTCCGAGCTTTACGAAATGGGCGACCGCGCGCCTCAAGTCGACGACGCACAGATCGAGAGCGGAAAAACTGTCCTTGCTTCTCAGCATAAGCAGGCGGTTGATCATGTTGAGTACGCCTTCGCCTTCAAAGCCCGCCTTATAGAAGTTTTCGACCATGGTAAGAGTTGCGTTGCTGCCGTCGTGCGCGTCTTTGCCGCTCCCCATGCCGTCGCATATCGCGAAGAACAGCTTGTCGCTTCCCAGTTTCTGTACGCTCCTTACGTCGCCGTTTTCGTCAGAGCCGTCCTTGCGCGCGGTGGCTTCGCCGTAAATTGCCGAATATCGAGGCTCGGCGCACAGTTTAATTGCCGTCTTGCCTCCTCCGAGAGGTTGAGGGCTTCCGTCGGTACGCATGCGGCAACCGAGCACTTTGGACACTATTTCGCTGACCGCGGGCTTGGCGGCATCGTCGGCGCGTACAGTCAGATTGACGAAAAAGTCGCCGTCTTTCGTGTACATCACGGCTTCGGTGCAGACGACGTTGCAATAGCTGAGTTCTTCGACGAGGGTCTGCTCGAGCGCGGAATCGAAGTTCACGCCGCGGTTTACGTCGTCGGCAAGATCGCTGATGAGTTTGCCAACACCGTACATCTGCTCGGCGACGATCTGTTGCGACAGCTCGTACTGTTTCTCATTCTCGCGCCTTGCGTTGTAATCGCTTACGCTCTGCGCGCAGTTGGAAAGCAGGGCGGGAATGCTCCTGCATCTCGCGTTGACGAAAGTCGGAAGATCTGCGCCCGAGATCCTCGCGCCCGAAAGCGCCGCCGAGGCTACGCCTTCGAACAGAGTGCCTATATCGCTGCCGAGCGCGGACTGACAGCTCGCCCTTTGCGGGCACGAAGTGCAGGTCCGTAGCATGACTTCGCGCGCTACCGTCTGAGCAGGGGATCTGTCGGCAAAGGCGCGGGCGGGACGGTAGCCGAAGCAGTCGCCCATTTCGTAAAAGACTTTGGCTACGCCCGTCAGGCGCGAAAAGACTTCGCTCCTGTTGTGTCTGACCATCTGTTTTGCCGACGACAAGCCGTTGTCTGTGATGTACACGGGCATTTTCGCGCGCACTTTTTTGGGCAGCACCGCAAACGTCGCCGCGCCGACCGCAAGCGCAATCGGGTGCAGCAGATCGTATGAGTAAGCATTGAAGAATACGCCGCAAAGCAGGTCGACGAGCATGACCGACGCAAAAGAAAACCATGTGCCGAGTTTTTTGAAAGCGTATGCGCAGGCAAACATCGCCGTCGCCGCCGCGCATACGCCTAGATTTATTTCTGCCGCCGCTCCGCCCAGTCCGATCGCGAAACATATCAGAGTGCCCGCGCTCAACGAAAAACTGTGCGTGCTTGCCATTACCGCCCACCCGAGAATAAGGAAATAGGGCATGAATCCCGCGATATCCGCGCGGTAAAGTCCGAGCGAAGTCACGACGAGGACGACCGCTCCTCCGACGATCTCGTCCGTCGAGAGCTTGTTCCTTACGCCTCGCACGATAAGCGCATAACATATTACTGTCGCGCAGTAACAGAATACCTGGTTGAGAGCGAGCGTTGTCAGGACGTAAGGCAACTGATGAACGCCGAGATCGAATATGAAAACGGGCATGAGGCTTACGCATGCGAATACGTTTGCGCTCAACATGTTAAGAGGTTTGGCGAATGCGTAATGCAACAGCTTCGCACAGCCGAGGAATACGACGGGAGAAATTGCGTATACGAGTCCGACGACAGATGCGTCGGCAAGCGCGCAGCCCGCGATATACATGGGCGATATAAGAAAGAAATTGCAACGGCAGTATATCAGCGCGACGTAAAGCCCCAGCGCGAGACCGAGCACGTTTTCGTCTATCTTCGCGTTGGCACACAAAAAGAAAGGTACTATCGACAGCAGATAAAGCAGAATATCGCCGTCGCGGTAATTGTTCAGCTTTTTCATACGCTAAGTATAGTCTCCGACCGATGTCGCAGGATTTCCGACGGCGTCGTATTTTGTCGGATATTTTGCTTTGGACGTTCCGTATATTTGTCGGGATAATCCGCACAACATAATTATGGAAAAAAGGACGGATTACGCCGCGTTTTCAGATGCGGTAAAAAATGCTTTCGGCGAAGGACAAGACCTGATAAGAATGGATTTCAACGTCGCGGGAAAAAGCGCGAGCGTGTTTTTCGTGGACGGAGTCATAGACAAAGAGCTGTGCGAGCTGAATATCTTTTCGCCGCTCAAGGCGCTTGCATCTCTCGAATATCCGTATATAGACAAGATAAATGCCGTGACTCGCCCGACTACCGCGATCAAGCTGAAAAATTCGCCTGAAGAAGCGGCTCAGACGGTTGCTGACGGAGATATAGTCGTTGTAATAGACGGCGGCGAGGGCGCGTTCGTTTTCAGCGAGCGCAAATATCAGATCAGAGGTATTCAGGAGCCGCCCGTTTCCAACGTCCTCAGAGGACCGAGAGAGGGATTTATAGAGGATTTCAAAGCCAACTGCGTTATGATCCGCCGCCGACTGCGCACGCCCAAACTCAGGTTTCTCAATTTCAAGGTGGGCAGATTGACCAATACCGTCGTAAGCGTAGCGTATCTGTCCAACGTCGCGGACAAGCGCATCGTGGACGAGGTGTGCAGAAAGATCAAGGCGATAGATATCGACGGAGTCGTCGAGTCGTCTTACGTCGCGGCATTTCTCGAGGAAAGCGGACAGTCTCTGTTCGACAGGATAGGAACTTCGGAAAAACCCGACATAGTCTGCGCAAAACTGCTTGAGGGCAGAGTCGCGGTCATCGTCGACGGCTCGCCGGTCGTGCTTACTCTGCCGTTTATATTGCTCGAACATCTTCAGGCGAGCGAGGACTATTACGTCAAGAGCCTGCGCGCCACGCTGATAAGGACGATCAGGATCGCCGCGCTGTTCATCGCCGTGCTTCTTCCCGCGGCATACGTCGCGCTTCAGGAATTTCAATATCAGATGTTTCCGCTCAAATTTCTCGTCACGATAATGAACTCGGTGTACGGGATACCGCTGTCGCCCATGTTCGAGATGCTTCTCGTCCTGCTGATTTTCGAGATACTAAGCGAGGCGAGCGTGCGTATGCCACGATACGTCGGCATGGCGCTGTCAATCGTCGGCGCGATCGTGCTCGGAGAGACGGCGGTCAAGGCAGGTCTGCTGTCCACACCGACGATACTCATCATTTCGGTGTCTACGATAGGACTTTACTGCGTGCCCGACGAGGCGAATACGGGCAGCGTGCTCAGGCTGATCTTCGTCGCCGTTGCGGGCGTGCTCGGGCTTCTCGGCATCATACTCGGCGGCATGATACTGACCGCTTATCTCGTCGATCTGAGAAGTTACGGCACTTCGTATCTCGCTCCGTTCGCGCCCGCGCTGACCGGGGACTGGAACGACTCGTTGTTCAAGGCGGGAGTAGACGAACTCTACGAGCGTCCGGAGAGCATACCCAATATCAATAAAAAGAGGCTCAAGAGATGAAAGACAGGATTTCGGACAAGATATATATCGGACAGTTCGCGATACTCGCGTTTATTTCGTCGGTCTGCTTCAAGGTGGTGATGCTTCCTCAATACCTCGCGGCGACTGCGGGCAGGAACGCCTGGCTCGCCATGCTGACGCTCGTGCTCGCAGACGGCGTAGCGCTTGCCTTGGTTTACGCTGTGGTAAGACGTACCGACCTGCCGTCGCTGCCTGCGCCCGTTCCGCTCAAAAGGCTTCTGATCGTCGTAGTGGGCGTTACTTGTTTTGCCAAGCTCGTATTGTTTACGTCGGAGACGACCGCGTATTGTTCGACCACTCTGTTCGACGAGGGTCTGTGGAGACTCGTGCTTGCGGGGCTGATACCCGCTCTGATCTATCTGACCTACAAGGGCGGCAACGTGCTTGCGCGCACTTCGCAGATAATAATATGGTTCGTCGCGTTGGTCGTCGTTCTCAACGTCGTCTTTGCAGAAGAAGCGGGCACGGTCAGGAATCTTCTGCCGATAAAATACGACGTGAAGGTCGTATTCGCTTGCGATAAATATCTTGCGTGGTTCGGGGATTATTCGGCTTTGCTGTTCTACGGAGTGGTTGCCAAAAAGAAAAAAACTGTGGTGCCCATGTTGATTTCTTATATATTTATCCTTGTATTTACCGTTGGCGTCGCGATAGCGTTTACGTCTGTCTACGGCGGCGGAGGAGTGCTTGTCGCCAACGCGTTCAACAAGCTCGCGATATTCAACAAGTTGTCCACGTTGCTCGGCACGGTAGACTTCACCGTGGTCTGCGCGTGGTTGCTGATAGCGGTGATCAAGCTCGCGTTGCTGTCGGCTGCCGTCGTCGAAAGCGTGCTTTGCTTTTTCGGCAGGAGAAAGGCGGTCACGGTCATCGTTTGTGCGTTGCTCGGGATCGTCACGTTCTTCGGCGTAGGCAATCAGCAGACGGTCTACAATGCAATGACGGGTGCGCTGAGATATCTTACGATCGCGGCGGATTACGCGGTGCCCGTTATCGCGTTCGTATGCGTCGCCGTTTTCGGCAAAAAGGCACGGTCAGGGGAGGCTCTTTATGAAAAAGCGGCTTAAAAAGAAATGGATATTGCTCGCCGTCATCGTCGCAGTCGTCGCGCTTCTTGACGGGCTCGCTTCCAATATCAATCTTCTCGACCGCGCGATAGTCGTGGGGCTGGGTATCGACGAGGAGAACGGCGACACTGTGATAAGCGCGCAGGTGATAATCCCCAAAAACGGTTCTTCCGCGTCAGAGGGGAACGACTTCGTCGTCTATACCGCGAGGGGAGAGACCTTTCAGAAAGCCGTGGAAAATCTCTCTTATTCTGTCGGACTCAAAGCGTCTTTCGCTCATACCAACGTCGTTATTCTCGGCGATAAATTTTTGAAAAGCGGCAGGACGGACGTGCTCGAATTTCTCGTGACGAGCGATATCGTGACGGACAACACTTTGCTTGTCGCAAGCGCGGGCGACGCTAAAGATCTGCTCGCCGTGCAGATGCCCATCAACGAGGTCGCCTCATATCATCTGACCGAGATACTTCAGTCCAACCGTAAGGAAGCGGGTCAGAATCCGTCGAGCCTGAAGGCTTATTTCGAGGATGTCAGCAAGGTCGGGCAGACCGCTTGCCTGCCGCTCGTTTTCCTGAGAGAGAGCGAGTTCGGGATGCTCGGTCAGAACGAGGGCGGCGAAAAGACGAAACTTCTCGACGTCTCGCACGTCGTGGTGACTAACGCAGAGGGGTATCTTGTCAGACTCGGCAGGAGACAGAGCGCGGCTCTCAGCTATACCACGCAGAAGCTCAACGCGGGCAGTTTGTCATATATTGGCGACGACGGGATCAAAAAAGAAGCGGTGATACTCAGGACGGATTGCTCGAAAACCGCTTTATCGTACGACGAAGTCGGGATAAAACTCGATTTTTCCGTGCGTCCCGCCGAGAAATATTTCGTGCGCCCCGACGCGGTAGCGGACGGCATAAGCGAGAGCGAAGAAGAACAGATCCGCGCGGATATCATTTCTTCCGTTGCCGATTGCTTCGAGGTCTGCAAGTATTTCGACGCCGACGTGTTCCATGCGGGAGAGGAACTATACCGCCGCTTCGGCGACGAGTGGCTTCTCGCTCGCGGAGAGAATTATCTCGGCGATCTTGAGCTGAAAATCACGGTAAACCTCAATGTGAAGTGACGTGTCAACGCGCCGAGCGCTGAAAGTGGCGATATTTTACAAAAATATCAGTTATACGACCCGCGCGACGGTTGACAAATTTTTTCAAACATAATACAATATAGACCCATGGGGCTGTTCCGGATTCGACAGGCGGACAGCGGACAACATAAGCATACCGAAGGCTCGGCTTCGTAAAAACGGAAATTAAAATTAAACGCTAATAACAAGCAAGTCGCTATTGCTGCGTAATCGCGCATAGCTGTCGGCCGGGGGCTCCACGACCCCGTCACCGGCATCGGAAAGTGGAACAGGGCTTCGCGGGTCCGTCCCGATCCGCGTCGCGCCATTCAGGGACTCACCGAAGCGTTCTTTGCGGACAGAGATCGTAAGGGAAACTCAATTATCCGATAAGTATGTAGAAAGTGTTGTGCAAATCCGTTTGGACAGGAGTTCAACTCTCCTCAGCTCCACCAGTGAAAACCTAAATCGAACTACTGAGTTTGGTTTGGGTTTTTCTTGATTTTTCCTACAAAAGAAAGGATTTGACGTCATAATTTATTTTGAGTTTGTGCTTTCTGAAAGGAACTTTTATTTTTAAGTTAACTGATTTTGAGGCAAAAGAAAAGTCCCGATTTTCATCGGGACCTATATTCACGGGGCTGTTGTAATGTATTTCGATTTTGTCTTTATAAAGGATGATTTCCTTTATCAGATAATTGATAAGTAGTTTCGGCTCTAACCGTAATGCTTGAACGTAGTAATTTCGGATATCGTCTGCTGTCAGCAGTACAGGCGTCTTGCTTTTTTCTAGGACAATCAGTTTTTGCAATTCTTCTTGTCTTTGTTCAAGCTCTCTCATGCGCTTCATCGCCGTGCATGTACTTCCGCCGTTTTCTATTGCAGTCATAATGTTTGTGATTGCCGTATCCGTTGTTTGTTTTTCTTTTATAAGCAGATTGAGAACGACGTTCGTTTTGGCTTGATTTTCCTGAATATTCAAAAGCTGACTTACGATATAGTCCACGGTGCTTTTGTCGCTCAATTCTTCTATAATGCTGTCTATGACGATTTTTTCAAGGACTTCTTTGCGTATAGGTTTATTTTGACAATCGTTAAACTTAGCTTTTCTTCCTCGGCATTTATAATAATACTTCTTTTCTCCGTTATAAGCTGTTCCGCTGTCAGACATAACAGAATAACCGCAGTATCCGCATTTTATTTTATGACGTAACAGAAAGTCAACTTCGAGGCTTTTCTTGCCGTATCTGTTTTCGTTCACTTTTTTGCGAACTTTCTCGAAGATCTCTGTGGGTACGATCTGCGGGTAGACGTTGTCAAAGACTTCGCCGTTGAATCTGTAAATGCCGGAATAGCGTTCGTTTTTGAGAATTATATAGATCGTATTCTGAACGAACGGTTTGCCGTAATAGAAAATACCTTTTGCGGAAAGATCTGCAATTATGTCTTTGACGAAAACTCCTGCCGAGTATTGGCTATAAATATATCTGACAACATCTGCGTGTTCGGGGACGATCACTGCCTTTTTGTTTACGTTCTTGTAGCCGTACGGTATAATGCCGCCTGTCAGATTGCCTTTTCTTCTACTTTCGTTGTTCCTCGTCTTATCTTTTGTGATAGTTCTGCAGAATAATATTCAGCATAGCCTTCGAGCATACTTTCAAAGATAATGCCTTCAGGGGTGTCGGGCACAAATTCCGTTGCAGACACGACTTTTACTCCGTTGTCTTTCAATTCTTTTTTGTGGATAGCCGTTTCGTACTTATTTCGAGAGAACCGGTCAAGTTTGTAAACAAGAATGAAATCCCACTCTTTACGGCTGCTGTCTTTTATCATGCGCTGAAAATCGGGTCGGTTGTCGTTCGTGCCTGTCATCGCGCGATCGATGTAAGTGTTTACGATAACAATATCGTGGGACTTGGCATAGTCTTCGCATACTCTGAGCTGACCCTCGATAGATTGCTCTGTTTGGCTATCGCTTGAATAACGGGCATAAATAACTGCTGTTTTCATTGGTGGAATACCTCCTGATGTCTAGTTTTTGTTTTGTCTTTCGACGGAAGCGACTGTAAACGGGAACGGATACGGGGCAATATCCTTTGCGTTTTACTGTATTCCGTCAAGGGTTGCTCACAATGCACCTTGCCCTTGACGGAAAAACCGTTTCCGTTTAAGCTGAACGGAAGAAAGGCAAAGCAATCGCTTATATATCTTCGGCATATAGCCGTTTAATTGAATAGGATTAAGTCGGCTTATGCCTTCTGAACGCAAAGAGTCTCATCCGATTTAGGAAGGGCAACGATACGGGAGAGAAGGGCTGAGAAGAAAGCATTCTGCTCAGTTCTGCCTGCTTTTTTCAGTTCGGGCTTGCCGATGCGTATAACCTCGATAGTTTTGTTTGTCATATTATCCTCCTTTGTTTTCTTCACTTTAACATTCAAACCGGACACATAATGTCCGCTTCGCAAAAAAGGTCCTCACTTATTAGCCACGAGAATGGCAAAAGTCCACGGTTTTTTGCAAAAATTTTTTTGCAAATGTTTTGAGAAGAGCTTTCAAGTGAAAAACCCCTCTACTTATAAGCCACGAAAATGACGAAAAGGGACCCCCTTTTGCGTAACTTTTTTCAAAAATTTTTACCCCCTCACTTATTAGCCACGAAAACGGCAAATGTAAACGCTTTTTTTGGAAAAAATTTTTTGTCCCCACTTAAAAGGCACGAAAAAAGCCAAAGTCAAGGCTATTTTAGAAAATTCTTAAAATGATTTTACTTGTATATAGCCAAGCGCACGCCTAACTGCCTTTTTTCGTCCGCACTTGTACAAGACAAGCACACATCTTATCGTCAAACGCCATTTTTGTGCATAAAAAAACGGAGCTATTTTCGCTCCGTTTCGGTTTAATTCAATTCTTCGTAAACCTTTCGGCATTTCTGCTGTATTCTTTCTCGTCTTCTCCATACGTTGGAGCGGTCTATTTTTAACGTATCCGCTACGTCAACAAAACGCATACCGGCTATATAGCAATCCAGAGTCTGTCTTTCGCCTTTGGTAAGTTTCATAGTGCGTATGATCTTAGCGCATTTCTTGAAAGATTCTTCCGGATCGTCTGCGAAGAATTCCTGCTCGTAGCAATCTTTCTTTATATCTATTTCCCTCGTATTTCTGTTGAAAAGCCATCTCTTGTAAATTTCATGGCTTACGATCCTGCTGCATGCAGCGTATACGGTTACGGCTTTACCCGTTTTCGGATCTGAGCATAAGTCTATAACTCGCTTTCCGTAATGTTCGCACAGAAAGCAAATTGCAGATTGAGCAAGGTCGTATCCGTCTGTAATTATGTAACCGGGTACGTTCTTGTAGTTGATGTCCCTTACAAGCCCTACGTAAAGGCTTCTCGGCGATTTTATAAGCACAAGTCTTTGTACGGTTTTTAAGGCTATAAGCTCACCGATATTCATTACGTTATCCGGGGAGATGACCTCATCTAACACATCGTAACAGTTTCTTTTTGTTTCCATTTTCTTTACCTCCGAAAAATATATTTGCCTTTCGGCAGGCAAGGGAAGGAGCATAAGACGGGAAATGTTACGTTGTTAAAATGTCAAAAGCAAAAGTCAACGGAAAAAGGAAAATCCGAAAGCAGGATTTTACGACCGTTTACTTTTGAGAGGATTATGCGACAATGCCAAACGAAAAGGCAAATTCGGAGGAAAAGAAAAGTCGTAAGACAAATTGCACATGATTTGCCAATAAGCAATTCGGAATAAGGTACGCAATGAAACGGAAAATAAGCGAGAGGGCGAAAAGCGGAGAAATGCCCAAAGCGGTTCAGCGGGGCATCTCGCTCGACCTCGCTTTTCCGTTCTGCGACCTTCCAAATCTATGCAGGCGTGTGCTTGTCTGGCGGAGCGAAGCGACGCCACTTGTCTAAGACAAGCACACGCACGGGTTGCAAAGCACAAATCTATGCTACTTAGATGAAGAAGGTAAAGATGTTATATGAAGTTACGAATTAAGGAATAAAATAGTATTCATATAGTAAAATCAAAAATATTGACAGTTACGATATATTATGTTATCATAAATTACGTTGAATTAAATGTAAATCAAAAAAACTTAAATATTTCATTTTTTGAAAATCAAATAACGTTTACTGTAATTATGTTTACTTGAAACATAAAAAATTTACGTCAAAAAACCTTGACTTTTAATGTTATTGTGCTATAATGAAATCACAGGATTAAAAAGCCCCGTCGCTCAGCAACGGGGTGTGACAGCGTCAAATGACACTATCTTATAGGGATAATGATAGTTTACATTATTATTTAATGTTTGTCAACTGCGCTGTTCTATATCCGAGTACAAACAAGGAGGACAGTTATGATCTATATTTATGCTGTACATAAAAACGCAGAGACAGACGTTATCGAAAGAGTAAAGTATACGGATTACTTTGGATATATGAAGGATTATGAGGCGACAAAAAGAGATATGATTTCTTATATCAACGCACATCCTTATACCGTTAAGACCATGTACAGACGTGGTTCAAGTTGGGTT
>CASDWJ010000020.1 GCA_949284695.1 uncultured Christensenella sp. | reverse complement strand
TACCTCAACAAAATCGCTGAAACACTCACTAAAAATCATCGCCTGCGGTAGCCTGCAGTTTTAATCCGTATTGATTACCCTGACTGAGTTGCATAATGCGAAGCCTTTCAATGCACCCGTCACACGGGCAAGGCATTTAACGCAGTAGCTACGGAAATTTGCCGCTTTAAACCTTGTTCGTATTATTCAGGTCTGGTATATACAAGAAAAGTCGGAAAACGATTGAGAAAGGGACGTGTTTGTGGTATAGTAATAATATTGAAAGTCAGGGAGAAATAATATGAATAAATGGGATAAAAGATTTATGGAAATGGCGGAATTCGTCTCGACCTGGTCGAGCTGTTACAAGATCGACCGTCACGTCGGTGCCGTCATAGTCAAGGACAAGCGCATTCTTACCACCGGCTACAACGGTGCGAGCAGCGGTATAAAGAGTTGCAACGAAAAAGGCGAGTGTATCCGCATAAAACTCGGGATACCGTCGGGCACACGCCACGAGATATGCTACGCCGTGCACGCGGAACAGAACGCGATCGTACAAGCGGCTAAACTCGGGGTAAGCGTTGACGGCGCGACGCTCTATTGCACGCACCAGCCGTGCGTCATCTGCGCAAAGATGATCATCAATGCGGGTATAAAGAGGGTGGTTTTCAAACACGGTTATCCCGACGATTTCAGCATGGAGCTTTTTAAAGAAGCGGGAGTTCTCGTAGAGGAATACGACAAACTGGTTTGATTATGATCGCACCTGTTTGACTGCGATCGCAGTTTATCCTCTCGCAAAAAATGCGAGGGGATTTTTTATTCAAAAGGCTTTTGTATTATATCGTTTTACGACTTCCTTTATGAGGTGTAATGTGTGCCGTCAACTTTAGACGGCTGTGCGGGTAAAAAGATATATTACTGATATATACATAAAAATACTAAAAATAATTATTTAAATATTCATTGAAATTATAATTGATAATATTTCATAATAATATCAAATACTTAATAATAATTGAATATACTTATTTACTGCGAGTAACAATATGTAAAAATTATTCTGCAAACGGCATATCTGATGTCGCAAGCAAGATTGGGTCTCGATACGCTCGTGTCGCACAGTCTTTCAAGTTCTGATAGCGCGACAGAAGCGTTGGCAAGCAGAACGACGGTTTTATCCGACTCGTCGCTCGTTGCGGCATTGTTCATATTGTCATATTCGACGGCAAAGTCCTCTTTGACTCCGTTCAGCTTTTCGAGCGCCTGCGCTGTAGTTATCTCCTTGGCAATCAGACTTGCGAGGACGTTGTTCAGATCTGCACACGTTCTGATCGGATAGTCTATGTAGCTTTTCATTTCTCCGCTGAGGTCGTCATAAAAATCAGTATTGAGTTCAATTAGTTTCCCGCCGTTTTGATTTGCATACTTTTCTGCGTCCGATTTGTTTTCAAACAACTCGTATACGTTGTAGTAGTCGTCTCCGTTTTTTACGGTAAAACCCGCGCCGCCCTGAAGTCGCATTGCATATGCGTTGACTTTGCATTTTTCAAGGTCGGCAACTCCGTTTTCGAGCACAGCATAATATTCGACGTCTGCGCTGTCGGCAAGTTGTGTTATTGCCGCGATCGCTTTGCCGTCGGTGATAAAATCTGCGCTTACGATAAGACTCATTATTACGATGGCGAAAATGAGTATTGTCTGACAAAATCTGTTTGCGAACGATTTTTTTGCAGGCGGCTCTTTTCTTGTCACTTTCGGATACTCATCGGCGATATCTTCTTGTTCAGTCTTTGCGTCTTCGCTTTTGATAGTAGAGGACAATTGCGGGTCAAAGACTTCGCCGTCGGGATTGATATATATTATCTCCGGCTGAGTTCTCGATTCGATACGCGGCATGACGGGAGAGTCGTCGTTTTCGTCGTTTTGCTCGGGTATGTAATTTTTCAGATAAAATTTCGAATAATCCATACTAAAAAATATTTTCCGTAGGCGTGCGGTATGATAAAAAGCGACAAATTTTGCGGTGCAACGCGCAACAGATTATGTGTTTGGAGAGGTCTTTCATATCATAAAACGGGAAATATTCAGGCGTAATTTTGTATTTACGTTTCAAAATTTATTTATGAAGTTTGCATATTTCGCCACTGCGTTGCAATGCGCGTCGCGGCGCATGATATGGTATTTCGATCAGCTTTCAGCGAACTGTTTTGGTTTGAAATAACATAACAATAAGCAAAATTGCCGCAAAACCGCAGATACAACCGTATACCTGCCATGAATAATACAAAGTAGGTTTATAGCGGCAAATTTCCGTAGTTACTGCGTTAAATGTCTTGCATTGTGACGGGTGCATATACAGGCTTTGTATAATGCAACTCGGTCAGGCTAAATACGGATTAAAACTGCACGCGATGCCGCGGACGTTAATATTTGTTGTTCGTTCAGCGGTTCTGTAAATTCAGGCGAAAAGGCATCGCTATGGGGGAAAATACAGTATGCGACAGTGAAAATTGCTCCTGCCACGCGTATGCCTAAGTGTTTGTTCGTATTATTCAAGACAGGTATACATTATTTTCTGAAAGTTTTTGTGTCGCCGTAAAATTTTGGCGAGATGTACAGTTGTGTGAAATTTTCTTGATAAGACAGCGTTGCGGGACAAATTGCGAAAAAATCGCAAAAAAATCTCCGACATGGTCGGAGAAGTGTTTTCAAGGCTGTGCATCTGATCCCGACAGTGCGTATCGAGGCGGTACAAGGATAGTTATCTCCTCCAAAGCTACCTCGTGGCACAACATACGATCTGCTTAATGCTGCTGCGGTCAAGCCCTGACATGGTTCACAGTGCACGCTTGCACAAGACCTTGGTATCATCAACACTTGTCCTCGGCGGCCCTCAATACGAAAAGCCTCAATCAGCATTCGGCTCCGCTGTAGCGGATTGCGGATGACAGGGCACCGCTAGCTCCCCGCCTAGCACAGCTATTTCAGTATATTGTATTTTTCGGAAAAAGTCAAGATTTTCGCTGAAATATGAAAAAAGGACTCACGCTACGGCTTATTTGTAACGAAATTTATAATTTTATGTAAAAAAACAGCTGTTTTGGCAATTTCCGTACGTTAAAAAGCATGCGGTTTTTGACGTGTCAGACGTCGCGTAAAGGAAAAACGGCAGAAAAATGCGGTTCTGCGCATCTTTCGCGGCGCGGTGTAAGAGAGAAAACTGCCGCTTGTCGCGTTCTAAGCGAGGCAACGGCAACATAGTATTATCGAGGGCGGACAAATTATAGTCAAAAATCAATTTATAGTGACAAAGTATTACAAAATTCGACAAAACCGCCGTGATATATTATATAGGAGCAAAAAAAAGATGATATTTTCTGTGAAAAGATCCACGTTGATATGGGTTGCGGTGATACTCGCGGTATGCGTTGTCTGCGGATTTATCGTCAATACCGAGACGTTTGCGACGGTGTTTTCCAATCGATCTACGCGCAGGATCCCCGTTTACGGAGTGGATTGTGGCGAAGAAAAGAAAATCGCGTTGACGTTTGACGCGGCGTGGGGTGCGGATAAGACGCTCAAGATACTCGAAATACTTGAAAAATACGACGCAAAAGCGACGTTTTTTCTCGTCGGTTTCTGGCTTGACAAATATCCCGAGGAGACCAGGGCGATAGCGGCAAGCGGATGCGAGATAGGCAATCACAGCAATAATCATCTTCAGATGTCCAAATTGTCAGAAGAAAAAATAGCCGAGGAGCTGAATTACGTCACCGATAAGGTTTATGAACTGACCGGCAAAAAAACCGCGTATTTCAGACCTCCGTTCGGCGATTATGACAACGAATTGATAGATACCGCTGAAAAACTCGGACTGACGACGATACAATGGAGCGTCGATTCGCTCGACTGGAAGGGGATTTCGGCGACCGAAATAACTTCAAGGGTAGTAAAAAACGCGCAAAACGGATCTATCGTGCTGTTCCACAACAACAGCGACAACATACTCGAGGCGCTTCCTCTGATACTTGCCAATCTGACCAATCGGGGGTTTGAGTTTGTCGGCATGTCGGAATTGGTATATGACGGGGATTATTATATCGACAATGCCGGCATACAACATAAAAACGAGGTTTAAAAGCGGTTTTCGGGGAAAAATCATTATAGAGACAAAAATCGGCGACAAATAATACAGACAAAATATAAAAACGAAATAAACGGAGGTCGTATGAATTACGAGCAGATGAACAACAACAGATTACAGCTTACCGGCGTGATCAGCAAAGAGCCGACTTACAGTCACGAAGTATTCGGCGAGGGTTTTTACGAGACGATGATAACCGTTCCGAGACTCTCGGATCAGACGGACACGATACCCGTGACCATTTCTGACAGACTTATATCGCAGAACGGGATAGAGGTCGGTGCAAAAGTGAGTATAGTGGGGCAGTTCAGAAGTTACAACAAGACGGACGGCGAGCGATCGAGATTGCTTCTGACGGCGTTCGTCAGAGACGTGGTAGACGAAAGTGAAATTGAAAACCCCAATCAGATCGACATCTGCGGGTATATATGCAAGCCGCCCGTTTACCGCACGACACCGTTCAGGCGCGAGATCTGCGACGTGCTTCTTGCGGTCAACAGGGCATACAATAAGTCGGATTATATTCCATGTATATTATGGGGAAGAAATGCGCGTTTTGTAGAGACCTTACCTGTTGGCAGCAAGATAAGTGTGAGCGGCAGGATACAGAGCAGAAAGTATATCAAAAATCTCGGCGACGACAGGAGCGAAGAGCGCGTTGCGTACGAAGTGTCGGTAAGCAAAGTGACTCTCGAGAGAGAAGATCACAGCTCCGACAAGGTCTCTGCGCGGTAAAAAGTATTCTAAATTAAGTCAAAAAATATTTCTATCAAGCCATAAATATTCTAAATCCCGCAAAATAATAACTTTGCGGGATTTTTACTGCCAATTGCTTAGACCTTCTTGTCCTTGCTTGATTTTTTCGTAGAGCACGACTTTGGCGCAAGAAATTTTCTTTGTCCTGCTATTGAATCTGTGTTGGCATGCGGATATCTTTTGTTGCTCTGCTATATTTTATTTACGTCAACTCATATCGGAAATTGTCTCTGATTATTATGGATAAAACGGTGTAATTTTTATGATAAAATTATTTACATATTGCAAATAAACAGAGTTTGTCGGGACAGAATCTCGCATATCAGGTAAGACAATGTTATACTGCCAACGTCGATGAGCCGATATAATTCAATTCTGTTCTGTGTGCGAATGTAAGTAAATAAACCTTATGGTCTGTTTACGATGAAAAGTCGGTGTGACAGACAAGTCTTGTTTTGAAAACACAAAATTGCTGAAATCAAGATTGTGCCGTTCTGCATACTCAAAAATTTTTGTCGGTATGCCGCGATATTTTTTTTGTATGTTGATAATCCGAAACGAAAACTATCGTCGTACTGCTTGCACGAAAGTACAGAGTACAGAATCGCCTTATTGCCAACACTGAATGGTCGGAGAGTCAGGCAATTTTTTTAAAACGCGAAAAAGTCAGAAATCAGGTCAACGTGTGCCGTCTGCACAAAAATGTCAGGAAGTTGAAATTTATCTTTATTGCCGAAAGTCAGAAATCAGGTCAACGTCGTACTGTTTAGCATGTTCCGATAAATAACGATTTCGGGAAATTTTTTGCGACTAAAGTCGGAAAGTCGGGCAATACCAGACCTGAATAATACGAGCAAGCCCCGAGGCGTCCGCGTGGCGAGAGCAATTTTCCCTGACGCGTATCATTGCCCACTTAACAAAGCGAAGCCATTTTTGTTTTGAGACATGGGTTTCCTGAACACTCACTAAAAATCACCGCCTGCGTTAGCATGCAGTTTTAAGCTGTGTTTTTCCGTACTGAATTGCATAATGCAAAGCCTTTCAATGCACCCGTCACACAGGCAAGGCATTAAACGCAGTAGCTACGGAAATTTGTCGCTTTAAACCTTGTTCGTATTATTCGTAAACTTGCTGAAATAACTGAGATAAGCCTGATTCAACTAATGTCAGGCAATTTATCCGTGGTCTTAAACACATTGCGTGTACGCTGTCAACGCGCAGATCAGACGCTTTGCTGTTTTTTCAATCTGTTTTTCACGTCGGAGGGTCGCTCCCGAGGCGTTTATGCCGCCAACTTTATTTTAATAAAATATTTTACAATCCGCCGCCTTTGTGCTATTATATTGACATAGACAGGTGAAAATATGTTGGACGAGACGGTTGTAGAAAGCAATATCAGAGAATTCAAAGAAAAAGTACAAAGACTTGCGGCAGGAGCGGGACGAGACGTGAAGATCGTTGCGGCGACAAAAACTCAGCCAAAGGCGCTTCTCGATTTTATTGCCGGGAAGTCGCTTCTCACCGACGTAGGCGAAAACAGAGTGCAGGAATTTGTTGAAAAATACGACGAAAACAGCGGGCTTAATTATCATATTATCGGTCAGCTTCAGTCCAATAAGGTCAAGTACGTAGCGGGCAAAGTCGTTCTGATACACTCGCTTGACAGATATGCGCTTGCCGACGAGATCGAAAAGCAATATTCAAAGCGCGGCATAGTCGCAGATTGCCTCGTTGAAGTGAATATGGGCAGCGAGATCAGCAAGGGCGGCGTCGATCCCGACGGCTTATATGCCTTCGTGGACGGGCTGAGAGGCTATGATCATATCCGCGTAAAAGGTCTGATGAGCGTGATGCCCAACGTGGAGATCGCGTCGCTGATAAACTATTACAAAAAATTCGCCACGCTTTTTGCGGGGCTTGAAGGGATAAGGGGCGGCAACGTTTCGCCCGATATATGTTCGTGCGGAATGTCAAACGACTACGCGCCCGCGATAGAATACGGCGGGTCGAACATGGTGAGACCGGGCAGAGTCCTGTTCGGCGAGAGAAATCTTTAACAGGGAGAGGGTAGAATGGACGACAACGACAGAAGAAGATACAATAGCGAAGAAAACGACTATTATACCAACAACAGTCGCAGAGATCCGTCTGTTCCGCGTGCCTATACGCCGTCGGACGGCGTGCGCAGAGACTCGGGCGCGGCGGACAGGGGTTATCCGCAGAGATCGCAGAGAGACGTGCAGGATCGCGACGCTTATGCGGGAAGAAGCGTGCCGCAGGGGGCGCCCGCCGGCGCGGGGAATTATGACAGGGCCGCCGCTCCGCAACAGCCGTACGGACAGTACGCGCAGAGACCGCCTTACAGACCCGCGCAACCTCAGTACGCGCCGCAGTACGGTCAGCCGCAATACGGTCAACCTCAGTCGCAGTCGTATCCTCAGCAGGGCGGCTATCAGCGACCGCCTTACGGGCAGAGCGCTTACGGGGCGCAGCCGTACCGTCCGCAACAGCAGGGCGCGGGATATCCCCCTCAGGGACAACCGTATTCGCCTATGGACGAGCGCGATTTTGCATACGAAAGCGCGCCCGCGCAACCTGCAGAGAAGAAAAAACGCGGGTTTTTCGGCTTCGGCAAGTCCAAGAAAGAGGAAGTTGACACCCTCGGTATGGGCAACGTCGTGATCACAGAACCCAAGTCGTTCGACGACGTGCGCGTCATAATCGACGGTCTGAGAAGAAGGCAGGCGATAATTATCGATTTTTCGAGAATATCGGACAAGGATTCGCAGAGAATACTCGATTTTCTCAGCGGCGCGATATACGCTCTCGGCGGCGCACAGCAGAGGATAAACGACCATATGTTCCTGTTCACTCCAGAAGGCGTGATGATACAGGGACCCGCGTCTTTGCGCAACAAGTACAGAAAAGACTGATTTTTCCTCTATCCCGTCTTTGAGCGGTGGTCTGAAGGACGGACAATAATCGTTACGGAGCAAAACATTCGGCTATGTCGGACAAAATTTTTAAATACAGGATTTATATCTTCGAGGCGCTGTTCTTTGCGGCGCTTCTTGCCGTCGATCTGATTTCGAAAGCGGCGGCTTTTGCTTTTCTCGCCGAAAAGGGCGGGCATTACGTCGTTTACGAGGGCATCTACGAACTCGTCGAAGTGCACAACAACGGCGCGTCGTTCGGCATATTCGGAGGGGAGACGACGGGGCTTATCGTGTTTACCGCGATCGCGATGGCGGCGCTTGCCGTCGTGCTGATAGTCAGGCCGCGCACTCCGAGGATATTCAGGAGCGGTATGATAGCGATAATCGCGGGCGGCGTTGGCAATCTCGTGGACAGGATAGCGTTCGGTTACGTGCGCGACTTTATCGATTACACTTTTCTCAAGACCTTTTTCGGGATAGAGAATTTCGGCGTCGGGAATATCGCCGACATATTCGTGCTCGTCGGTCTGCTTTGCATAATCGTATACGTGTTTTTCGGATATAAAGAGGGCGATTTTGCCAAAAATCCGCGTCCTTCGGACGATCTGCCTGAGACTCTCGTGGTAAATGAAGGAGAGCCGCAGGGCGAAGGTCCCGAAGCGGAAAAAGAGAACGTCGTGCGCGGAGAAAGCGCAAAAGACGTTGACGCGCGTTCGTCTGCATCCGAGAAGGAAGCTGATGCCGGAGCAGTAAAAAAAGATGAAAAAGCAAGTGTTCAGCCTACCGATGTCTGCGACGGAGGCGGTGAGTGATGCAGGACGGCACGAGTACCCGTTTTATATGCGAGACCCCGGGGACGAGACTTGATGCCGCGGTAGCGGAAAATGCGGGTTGCAGTCGCTCTCATGCGCAGAATCTGATCGGGGACGGCAACGTGACCGTGAACGGCGCGGCGGTGCTTAAATGCGGGCAGAAGCTGAAAATCGGCGACGTCGTCGAAGCGTTCGATCCCGCTCCCAAAGAGCTGAGCCTTGCGCCCGAGGACATACCGATAGACATCGTATGGCAGGACGAAGATTTCGCCGTCGTCAACAAGCCGCAGGGCATGGTGGTGCATCCCGCGCCGGGAGCATACGACGGTACGCTCGTCAACGCGCTTCTTTACAAACTCGACTCTCTCAGCGGTATAAACGGTGTGGTCAGACCGGGCATAGTGCACAGGCTCGACAAAGACACTTCGGGGCTTCTCGTGGTTGCAAAAAACGATTTTGCGCACGCGTCGCTACAAAAGCAGATAGCCGAAAAGAGCGCGAAAAGGTATTACTACGCGCTCGTCGACGGTGCTGTCGAAAAGGACAGCGGAGAGATCAGGAATTTTCTTGCGAGAAGCGCGACGGACAGGAAAAAATACGCGGTCGCGAGAGACGGACGGCTTGCGATAACGCTCTATAAGGTCGTCGGAAGATACTGCGGATATACGCTCGTCGAATACGAACTCAAGACGGGAAGAACGCATCAGATAAGAGTGCATTCGCGCTATATCGGGCATCCCGTGGTGGGCGACAAAACCTACGGCGGCAGTAATAAATTCGGGCTTGAAGGACAGCTCCTGCACGCTTACAAACTCGTGCTGACTCATCCGAGGAGCGGAGAGGAGATGACGTTTATCGCGCCGCTTCCCGATTATTTTGAAAAAGTACTCGAGTCGTTAAAACCTTTAAACGGGCAGAGATGAGAGGGACTTCCCGTATCTGCATGTTTTCCGTCGCGGAAGTCAGTGCAGAGGTCTGTCTCGTCGGATCGTCGTTTATTGAGTTAATCATATCGGCGTCGTCATGCAATTGATCGGATCATTTGCGTCGCTGTGCTCCTCAACCTCGGTTTTGGTACAACCGGACAACCGCTTCGGTATGAAATTGCGACGCGCGTATCCGTTGAATTAACCGTGAATGGTCAGAGATCGGGTAATGTTTCAGATGACATGATGAGTCATGACGCAAGCTATGTCAACAATAAAAACGCGGTTTAAAGCGGCAAATTTCCGAAGCCTTCGTAAAATGCTTTGATAACACGTTTAATATTGCCTCGGGTATCAGCCTTTTAGCCGTGCGAGAGGTATTATACGAATGAAAAGGAGGAAATGCCTTATGATGAAAATGTTGATCAGGCTCGACGAAGATCGTGTGCTAAGTTACGGTAAATACGATCTTGCCGATATGTGGCGCAAGATCGATGAGCTATTTGAAAACGGCTGTGCCAAAGAAGTGCAGTCGGACGGAGCGGTGCTGTACTCCGGCAAGGTCGATAAAGACTATTTTACTTGTATCTCGATAGCCTATATCCGATTGAGCAACAGAGAATGGTTTGCGCGGTATTGCTCTAAATGGATATGGTATGATAACGATGATGATGAAAATTTACCGCTTGCTGATGTGGACATTTTAGCAAAAGAACGCAAGCGCAACCCTCTTTTTGCTATTTGACAGGCTGATTTACCGAACGTTCCAAAAGAAAAGCTATTAACTTTAATCTCGATACAAAAATGATGAAAGAGCAGTCCGTTTAGCCTGATGGTTATGAATTGCTGAGTGCGTCGCTTGCGGCTGAGCGAAGGATTGAATCGGCAATCGGATCAAACGCTTTGAAGGTGCGCCGAAGCAAAATAATACCTCCCGAGAAGGAGGTCTTTTTTTGTATTCAGCCGAGGTTTTTCTGAAGAAGTTCTTTGTGTTCGTTTGCCGTAACGGTCGCGCTGTTGTATGTGGTGTAGAGCACCATTCCCGGTTTTCCCGACGGGTGACGCTTCAGATTGCGGCGCGACGTGTAATCGCATACCGTTTTCGTACCCGGCTGCGCCTGAGACCAGAAGCATGCTATTTCACAGGCGGTCAGTATAACGTCGTCGGGGATCGTCCTGCCTTCTGCAAACACTATGACGTGTGAGCCGTGGACGTCCTTTGCGTGTACCCACAGATCTCCGCCGTTCGCGACTTTGAAGGTGAGTTTGTCGTTCTGAAGATTGTTTTTGCCGACCGCGATCGTGAAACCGTCCTTTTCGTAAAAGAGAGGCTCGGCGGCTTTTGTGCGCGTCTTGTTGCGCTTGCCAGACGGCTTGAGCGCGCCGGCGGCGATGAGTTCGTTTTCTACCTCGGCGATTTCGTCGTCGGTGGAGCATACCGCTATCGACGGCTCGATGCTGAGAAGATACTCGAGTTCCGCTTCCGCGTCCTTTATCTGCTCTGTGACGACCTCAAGAGTGCGCTTCTGTTTGGAATATTTTTTGAAATACTGTTGCGCGTTCTGTCCGGGGGACAGCTTTTCATCGAGAGGGATGGTTATTTCCGGCATGCCGTCCTCGTAGTAGTCCTGCACAGTGACGGATCTGTCCCCGCGGGTCACTTTGTAGAGGTTGGCGGTGAGCAGTTCTCCGAACTTTCTGTTGCGCTCGAGTCCCGACGCTTCGGCGAGTCTCTGACGGCATTTTTCGAGGCGCTTTTTCAGCTTCGTTACCGCCGCGGAATGTGCTTTTCTGAGATGTTTGGTATGATCGTTTCTCCTGCAGATCTCGTCTTTTTTGCCGATACATCTTTCGACCGCGGCGCTGAGCGTTGGGGCGGGAGAAAAAGAGAGAGAGGACGAGGAATACGGGAATACGAAATAGTCGTCCTCAGAGCCGTTCACGAGACTGCAACACGGGGAATAAACCGTCGAAGAATCGACGTTGAGAAATACTCTGAGTTTGTCCGATATCTTTGCGATGTCGTCTGCCGTCGGCGCGCATCGGCAATCCGCACCCGCGACGTATAGAAGCTCTTTTACCGTTGATGTAGAAAAACCGGAGACCGCCGACATGATGAATCCTGCAGGATCCGTTCCGTTGTAACCTGAGAGAGCTTGCGCAACCGCTTCGATATCCGTGCAGGGGATCTTGTTCCTCGGCGGGAGCTGATAGCGCACGGACGGGAGCAGACAGCGCTTGGTCGCGGTGTCGAACGATGCCTGTTTAAGCGTGTCTTTTATTATACCGCCTGAGTCGACGAGCAGGATATTGCTGTATCTGCCCATCGCTTCGACGATAAGGGAATAGGTCACTTCGTCCCTGAGTTCGTTGCGCGCGGTGACAGAGAAGTCGAAAATGCGGTCGTCTCCGAGCATGGAAACGCGGTTCACGACGCCGCCCGCGAGGCATTTTCGCAGTCTCATGCAAAAGGACGGCGCGACGAGCGGACTGTTCTTTTTTCTTGTCGTCAGGTGGACGCGCGGATTCTGCGCGTTGGCAGACAGCGCAAGAATGAGATTTTCTCCGCCTTTTCTTACGAATACGTTGATCTCGTCGGCTTCGGGCATGGTTATCTTGTCGATCTTGCCGCCCGACAGCGCGGCGTCCAGTTCTTTTGACAGCGCTCTCAGCGTGATATAGTCGTTGGGCATATTACCTCTTTTGTCGCGTATTTCTGCCGCGACAGCTCTATTATAAAATATTTATAAAATATTTGCAATTGTAATTGCAATAAATCGCCGATTGTGCTAAAATTATTTCACTGTGTAAAAAACATTCAAAGTGAGGATATAAAAATGAACTACACTAAAGAACTTCTTGAAAAAGACCGCGTGAAATTCACCGTGGACGTGAGCACCGAGGAATGGCAGGGCGCCGTTCAGAAGGCTTATGAAAAGAACAAAAATAAGTTCCGCGTCGAGGGCTTCCGCAAAGGCAAAGTCCCCCGCAAGGTAATAGAGAATATGTACGGCGCAGGCGTATTTTTCGAAGACGCGCTGGATATAATTTTGCCTGAGACTTACGGTCAGGTGCTCGATAAGGAGAGCGAACTGTTCCCCGTTGCGGCTCCCGAAGTCGACATCGAGGAGATCAACGAGAGCGCTCTCAGATATACCGCTACCGTACAGCTTCGCCCGACCGTGAAGCTGGGCGCATATACGGGTCTCGACTTCACCAAAAAGAGTGTGGAAGTCAGCGACGAAGAAGTTGAAGCGGAGATCAAAAAGGATCTCGAGAACGCCGGTTCCTGGGAGCCCGTCGGCGACAGAGCGGTCGGGAACGGCGACAAGTGCGTGATCGATTTCAGCGGCAGCGTAGACGGCGTGAAGTTTGACGGCGGCACGGCTAAGGATTACACTCTCGTGCTCGGCAGCGGCTCGTTTATCCCCGGGTTCGAAGATCAGATGGTCGGCATGAAAGTCGGCGAGACAAGAGTCGTCAAAGTTAAGTTCCCCGAAGAATACCATGCCGAAAATCTTGCCGGCAAGGACGCGGAATTCGAAGTGGTCGTCCACAGCGCGACAGTGAAGAACGTTCCCGCTCTCGACGACGAGACCGTCAAGGATATTTCCGAGTTCGACACCGTCGACGATTACAAGAAGAGCGTCAAGGACAGACTTGCCGCGAAGAAAGAGGAAGAAGCGACTTTCGCGCTCGATCAGGACATAATCGAGAAGGTCGCCGAGCTTGCTGAAGTCGAAGTTCCGCAGTGCATGATCGACGACGAGGCTGAAGATATGCTCAAGGAGTTCGAGTACAGAATGATGTATCAGGGCAGCGACCCCGAGCAGTTCTACAAAATCTCGGGTCAGAGCAGAGAAAAAGTGCTCGAGACCTACAAGACGGGCGCGGCAAAGAACGTCAGGATCAGGCTCGTTCTGCAGGAGATCATCAAGCTCGCCAACATCACCGTCACCGACGAGGAGGTCGAGGAAGATCTCAGAAAGTCGGCAGAAGAAGCGGGTATGGAGTACGAAGAATTCGTCAAGAACGTCTCCGATCAGCACAGGAGCTATCTGAGAAGCTCGAGACTCAGCAGAAAGACGTTCGAGTTCCTCAGAAACAGCAACAACATCAAATAATCATTGTCATTGAAAACAGCGCTCTTTTTCCGTTTTTCAGCGGGAAAAGAGCACAAAAAAATTCGTTGAGAATATCATAAAGGGAGGATTGAAATGAAAAAGGACGACATCATCAAGGATAACATTTACGTTATCGACAAGGTAGACGGGGGAGAGAGACAGTATGATATCTATTCGAGATTGCTCGAGGACAGAATAATCTTTCTTACAGACGAAATCAACGATTATACGGCAAACCTCGTGGTTGCACAGCTGATTTTCCTTGAGGCTAAGGACAGCGAAAAGGATATCTGCATCTACATCAACAGCCCCGGCGGCAGTGTTACCGCGGGTATGGCGATATACGACACGATGAAGTATATCAAATGCGACGTCAGCACGATCTGCATCGGCATGGCGGCTTCTATGGGCGCGTTCCTGCTTGCGGCGGGCACCAAGGGCAAGAGATTTGCGCTCCCCAACAGCGAAGTTATGATACATCAGCCGCTCGGCGGTGCGAGAGGTCAGGCAAGCGACGTTGAGATCGCCGCTATGCAACTCAAAAAGACCAAGGAAAAACTGACGAAGATATTGGCAGACAACTGCGGTCAGCCTTACGACAAAGTATACAAGGATACCGACAGAGACAACTACATGACCGCTGAAGAAGCGCTCGAGTACGGCATCATCGACCAGATTTATTATAAGAGGTAACCGACAAGTGGATCACAACAAACAAATAGGAAGGTGTTCTTTCTGCGGCAGAGGCGAAGGCGAGGTGGAAAAGATCTTTTCCGGCCCCAACGGAGTCAATATCTGCAACGAGTGCGTGGAGCTTTGCTATGAACTGATGGAACAGGATTTCGCAGCGTCTCCCGCAGCGGATGCCGCAAAAAAGCACGCCGTAAACGTCCCGACGCCGCACGAAATAAAAGAGCGTCTGGACGAGTATATCGTAGGGCAGGATCAGGCGAAAAAGGTGCTGTCCGTCGCGGTATACAATCATTATAAGAGGCTCACCTGCGAGGCGAAGGGAGACGTGGAGCTTGAAAAGAGCAACGTGCTCCTTCTCGGTCCCACGGGTTGCGGCAAGACGTTGCTTGCGAGCACTCTGGCAAAGATACTCGACGTGCCTTTCGTCGTAGCCGACGCCACCTCGCTTACCGAGGCGGGTTATGTGGGCGAGGACGTGGAAAACATTCTCCTCAAACTCATCAAAAAGGCGGATTACGACATCAAGCGCGCAGAAGTGGGTATTATCTATATCGACGAAATAGACAAGATCGCCAAGAAGGGAGAGAACGTCTCTATCACGCGCGACGTTTCCGGTGAAGGCGTTCAGCAGGCTCTGCTCAAGATCATCGAGAGCACCATTGCCAACGTGCCGCCCAACGGCGGAAGAAAGCACCCTCAGCAGGAGTGTATACAGATAAACACGAGGAACATTCTGTTTATCTGCGGCGGAGCGTTCGTCGGACTTGAAAAGATAATAGAAAAGCGTATGCAGGGCGCGGCGCTCGGCTTCGGCGCCGAGATCAAGAATACCAAGACTTCGACCTACGGCGAGATATGCAACGAGATCAGACCCGACGATCTGATCAAATTCGGTCTGATACCCGAGTTTGTCGGCAGACTTCCGGTCGTCGTGTCTATCAACGCGCTTGACGAAAAAGCGCTCGTCAACATTCTAAAGGAGCCCAAAAACGCTTTGACGAAACAGTATCAGTCGATGTTTGCTGACGACGGGGTAGAACTTGTGTTCGAGGACGAAGCCTTGCTCGAGATAGCGAGAAAAGCCGTCAGGATGAAGACGGGAGCGCGCGGACTCAAGTCGATCATGGAAAATCTTATGCTGGACGCGATGTACGACGTCCCCAGCGATAAGTCGATCGAAAAGGTCGTAATAACGGCAGATTGCGTAAAAGGTACGGATAAACCTCTGATAATCCGCCGCAAAACGGCTTGACTTTTAAAAGGCAGGCAGTTCGCCTGCCTTTTTTATACAATGATTGCAAACGCTGTCTGCACGCAACGGGGCGGCCGTACGTGAGACGGTATATTTCCCTCGCTTGCGGCAAACTTCGATCGTAGCTTTGGTTGAAATCGGAGAGGCGATCGGATCGGTGCGGGAAAGGTGCGGATTTTTGCTAAGACGGGTATCTGTTCGTGCTTATCGGGGACCCGCCTTCAGCGCCGTCGCCGCGCGGAAATAGCGCGGGATCCGACGATACGCTCGTTATTATTTGCGGTCGGGAAAAGAGACAAGGAGGAAACACATGATAATAAAAAACATAAAATTCGTCACATCTTACGCTTCCTTCGGGAAAAACGACGGGTTTGATGCTGACGAGATAGCGATCGCGGGCAAATCCAACGTGGGCAAAAGTTCTTTCATCAATTACCTTGCCAATCACGGCGGGCTTGCAAAGACTTCTTCCACGCCCGGAAAGACCAGGCTGATAAATTACTTTTCGGTGAACAACGGCGAGTTTATGTTGGTCGACCTGCCCGGCTACGGGTTTGCTCAGGTGGGCGATGACGAGAAGCGCAGGTGGGATAAGATGATAGGGGGTTATCTGACGCTCAGCAAAAGGCTGAAAGGCGTAGCGGTGCTCATCGACGTGCGTCGCGAGCCTGACGCGCTCGACAAGCAGATGATAGCTTATCTTCATCATTACAACGTGCCTTTCTTTGTCGTGGCTACCAAGGGAGACAAGCTCTCGAGCGCTCAGATATCCCGACAGAGGAGCGTGATCGCCAACGCGCTCAGCCTCGGCATAAGCGACGTAACGGTCGTATCTTCTCTTAAAAAAGAGGGAAAAGAAGCCGTACTCGACAAAATGGAAAATCTTTTAAAATTTATACCAGTTGTTGATGAAACAGACGAATAAAGGCTGAATAGAACTATTTTTCGACTTAATTTAGAATATTATTTCAAGCGCTGAGTGACATTATTTTGCTTCCTCGCATATATTTTTATAGCGATTGTATCAAAGCGGACAGCTTTGCGGCAGTCATATAAAAGGAGGAGTACATAATGTCATTTTCAAATAATTGCAAATCGGAAAAGATTCCGGGACCGGTAAGAGGTAACGCTCTTTCCGGCATTTGCGAAAAGACTTGCGTGCAGGTTGAAAAGGTCTTCGACGCGTGTATGAGTCAGAGCACTCTGACCGACCTGCAATTGACTTTGACGGACGTCACGCCGACCGACCTCACGGCGCCGTACAAGTTCGTAAGCGCAAAATCAACTTCAACGGAGGCGACGATCTCCGATCTGACGGTCACGGATATTCCCGAGGACAACTGTTATGCCCGCGTGACCTGCAACGTCAATATTCCCGTTCAGGTCACTTTTACCGACGCAAACGGCAACACGGGTACGGCAACGGCTACCGTGACGATACCCAAAGACGTGATACTGCACGTGTCGGCGCCCAGCGTTATACCTTATTCGGTGCAGGCAACTGTAGGGTTTACCGCTCTGCAGGGCACTTACACGGGAGACGGTCAGTTTACCGTAAAGGGCTGTGCGACCGTGATCCTCAAGATCACGATGCCCGTCGATCTTCTCGTGCCGAGCTACGGCTATTGCTACATTCCGCCGTGCAGAAAATATACTCAGCAGGCTTGCGAAGGCGTATTCGACCTTCCGCTGTATCCGCAGGAGTGCGGCGAGGATTGCAGGCGTTCTTCGCGCCTCAAGGGCTGAAAACCGTCATCGCGTATAAGGCGGTCTGCGCCTTATACGCGTGTTTTTTTGCGCTGAAATCGCGTGTTTGTGTTGCCAGCGTGTGTGATAGCGGTTTTGCGCTCGGTTTTGTCGGCTATTTTGTATTTGGCAATAATGTTTCTTTGATTTTACGCTGAAAGCGGCTTTAAATAATATTTCAGAACCGCTCGGCTTCGTTTTTTGCTGTAAATACGTCTGATTTTACTATAAATACGTCTGATTTTACTATAAATACGTCTGATTTTACTATAAATACGTCTGATTTTACTGTAATACCGTTTTTTTGTACCGAGACGGGTGTGGGGAGTCATTTTGCTTTTTCTATCTTTTTTGCTTTGCTGTCTTTCGTTTTCACGCGTGTATTATCCCGTGCCTGTACGATTTTTTGTTAAAAAAACCGCATTTTGTCCGTCTTGCTTGATTATTGCGCGCTTTTATTGATATAATAGCGGTATGAAAGTATTTGCCGTGAGCGATCTGCATCTCGGGAGCCGTTGCGATAAGCCGATGGACGTGTTCGGCGACGGTTGGAGCGGTTATTGGGATAATATTCGCGAAGATTGGAAGAATAAGGTCGGTGAAGACGACGTCGTGCTCATTGCGGGCGACGTCTCCTGGGCGATGCGCCTCGAGGACGCGCTTCCAGATCTCGACGAGATAGGCGAACTTCCCGGCAAAAAGGTCATTCTGCGCGGCAATCACGACTACTGGTGGCAATCGTACAGTCGACTGACGGGATCTTTGCCTTTTGGTATGTATGCGGTTCAGAACAATGCTGTCAGGATAGGGAATCTGCTTGTCTGCGGGAGCAGGCTGTGGAGCCTCGGCGCAGAGGGCGAGCACGACAAGGCGATGATCAAGAGAGAGGAGCTCAGATTGAGGCTTGCGCTCAACGACGCACAAAGACAGCGGAAGGACGGCGACAAGGTCGCGGTAATGGTGCATTATCCGCCGTTTGACGTATCGTTTGCAGATTCGCTCTATACTTCTGCGATATCCGAATTCGACGTAACCGCCGTGGTTTACGGACATCTGCACGGCAAGGACGTAAGAGCAAAGAGGGTGGTTGACAAAAAAGGTGTGAATTACTATCTTACTTCTTGCGATCTCGTCGGATACAAACTCGTGGAGATACCCGAACTTTGCGATTAAACCGCCGCGCTCAGGCGGGGCGAGACTTGATTTTTACATGATAACGATCGTTTTCCTTCTGTGTATGCAGAAGGATTTTTTTTGCCGATTTTATTATGATAATAAGCGCAACCCGCTTTGCGGCGGGTCATCTTGCTTTTTGTAATTACTGAGAATAAGCGTTTTTTGTCCGTTCGTAAAATAAGCATCGGCGCTTCCGCGCAAGAAGCCGATTCGCCGCAACCGAGTATATCGAATATATAAGGTAACAAACCGTATGCGTATACGCGCGCGTGAGCTTATCTTGCCCAAGGGCGGGCGGTTTTGCAATTACTCCGCCTGAACGGTATCGGTTGTTTATGTGTCTTGGAGAGAGCGGGAAAGTGCGAACGGTCTGCGTTGGTATATGCGTGAATTATACTGCTTTGCCTGAGGGGCGCGGTGCGGTTTTTTGCAATTACTCCGGCTGAACGGTATCGGTTGTTTATGTGTCTTGGAGAGAGCGGGAAAGTGTGAACGGTCTGCGTTCGTATATGCGTGAATGAGACTGTTTTGCTCGAGGGGCGCGGTGCGGTTTTTTTGCAATTACTCCGGCTGAACGGTATCGGTTGTTTATGCGTTTTGGGAAAGAGCGGGAAAATTGGGACAGAGTGGGAAAAATGCGGTAAACAGCGTTTTGTTTTTTAGAATCACGGTCTTATGGTTTTTACCGTAAAAGACGGACAGAACGTCTGTGAAAATCCTTTTGTCAAGCAGGGAACAGCGTGAAAAGGGGTGGATCGCAGTCCTGTTTTATACATAATTTCATCGGGTATTTGTGGGAAATGTAATGAAATGTGTGGGATTTATTTCCACTTTTCAAAATAATTAGTAAAATCAATTAAATTTAAGTAATTATCAGTAAAAATGAAATAATGGAATAAAGTAAAAATCAGTAATAAGCTGTAATAGTCGATTATTTTCCCAATGTGAACAAGTGTTTGCATTACAAAGTGGAAATTTGTGGATATAATCTTGACAATACATTTAATACAGGATAAAATATAATTACCAATCAGCAGAGGAGGTATAGCGCGATGATGATGTCGGGAATGGTTTCGCTTCAGGTCGACCCCAAGGGCAGACTGAGAATACCGTCCAAGTACAGATCTGCGCTCGGCGACGAGAACAGCGTCATCTTCGCTATGATCAACAGCAACGGCTGTCTCAATATCATCTCCAAAGAAAAGGCGGAAGAGATCATCACAAAACTGTCCAAAGTCGTTTCCATCGCTGTGACGGAGAGATCCAGAGCGGCGAGACTCATCCTCAGCAGCGTCAGCGAGCTGAAGGAAGACGGGCAGGACAGATTCACTTTGCCGCCCATGCTGAAGAAGTTTGCAGGTATCAACAAGAACGTCGTTTTCGCAGGTATGGGCAACAGCCTCGAACTGTGGGATGCGGACAGATGGGACGAAATGCACAGCATCGTCAACGATCCCGAAGAATTCCGCGCGGCGGTCGCAAGTCTCGAGGATATACTCACGATATGACGGAGTTTGCGCACGTACCGGTAATGCCGGGAGAGACCATCGAGGGACTGAGCGTAAAGCCGGACGGCATATATCTCGACTGTACGCTCGGCGGCGGGGGACACAGCGAACTGATACTCAAAAAGCTGACTACGGGCAGGCTGATAGCCACCGACAAGGACGAAGAAGCGATCGCGTTCGCGAAGAAGCGACTGGCAGAGTACGGCGACAAAGTCACTTTCGTACACAGCGACTTCAAGAGAGCGGACGAAGTGCTCGACGAACTGGGCGTAGACGGGATAGACGGCGTGCTGATGGATCTGGGAGTTTCTTCCTACCAGCTGGACGCGGCGGAAAGAGGTTTTTCCTACCGCTTCGACGCGCCTCTCGATATGAGAATGGACAAGAGCCAGTTCCTGACAGCGTTCAACGTGGTCAACGAATACAACGAGCTTGACTTGGCGGACATCCTTTTCAGATACGGAGAGGAGAGATACGCGAGAAAGATAGCGGCGAACATCGTCAGATACCGCAACACCGAGACGATCAGGACGACGGGACAGCTTGCGGAGATAGTCGAAAGATCTTATCCGCCGAAAGAGAGGTTCAAGGGAGGCAACCCGTGCAAAAGAACTTTTCAGGCGATAAGGATAGAGGTCAACGACGAGCTGAAGGAGCTTGACGAGATAATCGGAAAGCTGGCAGAAAGGCTCAACAAGGGCGGGAGGATATGCGTGATAACGTTCCATTCGCTCGAGGACAGGATAGTCAAAAGAGAATTTCAGTATCTCGAAGCCAAGTGCATCTGTCCTCCCAAACAGCCGATATGCACCTGCAACAAAGTGCAGACGGTGAAGATGATAACGAAAAAACCGCTCACCGCGAGCGAAGAGGAACTGGCGGTGAATCCGAGGGCACAAAGCGCAAAGCTGAGAGTTGCCGAAAGAGTGTAATAAACGTATGTCGGGGTGAATAGTATGTTGAAAGAAAGAGAATTCAGAAGAGAAGAAGTCGACAGACCCGTAGATAACAGATACGGCGCTGATTTCGACGTGCGCAGAGATTACGGGTTCGCAGACGAGTCCCGTTACGACGCGTATCAGAGGTCGTTCGACGACAGGGGATACGCCGATAGCGAATTCAACGGCTATTACGCTCAGGAAGATTACACCCGCGGAGACTACCGCAGGGAAGAATATCCCCGCTATGAAAGTTACGACGCTCCCGTCGAGGATTCGTACCGCGATTACGGCGCGCAGTCTTACGGGGCTTACGACAGAGACGATCGCAGATTCGGCGGATACACGGCGCCCGGCGCCGCTACGTTCGAACACGTAGAATACGGTACGAAAAAGACCAAGCGCTCTCTCAACGCAAAATCCAAAATGCTGATCGCGGTCTACTTCGTACTCGTGGCGGTAATAGCTTCGCTGATAATTGCCAACGTGGTCGCGTTCGGCGGCGGCAGTGTAGAGGCTCAGGCTCCTACCGAGGCGGTATACAACGAAGAAGCGCTCAACATGGCGGTCACCGCCGACGGCAGCGTGGTCGAGATGACAGAGGTCAGATACCTCGAAAACTACGGTTACGAGAAGAACACCAACTGGTTCGACAGCTTCTGCGACTGGGTGGCGAACATCTCAAAATAAGACGAAACGGACACTAATCAAACCCGTCGGATACTCGAGACGACAACACAGCGGAGGGGTATTCGATGCACAAAATTTCCCATATCACACTAAAAAGAAAGCTACCTGCGGTTCTCGCCCTGGTAGTCTTTCTTTTTTTACTGCTCGTCTGCAGATTGTTTTATATCCAGATAGTAGACGGCACGGGGCTTCAGACGCTCGCTCTCGGTCAATGGACGCGCGATCTGCCGTTCAGAGCGGAGCGCGGAGACATTACCGACCGCAACGGGGTCGTGCTTGCCACCTCTCAGACTTCGTATACGCTTTACGTGCGCCCGAACGATCTTGAAAAACACGACGAAGTCGCCAAGGCGATCGCCGCGGTGACGGGAGACGCGTTCGACGACGTATACAAAAAAGTGATAAAAAAAGGAGTCTCGGAAGTCAAAGTCGCGACAAAACTGACAAAAAATCAGATGCTTACGCTGTCGGCGTACGATTTTGACGGCGTGTATTTTGCCGAGGACGCGACGAGATATTACAATTACGGCAATTTCGCGACCCAGCTTCTCGGCTTCACCAACGCAGACGGAGTGGGTCAGAGCGGCATCGAGCAGTATTACAACACATATCTGACGGGCACGGACGGCGCGTCTTATACGATGACCGACCTCATAGGGAGAGAACTCGACGACAACGTCACTCAATACCTCGCGCCGATAAAGGGAATGACTGCGCATCTCACGATAGACTTCAAATTGCAGAGTTTTGCGGAAAAAGCGGTCAACGACGCGGTGATGACCTATTCTCCGAAGTCTGTTTCCTGCCTGATGATGAACGCCGACACGGGCGAAATTCTCGCGATGGCGACCGCGCCGACTTTCGATCTCAACGAGATACCGAGAAACGACCTTTCTCTATTGCTCGCGGGGTCTAAAAATCTGCTCGTGACCGACGTTTACGAGCCAGGGTCGACGTTCAAGATACTGACCTCTGCGATAGGCATAGAGACGGGAGTGATAAAGGACAGCTATTATTGCCCGGGTTACAAGATCGTCGACGGACAGCGCATAAAGTGCTGGAGGAGCATAGGGCACGGCTCGCAGGATTTCGCGCACGGGATAATGAATTCGTGCAACTGCGTATTCATGGACATCGCGATCAGCGCGGGCACGGCGACGATGTACGATTACTTTGAAAAATTCGGACTTACGCAAAAGACGGGGATAGATATTTCGGGAGAGGGGCAGTCGATAATGCTCGCCGAGGATAGCGTAAAGACGGTGGACATCGCGCGTATCGGTTTCGGGCAGGCGATCGCCGTCACGCCGATACAACTCGCCGTCGCCGTCGCCTCTGTGATAAACGGAGGAAAACTCGTCACGCCTTACGTCGTGGACAGCATTTACAGCGAGGACGGAAAACTCGCGTTCAGGAATACGTCAGAGGTCGTCGGCAGGACTGTATCCGAGAGCACTTCGGCGGCAATGAGGGAGTATCTGTACGGTGTAGTCGAGGAGGGCGGCGGCAAGAACGCGGGAGTGACAGGCTACCGTATCGGCGGTAAAACAGGCACGGCGCAGAAATACAAGGACGGCGCGATAGACAGAGGCGCGTACGTGTCGTCGTTCATCGGGTTTACCGAGATAAACGGACAGAGGATACTCTGCCTTATGAAGGTCGACGAGCCGCAGGGCTATGCGTATTACGGCAGTATAGTCGCCGCGCCGTACGTCAGTCAGATATTCAGGAGTACTTTCGCTTATTACGGTATAGAGCCGCAGATCTCTGCGGACGATATGCCCGAAAGCGTAGTTATGCCGTCGGTCTTCGGTCTGTCGGCTACCGCCGCTTGCGCCGCGCTCAGAGAGAGCGGTCTGACCTACGAGGTCGCGGGCGAAGGGAATAAAGTAATATATCAGTTCCCCGAGGAAGGCGCGGTCATCGACGAGGATACGGTCGTGTATTTCGTCCTCGGATAGCGCAAAATGCGTCATAATGCGCGTTCACGGGATATTTTGCGCGCGACTGTCAATAATCGCATAGTGCAAAAAGTGAAGGGTTTTGTCGACCGATCGCGAAAATCGCCTCGGACGGGTATAGGCTTATAAAATATTTTATTATTTAAAAAACGGACGGAGGAAGAATATGAAATTGTCGGTATTGTTGCAAGGGATCGCGCCTGTAGAGGAATGCGACGACGTCGAGGTCACGGGTATCGCGACCGACAGCAGGAAGGTGAAGAAAGGCGATCTGTTCGTCTGTATGCAGGGAGTGCACGGAGACGGCCGCTTATATGCGGACAACGCAGTAGAGGCGGGCGCGGTCGCAACGCTTTGCGAAAAAGAGCTTGCGTACTCAAAAGTCCCCGTCGTGAAAGTATCCGACGCAAGGCGGGCTTACGCACTCGCTTCGGCGAAGTTTTTCGGCAATCCCGCGGCGGCGATGAAGATAATAACCGTGACGGGTACGAACGGAAAATCCACGACCGCATATATCACCGCGAAACTGCTCGAGGCAGGCGGTTACAAAGTCGGTCTGATAGGCACGATGTATTACGAGTACGGCGGCACGAAACTGCCGTCCGCGCTTACAACGCCCGACCCGTTCGAACTGCACAGGCTTTTTTCGGACATGAAAGCGGCGGGCGTGCAGTACGTTGTGATGGAATTTTCTGCGCACGCGATCTATCTGAAAAAGCTTGCGGGAGTTTGCAGCGATATATGTATTTTTACAAATCTTTCGCAGGATCATCTCGATTACTTTGGGGATATGAAAAGGTACAAAGCGGCGAAAAAAAGCTGTTTTACGCCCGAGTACACAAGGTGCGCTCTCGTCAACGTTGACGACGCGTGCGGCAGGGAGATATTGTCCGAATGCCGCGTGCCGTCCGTAAGCTACGGTCTCGACAATCCCGCCGACAGCTTTGCGATAGACGTTGAGGACGGCGCGAGAGGATGTTCGTTCGTTGCCAACATAATGGACGATATCGTCTCGGTCGACTGCAGACTGTACGGCAGATTCAACGTCTACAACGCGCTTGCCGCATGCACGGCGGCGAGAATGGCGGGAGTGGGACTTGACGAGATCGCAAAGTGCCTTTATTCGCTCGACCCGCCGTTGGGAAGGTTCAACGTCATCGAGTCGGGCGGAGTAAAGTACGTCGTCGACTTCGCGCACACGCCAGACGGGCTGTACAATCTGCTGAAAGAGGGCAGGAAGATGTGCAAAGGTCATCTCGTCACGGTATTCGGCTGCGGAGGAGACCGCGACGTGTCCAAACGTCCGATAATGGGAAGGATCGCGGGGGAGATGTCGGACACCGTGATAGTGACGAGCGACAACCCGCGCACTGAGAGCAGGCAGTCTATCGCCGACGACATAACGGCGGGCATACGCGATATGAAAAAGGTGTTCGTAGAGCTGGACAGGAGTCGGGCGATCGCGCTTGCTGTCAGACTTGCCGAAAGCGGCGACGTGGTGCTGATCGCGGGCAAAGGCAGTGAGGACTATATAGACGAAAACAACGTGAAAACGCCTTACAGCGACAGCGTTCAGCTGGGCAAGGCTCTCGGCAGATAATGGATCTTACGCTGAAGATACTGTTTTCCGCACTCGTCGCGTTCTGCGTCACGGCGCTTCTTGCCCGTCCCGTCATCGCCTTTGCGAGACGTGCCAAGGCGAGTCAGACAATACTCTCGTACGTCGACGTGCACGAGGGCAAAAAAGGCACGCCGACAATGGGCGGGATAGCGTTTCTCGCGGGAGTGACTGTCTCGACGCTGATATTCGGCAGACAAAAGCTGGGCATAGTCGCGCTGTGCGTGACGCTCGGCTACGCGCTGATAGGTTTTCTCGACGACTTCATCAAAGTACGGCTCAAACGCAATCTCGGACTCAAAGCGTATCAGAAGATATTCGGACAACTCGGCATCGCCGCGGTCGTCTCAGCGTTCTGCTACACGAGCGGGGCGGTCGGGAGCGCGGTAAGGATACCGTTTACCGATATGGCAGTGGATTTCGGCTGGGCGTATATACCTTTCTGCGCGTTCGTGTTCATCGCGATGAGCAACGCGGTCAATCTGACTGACGGTCTCGACGGACTCGTGGCGGGCAGCGGCTCGGTATACTTTGCGGCGTTCGGGATAATGACTGCCGTCACGGCGGTCGGGGCGGCGGACGGCGGCAGGACGTGGCTCGCCGCGGAATATTCGTCTGTTGCCGTTTTCGCGTTCGCGTTTTTCGGCGCGCTTATCGCGTTTTTGTGGTTCAACTCCAATCCCGCGAGCGTGTTTATGGGAGATACGGGCTCTCTTGCGGTCGGCGGCGCGGCGGCATGCGTTGCCGTTTTTTGTCGCAACGCGCTTTTTGCGCCGATCGTCGGCATAATGTACGTGGTATCGTGCATATCGGTAATATTGCAGGTGCTGTATTTCAAGCGTACGGGCAAGAGGATCTTCCTCATGGCGCCCTATCATCATCACCTGGAGTACAAGGGTATGAAGGAGAGCAAGATCGTCAGTCGCTATACGGTGATCACGCTTGTAGCCGCATTGGTCGCGATCGTTGCGTACACAATATGAACAAAACGCTTATTCTCGGTTGGGGCAAAAGCGGTGAGAGCGCGGCAGGTCTGTTGCTCCGCCACGGCGGCGATGTCGTCTGCTTTGACGACAACGGAGGAGATACGGTCGGCGACGGGATAGAAAACAGGCGCGGAATGTCGCTCGAGAACGTGCTCGAGGACGTCGGACTCGTCGTCGTCAATCCCGCAGTGCCCGTCGATCATCCGGTGATAAACGGCGCAAAGGCAAAGGGGATAGAGGTCATAGGAGAAATAGAGCTGGCGTCAAGGTATTGTCAGGCAAGTACCGTCGCGGTGACGGGCACCAACGGCAAGACGACCACGGTGTCGCTGATAAAGGCGGTACTCGACAAGGCGGGGATAAAGGCTTGCGCGCTCGGCAATATCGGCGTACCGTTTTCTTCTGCGGCTGACAGTTTGTCGGGCGCGGTCGCCGTACTCGAAATATCGAGCTTTCAATTAGAGACCGCCGTGAAATTCGCGCCCGGGATAGCCGTTTGTCTCAACGTTACCCCCGACCATATCGAAAGGCACGGCAGTTTTCAGGAATATGCGAGAGTGAAAGCGAAGATATTCGACAATCAGAAAGAAGACGATTTCACAGTACTCAACCGCGACGATCCCGTAGTCATGTCGATGGGAAATTGCATTGCCGCGAAAAAACGATGGTTTTCTCTCGAGAGAAAGACTGACGGCGCATATCTCGACGGAGACGGGATATATTATTCTGACGGGGAAAAGACGGAGTTCGTCATGCGCGCTTCAGAAGTGCCTCTCAAAGGCAGACACAATCTCTCCGACGTGCTTGCCGCGGTGACGGTCTGCGGGATATACGGCGTGGATACTTCAACGATCGCCGCCGCAGTCAGAGAGTTCAGAGCGCCGAGGTACAGAACGGAGTATATCGGCAGGCACGGCAAGCTGAAGATATACAACGACTCCAAGGCGACCAATATAGACAGCACTCTGCGCGCTTGTTCCGCTATGGACGGCAGAACGGTGCTGATAATGGGCGGCTGGGATAAGAAGATAAGTTACGGTGCGTTTTTCGCTTCGCTTCCGTCAAACGTGGTACATATCGTCTGTTGCGGCGACAACAGCGACGAGATAATACGCTGGGCAGACGAGGACGGAGACTATTCGATAGTCAAGACCGCGACTCTCGAACGCGCAGTCGCGATAGCCTTATCTTACGACGACGTGGAAAATCTGCTGTTTTCGCCGTCCACGTCGAGCTTCGACAGGTATACTGACTATATGCAGAGGGGGAGACATTTCGACGGCATAGTGAAGGCTTTTGCAAATGTCTGAACGCAAGACTCCGATAATAGCCGACAAGATACTCGTCGTCTGCGCGCTGATTCTCGCGGTTTTCGGGATAATCATGCAGTACAGCGCGAGCAGTTACATCGCTCTGCAACAGACGGGCGACGAGTTTTTCTACGTGAAAAAACAAGCGCTTTCTCTCGTCGTCGCGCTCGTCGCGGCATTCGGCGTTTCGAGGCTTGACAGCGGACTTATGAAGAAGATTTCCCCCGTGCTTCTCGTCGTCTCGCTCGTGCTTCTTGCGCTGGTATTCGTGCCCGGTCTCGGCGTGGAGAAGTACGGCGCGACGCGCTGGCTCAACCTCGGATTCACGACCTTTCAGCCGTCCGAGCTCGCCAAATTCTCGCTTGTGATATTCATCGCGGCAAGACTTTCGGAGAGGAGTTGCGCACGCTTCAGAGATATGGTCGCGATACTCGCGGCGACGCTCGCGGTCTGCGCGCTGATAATGCTCGAACCCAATATGTCGATCACGGTCTGCGTGGGGCTTTGCGTTCTCCTTATGCTTTTTATCGGCGGTTGCGGGCTGAAGCAGTTCGCGGTAATGGCGATACCCGTAGTGGTCGCCGTGCCGCTCCTCATACTTGCAGAACCGTACAGACTCAAAAGACTGCTCGCGTTCGTCGATCCGTGGGCGTCTCCGCTCGGGGAAGGGTATCAGCTTATCCAGTCCTATTATGCGCTCGGCTCGGGAGGGTGGTTCGGAGTCGGGCTTTTCAACAGTCGGCAGAAGTATATGTTCCTGCCTTTTGCTGAAAGCGATTTCATCTTTTCGATAATCGGCGAGGAGCTCGGACTCATCGGCTGTATCTTCGTCATCGCGCTTTTCTGCATATTCGTATGGCGGAGTGTGGTCATAGCTCTGCGTGCGGAAAACAGATTTCAGACCTACGTCGCGGCGGGCGTCGGAATAGTCGTGGCGGTGCAGGCGCTCCTCAATATCGCGGTAGTCAGCGGCTCTGTACCTCCGACGGGACTGCCGATGCCGTTCGTCAGTTCGGGAGGCAGTTCTCTCGTGGTATTCGCGGCGGCAACGGGACTACTTGAGGGCATTGCCCGTAATTCACAAATAAAGCGGTCTTTCCATAAAATGTATTAAGAAATTACGCCGCGCGGCGTAAGGAGAGAAAGATGAGCAAATACATAATCCGCGGAGGGGAATTCCTGTGCGGCGAACTTACAATCAAAGGAGCAAAAAATTCGGTACTCACGCTCCTCGCGGCGTGCGTGCTCGTCGACGGAAAAGTGACCCTTCACGACTGTCCGCACATAGCCGACGTCAACGCGATGTGCGCGATACTCGAAAAACTCGGATGCGGGATAACGAGAGAGGGAGACGACGTGACGGTGGACGGGACGGGTATATCGAGCGGAAAGATACCCGGCGGGCTGGCAAGCGAACTGCGCTCGTCGGTTTTTTTGCTCGGACCCCTGCTTTCAAGGCTGAAAAAAGCAAAAGTCGCATACCCGGGCGGGTGCGACATAGGACTGCGCCCGATAGACATTCATCTCGCGGGATTGAGAGAACTCGGCGTGAAGATCGTGGAAAAACACGGGTATATCGACTGCGACAGCGCGCGGGCGCACGCAAGCGAAGTCATGCTCGATCTGCCGAGCGTGGGCGCGACCGAAAACCTGATGATGACCTGCGTTTTTCTCGAAGGGACCAGCGTGATAAGAAATTGCGCCAAAGAGCCCGAGATCGTCGACCTGCAGAACTTCCTCAACGCGGCGGGCGCAAAGATAAGCGGCGCGGGCACGGGAGTGATAAGAGTGGACGGCGTGAAGCGGCTTTCCGGCGTGGAATATACGCCGATACCCGACAGGATTGTCGCAGGAACTTATCTGATCGGTGCGGCGATGTGCGGCGGAGAACTCACTCTGAACAACGTGAATCCCGAACATATTTCTTCGCTTATAGCCAAATTGCCCAAAAGCAGTTGCAAAATCTCGTGTGCGCGTGATAAAATAAATATAATCTGCAAAGGGAGATGCGAGAGCATACCCAAAGTCGAGACCACTTATTATCCCGGGTTTCCGACAGATCTGCAGACTCAGATACTCACGCTTCAGACTGTAAGCGACGGCACGAGCGTTATCGTCGAGAATATTTTCGAGACGAGGTTCAAGACTGTGTCGCAGCTGCTCAAGATGGGCGCGGACGTGACCGTCAAAGGACGTACAGCGGTGGTCAGGGGAGTGCCTTTTCTGACGGGCGCCGAAGTCGGCGCGACAGATCTGAGGGGAGGAGCGTCTCTCGTGCTTGCGGGTATGTGCGCGCAGGGCGAGACCGTAGTGGACAACGTTTTCCATATAGACAGGGGATACGAAAATCTGGCAGAGATCCTCCCGCCTCTGGGAGTGAAAATAAAAAGGATATAGCAATGAACAAAAGACTTTTGGGCATTTTTATAGCAGTTGCGGTGGCAGTCGTCGTTATCGTGGTGTGTTGCGTGATGTTTCTGACGGGATCGGTAGAAGTCAGGACGGCGGGCAACCTCGCGCTCGACGACGGGACCGTCAACGCGATAATTCTGCAGAGCGGCATATCCAAAGGCGACAGCATTTTCGCGATCGACGAAAGCGCCGCCACCGCCTCGGTAGAAAAAGCCAATCCGACGTTGCAGGTCGTCGACATCGAGAGAAAATTCCCCAACAAAGTCGTCATATATATCGCAGAGCGCACTCCGCTTATGGCGATCGCGCTCGAGCCGTCGGGCAACGGAGAGACAAAGTATGCCGTAGTAGACGGCGATCTCAAGATACTCGACGTAGTTCCCGTCGACGGCACGGCGGGTCTGACTACGATCAGCAATTTCACTTTGGCGGGTGACGAGGAGTCCGTCGGCAGCTTTGTAACCGAAAAATCCGCATGGCTCAAAGGCATTGTGGAGGGCGCGAAAAAGGTGAGTTTCGTCGAGAGCAGATTTACTTCCTTCGTCAAAGACGTAAGATACGGGCAGACGAGGGTATACGTGACGACCAATACGGGCGTGACTTTCGTGCTCAGGAACGTGGAAGATGCCGACGATATGTTCGTGGGAGCATATACCTATTACAATACGCTGACGAGCGAGGACCAGAGAAGGGGCGGATACATTTATCTTGCCGACATAGGCTGGGCTTGGTCGGAGACGGACGTGGCGTGAATTTTGCGCCGAGCCGTTATTATTTTTGCGTAAATTTCTGTATTTTTTATTACCAATACTGTTGACATAATTTAATACTTTTATTATAATAATTATATGAACGAAGTGTTTTTGCTCGACGTCGGCTCGGGAAAGCTGGTTTTTCTGGTCGGGAACAAGTCGGATTCAGGCGTTTATAACGTCAAGAATATCGCGTCATGCGAGTATGACGGGTATTATAAAGGCGAATTTCTCGATCCCGATGCGCTCGAGGAGAGCGTAAGACAGACTATTGCCGAGAGCGGTTACCGCGGCAAAATCGGCAAACTGTACGTCGGCGTGCCCACGGAGTTCCTCAAGGTCAGGAACAATCAGGTGAAAAACGCTTACCGTTCTTTCCGCACGATAACCGACGACGTTCTCGACGAACTGTATGCGAGAGGCAATATCTTCGACGGTGATCCAGATTACGTTCCGATCAACTGCAGTGCGCGCGGGTTTACGCTTGACAACAAGTTCAGGTGCGTCAATCCCATGGGAGAGACCGCCACATATATCGACGCAGATCTCACATACATTCTTTGCGCGAGAAAGTTTTGCGACACGATAAAAAAAGTCGCTTCTGCGATAGGCGCAAAGAGCGTGAGCTATATTTCGTCTTTCTGGGCGACATGCGTTCAGCTTCTGCCTTCCGACGTCAGAGAGCAGGGCGCGGCTGTCTGCGATATCGGGTTTTCCAACACCTCTTTCGGCATAGTCAGAGGAGAGGGACTGGAGAGCGCGGCGAGCAGGTCGGTAGGCGGCGCCAATCTGGCGGGAGACCTCTATCAGGTGCTCGACATACCTTACGCGAGCGCGTGCACGCTGATCGGCAAGGCGAATTTGTATATAGAGTCGGACAACGGGAGCTGTTACAACGTGATCGTTGACGGCAAGCCGCAACAGTTCAACAGCTTCGGCGTGAACCGCATCATACAGGCAAGGCTGGACGATTTTGTGGATTTCGTCTCGCGCTGTCTTGCCGAAAACCCCAATTTCTCGACCGACGTAGTATATCTGACGGGCGGTGGGATCTCGGGACTCAAAGGCGCGGCGGCATATATTTCGAGACAGCTCGGCATGAGACTGGAGACGGTCGTCCCCGACGTGCCCACATACGGCAAAAGCTATTTTTCGTCCGTGTTCGGTACGTTCGACGTGGCGGACAAGCTGGAAAAAAGCAAAAGTATATTAAAAAGACTACTGGACAGATTTCGGAGGTAAGAATTATGGCAGACGGAAGCGGAAAAGCTAAGATCAAGGTAATAGGCGTAGGCGGAGGCGGTAACAACGCCGTCAACCGTATGATAGCGGCAGGTATCACCAGCGCGGAATTCGTGGCGGTGAATACCGATTGTCAGGCGCTGACGTTGTCCAACGCGACGACCAAAGTGCAGATAGGCGCAAAACTCACGGGAGGTCTCGGCGCAGGAGCCGATCCCAACGTGGGCGAAAAGGCGGCGGAGGAGTCGAGAGAGGAGCTTCGCGCTCTGCTCAAGGACGTCGACCTTCTGTTTATCACCGCAGGTATGGGCGGCGGTACCGGCACCGGCGCGGCACCCGTCATTGCGGCTCTGTCCAAAGAACTGGGCATACTCACCGTGGCGGTGGTGACGAAGCCGTTCGCGTTTGAAGGCAAGAGACGTATGCACAACGCGATACAGGGCATTGAGAATCTGCGCGGTAACGTCGACACTTTGCTCGTCATCCCCAACGAAAAACTTCTCGAAGTGCTCCCCAAGGGCACCGCGATGCTCGAGTCCTTCATCAAGGCTGACGAAGTGCTCAAACAGGCGATACAGAGCATAAGCGAGCTCATCGTCAAACCCACGGTCATCAATCTCGACTTTGCGGATATCAGCGCGATCATGAGAAAAAAAGGTCTCGCGCATATGGGCATAGGTATCGGCGAAGGTCCAGACAAGGCTATCGAAGCGGTCAGAAACGCGGTCGAAAGCCCGCTTCTCGAGACGAACATCGAAGGCGCGAGCGGCGTGATACTTCACGTTCTCGGCGGCAAGGATATGGCTCTCGACGAAGTCGCCGACGCGAGCAAACTCGTTGAGGACATCGTAGACCCCGCGGCGAACATCATTTTCGGTACGGGATTTGACGAAAATCTCGAAAACAAGGTGCAGGTCACTCTGATCGCGACCGGCTTCAGCGCTCCGAGCGACGATTCCGCTTCGGGTTACTCTCAGAGGAGAGGTGCAGGCGCGCAGTCGCGTTCGTCTTCTGCAATGGACAACGCGATCAAACGTCTGACCGACAGCCGCAAGAAGGATAAATACGACGATATGGACGAGGACAGGAAAGGCGGTTACGCTCCCTATCCCGACAGAAAATCCGACGGCGCACGCCGTTACGATCCTTACGACGACCGCGACAGGAGATCCGACCCGTATGCCGAGAGGAGAGAACGTCCCGCGTCGAGAGACGATCAGCCTTACGATTACGGTTACAGCGACGGTCGCGCTCCCCAGAGCGGCGCGGGAGCTCCTTATCGTGACGGACGCGGTTCTAATGCTGATTACGGCAGACCCGCTTCCGGCGATTACGGCAGGACGGGCGGCGCTGACTACGGCAGACCGGCTTCAGGCGATTACGGCAGAACGACGGCTTCCGATTACGGCAGACCCGCAAGCGCGGATTATCCCGCAGACAGGGGCGCGAGATACAACGACCCGAGAAACGGCGGCTATACTTCGCAGAGAGACGCCGGCTCTTACGCGCCTGCCGACGATGAGGACGAGGACAAGCTCCCCGCGTTCCTCAGGGTATTCCGCAAGAAGAAATAACCGCGGCAAAGACAAGAATATTCATCTATCGTATCTCCTCGGCAACGGGGAGATATTTTTTTTGTCTTAAAAATTTATTTGAAAATTTTCGACAAGGAAAGAAATTTTGCGCGCGCCCGCGGATATATTATCGGGTTATGCAAATATACATAGAGTATGTGATCGCAGACAACATGGCTGTAAACCTTCTGTTGTTGTACGTGACGTCTGTCACGCTCAGGCAGAAATTCCGCAAAATCAGGTCGGTTATTTCTGCCGCCGCAGGCACGGCGTTTGCTGTAATTATGCCGCTTGTCGAGATAAAAGCGCTGTTCCTTGCCAAATTATTGCTCGGAATGATCATGCCCGCTATCGTCACAGGAGTGAAAAGCGCAAAAAACTACTGTAAATTCCTCGCTTTTTTCTTGCTTTACACTTGTCTTGCGGGCGGGATATGCATAGCGCTTCTCGGCGCGAACGACGGTTTTGTCGCGATAACGAATCCCGACGGGTACGCGCCCGCCGTCGCCGCAGTTGCCGCGATTATCTGTGTGATCGCTGCAAAAAAGATATCGGGTTATGTCACGCTCGCTCGCAGAGAGAAGAAATATACCGCAGACGTAAGGCTCGAAGTCGCGGGTAAATGCGTCGAGTGCAAGGGATACTGGGACAGCGGGAACAGACTGTATTACAAGGGCGTTTATCCCGTCGTGGTATCGGGCGCGGATTTTGCCGAAAGCATACCCGATCTCGACAAGGCGCGCATGATCGACGCGATAAAGCTCTCTACCGTGACCGGGAGCAAGTGTATCCGCGGATTCGTTGCAGACAAGCTGTTCGTCAGCGACGGCGACGGAGAAAAAGAGTTCGACAACGTGATAATAGGCATAGGAGAGAGGGATTTCAAGGGTTTTTCTCTGCTTCTCAACTGCGATCTTTAGGAGGAATTATGCTTAAAAAACTAATAGGATTTCTGATCAGACTGTTTTCAAGTCCGCTTAAAAACGACGACGGGGTCGACTACCTCAACGGCGGTGAAACTCTGCCCGCGCCTCTGTCCGCAGACGAGGAAAAAGAGGCTGTCGGGAAACTTGCGGCGGGCGACAAAGAGGCGAGAGAAAAGCTCATCGAGCACAATCTGAGACTTGTAGTGTATATAGCCAAAAAGTTCGAAAGTTCCAACGTTGATATAGACGATCTGATCAGCGTGGGTACGATCGGACTGATAAAGGCGATCAATTCGTTCGACGGAAGCAAGCAGATAAAACTTGCAACTTACGCGAGCAGATGTATAGAAAACGAGATACTCATGCACCTGAGAAAAGTCGTCAGGACAAAGGGAGAGATGTCGCTCGACGAGCCGCTCAACGTCGACTGGGAAGGCAACGTGTTGTTGCTTTCGGACGTGCTCGGGACAGACAGCGACGTGACCTGCAAGGACGTGGAAAACGACGAGGAAAAGGATATACTCATCGCGACCTTCAAACGTCTGCCGCCGCGCGAAAGGCAGATCGTGCGTCTCAGATTCGGACTTCTCGGCGCTCAGAAAAAGACGCAGAAAGAGATCGCCGATCTTATGGGAATATCGCAGTCTTACATATCGCGTCTTGAAAAGAAAGTGATGAAAAAGTTGAAAAAAGAGCTGACCAAAAGCGTATAATTGCGCAAAACGGGTAAATAATAAGCATACAAAAACGCAAAATCCGACAAACAGCGACGTTTTTTGCGTTAAAATTTTAAGCCTGAAGTGTTCCGCGTTCACAATGTTACATACGGAGGTGAATACGGTGCACAAAGTAGTGATATGCGGCGTGGATACAAACGCGCTGCCAAAACTGAGCAAAGAACAGTGCGACGCACTGATCGCACGTATCAAAAAAGGTGACAATGCGGCGAGAGACGAGCTTGCCAGGGCAAACATAAGACTCGTGCTGTCTATCGTCCACAGATTCGGCAACAAAGGCAATTCCGACGATCTCTTTCAGGTCGGAATGGTCGGACTCATGAAGGCTATAGACAACTTCGAGAGCAGATTCAACGTCAGATTTTCGACCTATGCCGTACCTATGATAATAGGCGAGATCAGGCGCTTCCTCAAGGACAGCACGGGCATAAAAGTTAGCAGAAGTCTCAGAGATACCGCATACAAGGTGCTCAAGGCAAAAGAGGAGATCGAACGCTCGCGGCAGACAGTACCGACGGCGGTCGAGATCGCCGAGGAGATAGATCTGCCCGTAAAAGAAGTGGTCTGCGCGCTCGACGCGGTAAGCGAGCCCGTCTATTTGCAGGAGCCCGTCTACAACGACGGCGAAGAAGGCATGATGCTCGAAGAACAGATAGGCGACGGCAAGAATACCGAAGAACGCTGGACGGACAGCATCAGCATTTCGGACGCTATCGCGGCGCTTCCCGAGAAGGAAAGGAGAGTGCTCGTCCTCAGATATTTTTACGGCAAGACTCAGACTGAGATATCCTCGCAGATAAATATCTCGCAGGCTCAGGTCAGCAGGCTGGAAAAGAACGCACTGTCTAAAATGAAAGCGTATTTTTGATATAAATTTTCGCTTTTGTGCGAAATTTGTCATAATTTGGCGACGCCTCCCGTAGATTATCGGGAGGTGTTGTTATGTTGAGCGATCTTACTTTTTGCGAACTTAAAGAAAAAGAGGTGGTCAACGTCGTGGACGGCAAGAGACTGGGAAGGCTTCTTGACATCGCGTTCACGCCCGCGGGCAAGATCACGGGTATAATAGTGCCGGGCGAAAAAAAGTTTTTGAAGAACATAACCTGTTCGGACAGCATTTTCGTGCCCTGGCGTTGTATCGTCAGAATAGGTGAGGACGCAATTCTCGTAGAGCTTTCGCACGAAGCTCCGCCTCCTCCCGTCAAGTGCGATTGCTGACGTGTCCCGATTACGGAAAAGAGCCGCGAAGCTGTTTTTCGGGTATGTCGTCGCGCCGTCGGACACGATATATCCGTTTTTACGCAATACAATTGTTCCCGACGTGAGACAGATATCGGGTTTTACTTTTAATGTTGCGGAGGTCAAGGACGGAAATTCTTTCTCTGACGATTTTAGACAATGTCATACGATGCCGCTATTTTGTGCAAGCGCTGGACTTTTGCAACGATATGTTGTATAATTAAGTCAGATTCGGAGGTTGCGACAATGAAATGCGTATATTGCGGCTGTATGGACAGCAAGGTCATAGACAGCAGACTCAACGAGGACGGCACGTCGATAAGGCGCAGGAGAGAGTGCGTCGCGTGCGGCAAACGCTTTACGACTTACGAGACGATAGAGACCACGCCGATAATGGTGATAAAGAAGTCTGGTTGCAGGCAGACGTTCTCCGCCGCCAAACTCAAGAACGGCATTCTCAAGGCGTGCGACAAGAGACCGGTCAGCATGCAGCAGATAGACAAACTCGTGTCCGACATCGAGAAAAAGCTCGCCAACGGGCTTGAACAGGAAGTGACGTCGGACTATATCGGCGATCTCGTCATGGACGGGCTCAAGGAGATAGACGACGTGGCGTACGTCAGATTTGCCGCGGTGCACAGACAGTTCAAGGACATAAATTCCTGGCTCGGGGAGATCAACGAGATACTCAAAAACAAGAACGCTCCCAAGGGAGGCGGCAACAAATAATCCTTTAACAAAAGAAAATTTCCGCTTGCGATGCAGGCGGTTTTTTTGTTTTTACGGCGTTTTTCGACAAAAAAGTATAATGCAAGGACCTGAGACATACATTTATCCGAGGTGGAATCATGTTTCTCAGCGGAATTTTCGCATTGTTGTCAAACCTGCTGTTCTTCAGCGGTTATGTAAAAAACAAAAATTGTTTTCCCAAGCCTCTTTCTCAAGAAAAGGAAAGAGAACTTCTTGAGAGGATAGCGGCGGGAGACAAAGAAGCGCGCGACGAGCTTATACGACACAATATGAGGCTCGTCGTACATATCGTGAAAAAATATTCGAGCTACGGCGACAACGACGAACTGATAAGCGTCGGCTCGATAGGTCTTATCAAGGCGGTCAACTCGTTTCACGAGGGTAAGGGCACACAGTTTGCGACCTATGCGAGCAAGTGCATCGAAAACGAGATCCTGATGGTGATCAGGGCGGGCAAGAAGTACAGGAACACGAAGTCGCTGTACGAGCCTGTCAGCTACGACAAGGACGGCAACGAGGTCACTCTGATCGATCTTATCGGATCAGAAGAAGAAAGCGTGATCAGCAAGGTCGAGAGCAGGATCGTGCAGGAAAAGCTGATAGAGGTCGCAAAAAAAGTGCTCGACGACAGAGAATACGAGATAGTCATGCTGAGATACGGGATAAACGCAGACAAAGCGTATACGCAGAATGAGGTCGCGGAAAAGTACGAGATATCGCGCTCATACGTGTCGAGGATAGAGAAAAAAGCGCTGTTCAAGCTGAGAAGATTTATCGAAGAAGGCGGTATGCGCTTCTGAACGCTTGCCATAACGTCCGCGAAGTGGTATGATTATCGCACGAGACAGTCGGATAAACGCAGCCCGCAAGGGGTGAGGAAAGTCCGGGCATCGCAAGGCAGGGTGCCGGCCAGTTACCGGTGAAGGCGACTTCAAGGAAAGTGCAACAGAAATAGACCGCCCGCAAGGGTAAGGATGGAAAGGCGAGGTAAGAGCTCACCGCTCCCTCGGCGACGAGGGAGGCTCTGTAAACCCCACCCGATGCAAGAGAAAACGACGTATGCGGTTGCCTGCCGCGTCGGAAAATCGCTTGAGGCGTATGGCAACATACGTCCTAGACAGATGTTTATCCAAGACAGAACCCGGCTTACAGATTGTCTCGCCCCCTTGTCAAACAATTTTTGCGGCGCACGGAGCGTCGCTTTTTTTATTCGATTTTATTTTTGCGAAAAAGGTCAATAATCGCGTCGAGAGGTGCGATATGTTAATTTATATGATTGCCGTGTTTTCGGTACTTGCCGTAATTTGTCTGACGGCGCTTGCGGCGCAGAACGCCCGCAGATTCAATACTTCGCAATACGTTGCCGGAGGCGACGGCGCGGCTAACATCAAACAGCTTGCCTTAGCGCTCAAAGACGTAGAAAAGGTGGGCGCGGTGCCCGACGTTGGCAAGTCTCTGCGCGCTCTCGGCGCCGCGTATAAGCTGATAGCGGCAAAAGCGGCGGCGGGAGAGCCGCTTTACGAGTGCGAAAAGTGGATATACGAAAACTACAGGACCGTCACCGCCGGAGTAAGACGCGAGGACTTCAGATCTTTCGCCGCGTTGCCGCACAAAGGAGAGGCGAGAGTGATACATCTTGCCGACGCGATAGCCGCACAGTATTATTGCAGGCTCGACGCCGACGTGATAGCCGCGAGCGTGCGCAACTTTTGCAGATACACTCCGCTGACGTTCGACGAGCTTTGCGCGCTCAGGACGGCGTTTGAAGCGGCTTTGCTCAAAAAACTCGCTTTCGTCGCGCGGAAAATACGCGCGCTCGAGCGCTCGAGACGTCGCGCCGACGAGGACAAAGAACCCGACGCGAGGTATGCCAAAAAAGAAGGCTACCTCTACTATTTCAAAGCGACGGGTAAGAAGATCCCCGAGAGATTTCTCAGCGCGAACACCGCCGTCAACGTCGAAAATGCGGAATTTGCATTTGCGGGCGCAATGACCGATTATGCAAAAACAGCGGCGGCGGCGATTACTTCGCTGAAAGCGCTCGACGGCATTTTTTGCGTGTCTTTCGTCAATTCTCTTTCTACGGTCAACGCGCTATTTGAAAGAGACGGACATTATGCAAAAAGCGATTCGCAGTCCAAAAGACAGTATCTTCAGGCAGTTGCGTCGCTCGCAAGATATTTCAACGCGGGCGAATATGCGGTAGCCAAAGGCGCGACAGATCTCGCGGCGCGATTCGACGTGCACTTCGGCGAGATTCTTTTCGATCACCGTTACGATCTGCGCGCTCATCTGAAGGGGAAGTACGTGGGGTCGCTAAGACGTGCGTCGTACGCTCCCGACAAGGCGGCCTACTACGCTGCAGTATTCGTCGTGCAGAGCGTATTTTCTGTACTTTCAGGCATATTTCTGCCTTTGGTATGGCTGAAGATCTGCGTTATACTTCTGACTTTCGTCGCGAGTTATCCCGCCTCTTCGTACATCACGGAAAGGGTCATCTCGTTTTTTCTGCCGGGGAGACCCGTGCCGAGACTGAATTACGACCGCATACCCGACGAAGGGCGCGTCGCGGTGGTCGTATCTCACTATCTTACGGATTCGGACTCAGCGGTCAGAGCGGCAGAAGATCTGCTTGCGCTTCAGGCAGTGAACAGAGACGACAACGCATGTTTTTATCTGCTGTGCGATCTGCCTGAAAGCGACAGAGAGACCGATTCGAGCGACAGCGCGGTCATCGACGCTCTCGACAAATATGCCGACAGAGACAATTTCGTTGTGCTGGTCAGAAAACGGGTAAGGACGGGAAAGAGATACGGCGCGTACGAGAGGAAGCGCGGCGCGATCGCCGATTTCAACGGGTATATACTGTCGGGAGACGCGGGAAAATTCAGATACGTTTCGGCGAAAAACTCATTCAGACCGCGTTTTGCGATAGCGCTCGACGCGGACAGCAGGTTAGGTGCGGGCGAGGTCAGAACGGCGGTCAATACCGCGCTTCATCCGCTCAATGCTAAATACGGGATACTTGCGTTCACTTCGGTATACTCGCTCTCGTCGCTCAGAACGCCGTATTCGCTCAGGTTTCAGGAAAACTCGGGCGCAGAGACCTATTGCAATTACAGTGACTTTTATTACAATCTTTGCGGTAAGTCGGTATTTTGCGGCAAGGGGATATACAGGATAGAAGAATTTCACGAAAAGACTTCGTGCGCAGTGCCCGACGGCAGAGTTCTCAGTCACGACGTGCTCGAAGGCGCGCTGACTGATACCGGATCTCTCAATCTTGCGACCGCCGAGGACGCGCCCGTCAGTTTTGTCAGCGATACGGCAAGGCGCAGGAGATGGCTGAGAGGGGATCTGCTTTTACTGCCTTTTGCGGGCAAAAAGTATTGCAAAGACGGCATTTACAGCTATATTATACTCAAAAACGCGTTCAGCGCGCTTGCTCCCGTAGCCACGGCGGCGCTGTGGTTTCTCGCGCTGTATTACGGATATTTTTTCTGCTTTATCGCGGTGTTCTTCGCGTCGTTTTCTGCGTCCGCGGCTTCGCTCGTCACGGCGCTTGCGACGGGTGGAGGAACAGCTCCGCACGCGCTTTTCAGACGCTCGTTAAATATATTGCTCGGCGGCGTGGTGCAGGCGTTGCTCGCGCCGTATTATGCAGTTGAAAATCTTACCGTTATCGCAAGAACGTTTTTTGATTACGTATTTTCTCCGCGCAATCTGCTGAAATGGAAGCCGTTCGCCGGATTTCAGACAAAAGGCTCATACCGTGCCCACGCGGCGGTCGTGCTCCCGTCATGTATCGTTGTCGCAGTCGTTGCGGCGGCGCTGTACGCAAGCGTTGCGGTCGCGGTCTACGGCGCGCTCGCGATCGTTGCGGTCAACGCGCTTTACCTGCTCGGCAGACAGAGAAAAAAAGAAAGTATGGACGATGAGTCGGCAGAGGAACTGAAAGATTACGCGCGGCGCACGTTCGGGTATTTCAGGCAGCTGTCTGCTGACGCGCTTCCTTGCGACAATATACAGATATACCCGCAAAACGGCAAGAGCGCGACGACTTCGCCGACAAATATCGGATTTACGTTGCTTTCGCACGTCTGCGCAGAAAAACTCGGATTCGAAAGCACGGAAGAAGCGGTCGCGCAGATAGAAAAGCTGTTGTCCGTCTGCGAAAAGCTGAAAAAATGGGAAGGACATCTCTACAACTGGTACGACGTAGCTACGTGTCAGCCCGTCGATCCCTATTTCGTATCGTCAGTAGACAGCGGGAACTTCGTCGCCTCGCTTATCGTATGCAGATCTTTTTTGCAGGATAAGGGCTACGAGGCGCACGCAAAAAGGTGCGGAGCGCTTGCCGACGCGGCTGATTTTTCCGCTTTGACGGACAAAACGGAGAAAAAGCTGTATATAGGTTACAACGTAGGCGCGGGCAAATACGAGGGGCATTACGATATGCTCGCAAGCGAAGCGAGACTTACCGCCTATCTCGCATGTGCCCAAAGCCGCGATACCACGCTCTGGAGCGAGTTGTCGCGAGAACAGGTCAGATCTCACGGCAACGTGCTCGCTTCGTGGTCGGGGTCTGCGTTCGAATATCTGATGCCGCAGATATTCCTGCCCGACGTAGACAGGTCGCTCGTCACTACGAGCGTGAAAAGAGCGTGCAGGACTTTCGCTTCGAGAAAATGCAACGGCTACTGGGGTATCAGCGAGAGCGGGTATTATGCCTTCGACGGCAATTCGAATTATCAGCACAAAGCGCACGGGATAAGCGATCTCGCGCTGTCGGGAGAGGAGGACAAGTGCGTCATTGCGCCTTACGCTTCGGCTCTCGCATTGAGGTATCAGCCGGGAAAAACGCTTGAAAACCTGAAAAAACTTGCTTCGGGCGGTTGTTACGGAGAGCACGGCTTTTTCGAAGCGCTCGACTTTTCGTCGGGAAAGAATACGGTCAGTTCGCATATGACTCATCATCAGGGCATGATTCTCTGCGCTATCGCCAATGCGCTTGAGGACGACTTTCTCGTCAGATATTTTACGTCGGACAAAGCTGTTGCGGGCGCGTCGCTCATGCTCGAGGAAAGGGAGATACCGTCTCGGGTCGGCAAGGCGAAAAAGTGCGATTTCGTATATTCCGAAAGAAAAGGCTTCGTCACGGATATCGGGTTGTCGGAGTTCCCCGAGACCTGCCTCTTGTACGGCAGGGAGTACGGGGTAGTCATCGACGATTACGGCTCAGGCTACTCGAGGTGGCGGGATAAGGATATAAACGTATTTTCGCGCGACTTCTACAAAAACAGCGGCGCATACGGCTATTTCGTCTGCGACGGGGAGAGATTTTCGCCCACGTTCGCGCCTCTGAAAAAGGACGGCGGGTGCTTCAAAGCGGCGTTCGCTTCGGACTACGCGCGATTCGTCAACACAAAGGATAACTGCGCGATGAAAGTATACGTACCTGTGATAATCAGCGGAGAAGTCAGAGAATTTACCTTAGAAAACAAGTCGGATAAAGTGAAAAATTACGATTTTATTTTCGCCGAACGCATCGCTTTGGCAGGTCGGGAAGAATACGCTTCTCATCCCGCGTTCTGCGATCTGTTTGTCGGCGCGCGCTTCGACAAGGAAAAAAAGACCGTCTATCTGAAGCGCAGACCTCGCGAAAGCGGCGAAGGGTTTTCGCTCTCCGCGACGATGCTCGTCGACGAAGAAGTCGTTGCCGAATGTAACAGAAACAACCTTTACGGCAGAAATGCGGGCGACGCAGATCCCGATCTCGCTTTCGGCAGAGAAGAACCGTCGACGGGAGACGTGATATCGCCCTGCCTCGGTCTGAAATGCTCGTTTTCTCTGTTGCCCGGTCAGAAAAAGAAGATATCTGTAGTGATTCAATGCGCGGAGAGCGAAAGTACTCTCGAGGACAAAGTCGAACAGGTGCTCGCGACCGATTTTCCGTCATACGCGAGCCGACGTCCGAGAGAGGGAGAACGCGGTCTGACTGACAAATATCTCAAGGACGAGAGCACGGCGAGATATGCGGGAAGACTTGCGGCAAAGGTGCTTTACGAGCCGCATTCCGCGTCTGCGCTTGCGGCGAGAGCTCAGTTGCCGCCCGAACTGACTTTCAGCGAAAAGGCTGTCGTTCTGCGTTATGACGGAAATGCCGCGTTTACGAAAAAAGCCGTGTCGTCGGCAATAGCGTGCAGACTGTCGGGTGTCGGTCTCAGGCTTGTGATCGTATATGAAGAACGAGACCCCGCAACGGGAGAGACAAAAGCCGAAATATGCGAAAGATCGGGCATAAGCGATCTTGCGAGTCTGCATTTCGTGACTTTCGTCGACGAAAGTCGGATACGACGTTCCGACGTTAAAAATATGATCTCGGGCGCCTTCTGCGTGCTGACAGACAGAGCGGACAAGTCGGTGACGGGTTGTATTGCCGTCAGGAGAAAGAGAGGCAGTTCCGACTTCGCGCCGTGCGATATACCACGCCTGGAGGAGAGCGGCAACGGCGGGTTCGACTCAAACGGCGATTACGTGGTGACGAGCAGACCCTCCGCTCCGTACTCCAACGTCGTATGCGGCAGACTGGGCGGCTTCGTAGCGACCGAAAACGGAGGCGGCTTCGATTACTTTCTCAACAGCAGTTCGTACAAGCTGAGCGGCTGGAGCAACGACCCGGTCGCGGACGCGCCTGCGGAGAGGATACTCGTATCCGACGGCAACGGCGTGATACGCGTCAACAAGCTGAACAAGGGCGGTTACGTGCGGCACAGGAAAGGCGCGACGGAATACGTCTGCAAGACGAACAGAGTTTATTACAGACTCAAGAAGTCTCTCGCATGCGACGGCAGGATCATAGTTTTCAGGCTGGACGCTCGTAACCTGTCCGACTCGGGACTTACGCTCGAGACGGGGTGCTTTCTCGAGCCGTGCGCCGATCACGCAGAAAACAGAAGCGACGTATGCGTCAGCGAGTTCGGCAAAGACGCAGTCAGGGTGTTCAACGTAAAGACGGGCAGAGAGTTTTTCCTGCTCGCCAGGAATTGTTACGAGAGAGTGACCGATTATTCGCAGGTGACTTCGCGCGGTGTCAACGGCTACAACCCCAAGAGGACGAAAAGCGCGTTCAACAATCCTTACTGCGGCGCAAGCATAGTCGTATACCTTGCGAAAAGGAGCGCCGCCGAAGCGGAATTTGCGCTGTGCGACAGTGAAGAAACGTTGAATTTCGCAAGATCTGCAGATCTTTCCGCTGAAAGTATAAAGTGCGCGAACGCACTCTCGCGGTCGCCGTTTACGCTCGAAAGCGGCGACAGGAAGCTCGATCTTCTGTTTGGCAATCTGCCTTATCAGGTTCTGTCGAGCAGGATGAACGGAAAGTGCGGATTCTATCAGGCGGGCGGCGCGACAGGCTTCCGGGATCAGCTTCAGGACTGTCTCGCATTGTTGTGGACGTGCCCCGAACGCGTCAGAGAGCATATCCTGCTGTGCGCCGAGCGGCAGTATACCGACGGCGACGTCATGCATTGGTGGCATGCGCCCGCGTTCGGAGTCAGGACGAGGATAACGGACGACAGACTGTTTTTGCCTTACGTCGTATGCGAATACGTCGCGCATACAGGCGACGAGAGCATACTTGCGGAAAAATGCGGCTATCTCACGGGCGAGCCGCTCGAGGACACCAAGGAAGCGCGGCTCGAGCACGGCAGATATTCGGATATAAAAGAAAGCCTTTTGCTTCATATGCAGAGGGCGATCGACAGCGCGACCGTTACGGGCGAGCACGGATTGCTTCTTATCGGTAGCGGAGACTGGAACGACGCGCTCAACGGCATAGGGATACGTGGCAGGGGCGAGAGCGTATGGCTGACGCAGTTTGCCGTATACGTCATCGAGAGATTCTGCGCGTATATCGACGCGGCGAGCGCAAAAAAGTACAGGGCGGTCGCGGCGAAACTCAGACGCGCGTTAGAAAAGGCATATACGGACGGCAGATGGGCGAGAGCGTTCACGGACGACGGCGAGTGGCTGGGCGTTAAAAATTCGTCTGCGTGCAAAGTCGATCTCATCTGTCAATGCTGGGCAGTGATCGCGGGCATAGGGAGCGAGGAGCAAAGAAAAAGCGCGATGAAGGCGGCAAAGACGCTCGTTGACGAAAAAACGGGAGCGGTAAAACTGTTTTCACCGCCCTTCAACGGTAAAAAGCGTTACGGATATATCTCGTCCTATCCCGAGGGAGTAAGAGAAAACGGCGGTCAGTATACTCACGCCGCGGTATGGTATCTGCTCGCGTGTTGCAGGGCGGGAGACAAAGAGGAAGCCAACAGGGTGCTGAAACTGCTCAATCCCGTCGAAAGGTGTGCGGACGGCGAAAAGAACGCGCGTTACAAGGGCGAGCCCTACGTGCTTGCGGGCGACGTCTACACCAACAAGGACAACCCGGGGCGTGCCGGCTGGAGCTGGTATACGGGAAGCGCGGCGTGGCTTTATAAGGTCATAGTCGAAGAAATGTTCGGCATTAAAAAGAGGGGCGATTTCCTCGAATTTTCCGCGCCGTTATCCGACAATGCGGACAAAGCCGTATTGTGCTACGAGTACAGAGGAACGAGGTATCTGATAAAATTCGAGAACGCGGGCAGAAAAGGTCTCCGCACGGGCGGCGTGAACTATACAAACTGTTCGACCCTCGCGCTCAAGGAAAATAGAGGAGAAGTCGAAGTGACGGTGCTGTACTGACAAACAGGAAAAAGTCGGCTTTCACGCGGCAAAGATATTGTCCGCGCCCGACTTTCCTCTCTTGACAACGCGCGGCGTAATATCTATAATAAACGTGTATGGACAGTTTATTCGATTACAACGTCAACGCTTCCAAGCCGCTTGCCGAAAAGATGCGCCCGACCACGCTCGACGATTTCGTCGGTCAACAGCATATCGTCGGCAAAGGCAGTCTTTTGCGCAGAGCGATACTTGCCGACAAACTGGGCAGTTGTATCTTTTACGGACCTCCCGGCTGCGGCAAAACTACGCTCGCGCATATCATCGCTTCTACGACTCACAGCGATTTTGTGCAGATGAACGCTGTATCAAGCGGCGTAGCGGACGCTAAAAAAGTCATCGAGGACGCTAAGACGAGACTTGAGCTTTACGGCACGCGCACTTATCTTATGCTCGACGAGTGTCACAGGTGGAACAAGGCGCAGTCGGACTGCATGCTTGCGGCGATAGAGCAGGGATATATCGTGTTTATCGGCTCGACGACAGAAAATCCCTATGTCAACATGACGAGGGCGATCGTCTCTCGCTGTCGCGTATTCGAGTTCAGGAGACTTAGCGAGGACGACGTGAAAAGCGCGCTCAAAAGAGCGATAACGGACAAGACAAACGGTCTCGGCAACTACGATCTCACCGTAGACGAAAAGGCGCTCGACCATCTGGTGTGGGCGTCGGACGGCGACTTGCGCACCGCGCTCAATGCTCTGGAACTCGCGGTCATGACCACAGATCCGGACAAAGAAGGCAGGATCACGATAGACCTTGAGACGGCTCAGCAGTCCATTCAGAAAAAGGCTCTCAGCATAGACGAAAGCACGTATTACGATATGCTTTCCGCGTTCTGCAAGTCGCTCAGAGGAAGCGACAGCGACGCGGCTCTGTACTGGGCGGAAAGGCTGATTCAGGCAGGTTGCGACCCGCTTCTGATCGCGCGAAGAACGCTCGTTCACAGCAGCGAGGACGTCGGCATGGCAGACCCGATGGCGCTCGTCGTTGCAAATTCCGCCGTGGAGGCATACAAGAATCTCGGCATGCCCGAAGGCAAGATCCCTCTTTACAACGCGATCATCTACGTCTGTGAGGCGAGCAAGTCCAACAGCGTGGTCGAGGCGATGTATGGCGCTGAAAGGCTCGTCTCGGAAAACAAGGACGACAACGTGCCGCCATATCTCAGAGATACTCACTATCATACAGATAAGGTGACAGGATACAAGTACGTCCACGATTACGGCGGCTGGGTGGAGCAGACCTATCTGCCGGAATCAATTAAAGACGCACAGCTTTACAAGCCGTCGAAGAACGGCAAAGAAAAAGATCTCGTTCGCGCCAAAGTTATAAAGGCGAACAAAGGATGACTTCATGCTTGAAATAACCAATCTCGTAAAAAAGTATAAAAACAGCGAAAAGATCGCCGTAAACGACGTGACTCTGACCGTCGGAGAGGGCGAAGTTTTCGGTTTTCTCGGTCCCAACGGCGCAGGCAAATCGACTACGATAAAGTGCGCCTGCGGCATTCTGCCTTTTGACTCGGGCAGTATCAGGATATGCGGCAGGAGCATCAAGGACGAGCCTATCGCCGCCAAAAAGAATATAGGTTACGTGTCGGACAATCACGCGCTTTACGACAGGCTTACGGCGAGAGAATATCTCAATTTCGTCTGCGATATCTACGGAGTGGGACTCAACGACAGAAAGGCGCGCGCGGACAAATATCTGTCGCTTTTCGGGCTGACGGACGCGTACGATACGCCGATAAAGTCGTATTCTCACGGTATGAAGCAGAAGATTTGCGTGATCGGCGCGCTGATACACGCTCCCAAACTCTGGATACTCGACGAGCCGATGACCGGTCTCGACCCGAAATCCGCTTTCGAGCTCAAAGAGCTGATGAAAGAGCATTGCAAAGAGGGCAACAGCGTGTTCTTCAGTTCTCACGTGCTCGAAGTAGTAGAAAAAGTCTGCGACAAGGTGGCGATAATAGACGACGGAAGGCTCGTCGCTTCTTTCGACATAGCCGATCTCAGGACAATGAAGGACAACAAGTCTCTCGAGGACGTGTTCCTCTCTCTTACCGAAGACAAGCCGCAGGGCGGAGATATAAAATTCGACTGATATGAGACAGTTTTTCACCCTTTTCAGAATCAACTTCAGATATTATACCTTGCCCGATTTTTCCGACAAAAAATCGAGGAACAAATATATCGGTCTCATCGTGCTGCTCGGCGTTTGTTTTCTGTTGCCGATAGCGGGTCTGTTCATGACTTTGTACGCAACGGCGACGCTCGCTTTTCAACAGGGCGGGACGATAGAAATGCTGTCGGGCGTGTTCTGCATATCGCAGATATCAGTGCTCTTTCTCAGCGCGTTTTCCTATATATCGTCGATGTTCTTCGCAAAGGACAACGAGATCATGCTCAATCTTCCCGTACCGCAGACGACCGTGTTCTTCAGCAAACTTCTCGTCAGTTACGTCAACGAACTGCTGATATCCACGGTGATAGTTCTGCCCGCAACGGTCATCACGGCGATCGCGGCGGCGCAGGCGGGAGTGGCTCTCGGCGCGCAGTTCTATCTGCTGATACCCGTTGCGGTACTGCTTCTGCCTCTGCTTCCCATGCTGATACTGTCGATCGTATCTTTCCCGATCGCGGTCGTGATACAGAAGCTCAGCAAACGTCCCGTATTAGGTGCGATCGTACAGGCGGTGTTCGTGATCGCGTTCGTCGCGGCGGTGTATTACGTATCCTATTCTACGTCTTATTCTGCAGGAGAAGGTACTGACAATGCCGTCAATATCGAGACGTTTTTCGCGCCGATGGCGAAAGTCAACGTATTTACCACGATGCTTTCAAAAGCGATGTTCGGGATAAGCGCAGTCGGCAACTTCTTTGCTTTTACAGGCTCGACGGTCGGCTTTGCGCTCGTAGCGGGCGGTCTTTCGGTGCTTTTCTACAAGAAGGCTCTGCAGAGTTCTGCAGAAGGCGAAGGCGGCAGAAAACGTACTGTAAAAGAAGTGAAGGAGGCGGGAGTCAGGTCGTCGGACAAGGCTTTTCTGCTGACTGATATGAAATATCTGCTCAGAGACAGCTCGGTGACGGTCAACACAATACTTTCGCTCGTAATGCCCGCGCTTCTTGTATTTTTGTGCACGTTCATGACCGCAGGTTCGATAGAGTCGTCGATGCAGGCGGCAGCCGAAGCGGGTGAGAGCGCAGAGCCGCAGGCGTTCATGTCCGCGTCCTATCTGTCGCTCGCGCTGTCGGTGATGATGGCGGGGTGGTTCTGTTCCGGCACAAATCTTTTCTCGACCGTCGGCTTCAGCCTGGAGCGCGAAAACTTCGCGGTGATAAAGACTTTGCCGCTTTCGTTTGAGAAGATATATTATTCGAAACTCGGCGCGGCAACGGTCGTGACCGTAGTGTCGTCGGTGCTTGCCGCGATCGTCACAGTCGTCGTGTCGAAACTTACCGTGTGGGACTTTTTGCTGATGGCGATACTGCTTTCGGTTTACGGAGCCGCAGTCAACGCTTTCGCTCTGCTGCGAGACCTCAGGGCGCCGCGCTTCAACTGGGTCACGGTAAAAGAACTGACAAAAAACAACTTCCATACGCTGATACCCATGCTCGTATCGGTCGCGGGCATGCTTCCCGTGATAATAGTCGCGTTCGTCGGCGCGTTCGTCGAGTCTTTTTCCGACTTCGCGCGTTCTGCGATGATCTGGGGCGTGTTTGCGGCGGTGGACGTCGTGTTCGTCATGTTGTTCCTGTTCAGATCGGGAGATAAGGCGGTAAAATATTTTGAGGAGTGTGAGTGCTGATGAGACATCTTTGTATAGATCTCGGAGACGTGCGCATAGGGCTTGCTACAAGCGACAGCATGGGCATATGCGCTACGGGGCTTGAAACGTACAGACGCGTGGAGCCGCAAAAGGATATAGAATATATCGCGGCGATCGTAAAGCGCGAAAACATAGGCAGAGTCGTTATCGGACTCCCCGTGAATATGGACGGCACGAGCGGAGAGAGAGTGGAAAAAGCGAGAGCTTTCGGCGAAGAGCTGAGCAAATACGTAGATGCGGAAATAGCTTATCAGGACGAGAGACTCTCCACCGTCGCCGGCGAAAGGATGCTGATAGAAGCGGGTATGCGCCGCGACAAGCGCAAAAAGGTGATTGACAAGATCGCGGCGACCATCATTTTGCAGACCTATCTCGATTCGCATTAAAATAGTGAAAATCCCTTGAAAAGAGGGTGTAAATAAGGTATAATCACGTCATAAGGACGAAAGGAGAAAGAATATGGCAAAGAAAAAAGACGATAATCTCAACGACGGCATTGAGTTTATCGACGACGACGAAACCGTTATCCTCAAGGGAGAGGACGGTCAGCAGATAGAACTTCTCGTCATTGCCGAGATCGACTACGGCGACGCGGTATATGCGATACTTCAGCCGTCCGAACTCGGCGAAATGAGCGAGGACGAAGTTTTCGTATTCGAGGTCACCGAAGACGAGAAAGGCGAGAGAAACTACGTGCCCGTAGAGGACAAGGAGTTCGCGCAGACGGTCATCGACGATTATATCGAACTCAGAGACGGTTGCGGATGCGATTGCGACGACTGCGACTGCGAGGGCGATTGCGAAGACTGCGAGGGTTGCGACGAGGAATGCGATCAGAAAGATTGCTGCGATAAGGACTGCAAGAAGAAAAACTGACGTCGTTTTCGGCAAAAAGCGCGCTGTTTTGAAAATTTTCAAAAACAGCTGTGTTTTGTTTGCGCAAAATCGACAAATATGATACAATGCTAAATGCAAAAAAACCACCCGAGGTCAGTGACGGGCATCCTGCTCGCAAGAGTAGTTCCGGAGCGTAAGCCGCGGGGAAGAAAAAAGGAGAATAAAAAATGGCAGTAGTAACAATGAAAGGTCTGCTCGAAGCAGGCGTACACTTCGGTCACCAGACCAAGAAATGGAACCCCAAGATGGCTAAGTACATCTACTCGGCGCGCAACGATATCTATATAATCGATCTGCAGATCTCCGTCGAGCATGTGGAGAAGGCATACGCGTTCGTCCGCGACATCGCAAAAGAGGGCAAGTCCATTCTTTTCGTCGGCACCAAGAAGCAGGCTCAGGACGCTATCAGAGACGAGGCTGTCCGTTGCGGCATGTTCTATATGAACAAGAGATGGCCGGGCGGCACGCTGACCAACTTCAAGACGATGAGAAGCAGGATCGACCGTCTCAACAAGATCAGCCAGATGGAGATCATGGGCGAGTTCGAACTCCTTCCCAAGAAAGAAGTCGCTGGTCTGAGAAAAGAAAAAGAGAAGCTCGAAGAAGTCTTCGGCGGCATCAAGAATATGTCCAGCCTTCCCGGCGCTATGTTCGTAGTCGACATCAACAACGAGGAGATCGCCGTTAAGGAAGCGAGAAAGCTCGGCATCCCCGTCGTAGGTCTTGTCGATACCAACTGCGACCCCGACATGGTCGATTACGTTATCCCCGGCAACGACGACGCTATCCGCGCTATCAAGCTGATCGCGAGCATTATGGCAAACGCGGTCATCGAAGCAAACGAGGGCATCGCTTACAGCGTTGAGGACGAAGAAGAGGACGCGGCAAAGATCGGTGAAGAAGCCGTCGACAGCGAAAACGTGGGCGAAGAAGCCGCTGCTCCCGCTACCGAAGAGTAATCAAAGGAGAATATATATGAATTTCACCAATAAAGACGTAATGGATCTGCGCGCAAGAACGGGCGTAGGTATGATGGATTGCAAGAAGGCTCTCGTAGAGGCGGACGGCAATATGGACAAGGCTATCGAAATACTCCGTGAAAAGGGCATGGCTACCGGCGCTAAACGCGCGGGCAAGATCGCTTCTCAGGGTATTGTCGACGCTTATTCCGACGGCAACGTCAGCGTGCTCGTAGAAGTAAACTGCGAGTCCGACTTCGTCGCGAGAGGAGAACAGTTCAAAGAATTCGTTCAGAAGATCGCTCAGTATATCGCTTCCGCAAATCCCGCGGACGTGCAGGCGATCAACGACGCCAATGCAGATCTCATCAACGAGACCGTTGCAAAGATAGGAGAGAAGATCGTCGTCAGACGTTTCGAGAGATACGTTACCGACGGCGGCAAGATCAGCAGCTATATCCACATGGGCGGCAAGATCGGCGTTCTCGTTGAGACCGACGCTTCCGCAAGCGACGAGGTCGCTCACGACGTAGCGCTTCATATTGCGGCTGTCAACCCCTCTTATATCTGCTCCGCAGAGATCCCCGCAGAGGTCATCGAGAAAGAGAAGGAGATCAGCAAGGCTCAGCTTCTCAACGAAGGCAAGAAGCCCGAGATCATCGACAAGATCGTCGGCGGCAAGATCTCCAAGTTCTACAAGGAAGTTTGTCTGCTTGAACAGCCCTTCGTCAAGGACGGCGAGATCAGCGTTCAGACTTATCTCAAAAACAACGGCGGCGTGAAAGTTCTCAGATTTACCCGTTATACGATGGGAGAAGGTCTTGAGAAGAAAGAGGAAAACCTCGCAAACGAAGTCGAAGAACAGATCGCAAAAGCGAAAGCAAACAAGTAATTTTCAAAAGGAACGGCTTTGTCGTTCCTTTTTTTTACAAAAAACTACGGAGGTGTATATGTCCAAGGCAGTCTACAAGAGAGTTATCATCAAACTCAGCGGCGAAGCGCTCGCGGGAGACAAAGGCTCGGGTATAGATTCGTCGATGGTCGACTACGTCGTCGATCAGATAAAAAGAGTGACCCGGGAAGGCGTCGAAGTCGGCATAATCGTCGGCGGCGGCAATTTCTGGAGAGGCAGACAGGCGCAGTCGATGGACCGTACGGCGGCAGACCATATCGGCATGCTCGCGACCGTCATGAACGCGATCGCTCTGCAGGACGCGCTCGAAGCGGCGGGAGTCCCGACGAGAGTCCAGACCGCACTCACGATCACCCGAGTTGCGGAACCCTATATACTCCGCAAGGCGATGCGCCACTTTGAAAAAGGCAGGGTCGTGATATTCGCGTGCGGTACGGGCAACCCCTATTTCAGCACGGATACCGGCGCGGCTCTCAGAGCGGCTGAAATACACGCTCAGGTGCTCCTTCTCGCAAAGAACGTCGACGGCGTTTACGACAGCGATCCGCGTAAGAATCCCGACGCGAAAAAGCTCGACGACATCGCCTATATCGACGTGATTCAGAAAGGGCTTCAGGCTATGGATACGACTGCGATCTCGCTGTGTATGGAAAACAAGATCCCGATCATCGCGTTCGCACTTCACGAGAAAGACAGCATAATCAGAGCCGTGAACGGCGAGAAGATAGGCACTATCATTCATTGACGTTTTACCCCGGAACTGCGGTCTGCCGATCTGTTCCGGGGATTTTTTGTCGCTTTTCAGCACAATTTGCCGCTTTAAATCCGATTAGTATTATTCGGGGCAGGTATAGATCAGTTAGATCGACCGTTTTTTGCCTATAATTATAATATTTATAAAAAAACATTGAACAAAGCGATAAAATTTGATATAATGCAATTAGCAATTACAAGAGGTGCATTTTTATGATAAACAGCGAAAAAATTGAAATTCTCGAGGTATTCGACAAATACGAGGAAAAACTCGACAAGGGCGTTTCCAATCTCGTCGGCGAGTTCGCAAAACTCAAGGCGGGCAGAGCCAACGCGCACGTTCTCGACAGAGTTTTCGTAGACTATTACGGCACGCCGACTCCGATCAAACAGCTCGGCAACATATCCGTTCCCGAAGCGAGAGTGCTGATGATCTCCGTATGGGACGTCTCCGCGCTCAAAGCGGTCGAAAAGGCTATCAACGAAGCCAACATCGGCATCAATCCGCAGAACGACGGCAAAGTCATCCGCCTTATTTTCCCCGAGCTTACCGAGGCGAGAAGAAAGGAGCTCTGCAAGGAGATCAGAGCCATGAGCGAGAACACCAAGATCGCTCTCAGAAACGCGCGCCGCGACGCCAACGACGCTGTCAAGAAGCTGAAGAAAGACAACGTCGTCACTGAGGACGAAGTCACCGCATGCGAAAAGGAGATAGACAAACTTCTTGCTGAGGCGGTAGCAGAAGTCGACAAGGCGACCAAGGAAAAGGAACAGGAAGTAATGACGGTCTGACGCGCGCGTCGGTCTGTCAGAAGTCAGCAATTTTTCAAGCCGGCTTTTCAGTCGGCTTGTATGCAATTTAAAGGGAAGGACAATGCAGGAAGAAATCAGGATCCCGCGCCATATCGCGTTTATAATGGACGGCAACGGCAGATGGGCAAAAAAGAGACTTCTGCCGAGAAAAGCAGGGCACAGAGAGGGCGTTGCCGCGCTGAAACGCATGATCGAAGAATGCGATAAAGCGGGCGTCGGCATGGTCACTTTTTACGCTTTTTCAACAGAAAACTGGACGAGACCGCAGGACGAGATAGACGCGCTGTTCAAAATGGTCGGCGAGTTTGCGGACAAATACCTTTCCGATTATGTAAAACGCGGATACAGGATCATGTTCATGGGCGATCTGACAAAACTGCCCGAAGATACCGTCGCCGCGCTCAAAAAGATACTCGAAGCGGCAAAGGACAACAATGGCATGATCGTGAATATCGCTCTCAATTACGGCGCGCGCGACGAGATAGTCCGTGCGATCAACGCGATACTCGCTTCGGGAGTGCGCGAGGTCGATACGCAGACCGTGTCCGACTGTCTGTATACGGCGGGGTTGCCCGATCCTGACGTCATCGTCAGAAGCAGCGGAGAAAAGCGTCTCAGCAACTTCATGCTGTGGCAGGCGGCTTACTCCGAATTTATATTTGTCGACGATTACTGGCCTGATTTTGACGCGAAAGTATTTGAAACCATATTAAAAGAATACTCAAAACGGGACAGGAGATACGGCAACGTGCGCCGTATCGACTGACGCGAGGGAAGTAATATGCTCAAGAGAATTTTAACGGCAATAGTTTTGCTCGCTGTCGTGCTCGGCACCTTGTTCGGGCTGAGACAGCTGAGTCTTTTTTACGTCGACGCGCTGATACTTATCTGTATGGCGATAGGCGTATACGAGATGTGCACCGCGTTTAAAGCGGCGAAGTACAGACCCATGGCGATACCTCTCGTCATAGCAGTACTCGGCATATATCCCGCGCTGTGGTTTTTGCGCGAGACGGGCATAGTTGCCGTGATAGCGGTTTGCGTAATGGTCGCGCTGACCATTTTCACGTTCGATCACAAGTACGAACTCAAAGACTTTCTCGCTACCGCGTTCATACTGTTCTATCCGATAGTTTTGCTTTCGCTTTTCTTCCTGATCAACGGCAAGACTACGATCGGAGACAATCCCGTCAACGAGAATTACGGCGACATGATAGGCATAATGCTCGCGCTGTTCATACCGGTATTTACCGACACTTTTGCATATTTCACGGGTATGGCGATAGGCGGCGTAAAACTCTGCCCCGAGATAAGTCCCAAAAAGACGGTCGCGGGAGCGGTCGGCGGTCTGTTCGGCGGTATGGCGGCGAGCGTTATGATATTCCTGATGTTCGATTATTACGGTGTTTTCGACAACATGAGCAACGTCCACGTGCTCGCGCTCACCACAAATCTTTATTCTTCGCTTGCGGTGTATCTTACGGTCGGTCTGGTCGGCGCGGTCGTCAGCGAAGTCGGAGACCTCGCGGCAAGCTGGATAAAGAGAAAGGCGGGAATAAAGGATTTCGGCAAGATATTCCCGGGGCACGGCGGTATCATGGACAGGCTTGACAGCATACTGTTCGTTCTGCCCGTGGTCTATCTGACCTTCGCTATTATCAACGCGGTCGGATAAAAAACGCCGATTTTACGCGTACCGCGGCATCGACGGGTCGTCGGCTCCGCATACGCAAGGAGATAATATGAAAGACCTGATCATACTCGGCAGTACCGGTTCAATTGGCACGCAGGCGCTTGAGACCGTCAGACGTTATCCGTCAGGATTGCGGGTGGCGGGTCTTTGTTGCGATAAAAACGTATCGCTTCTGCAACGGCAAATCGACGAATTCAGACCGAGGTACGTCGCCGTACGCGACGAAAATGCGGCGAGATCTCTCGTTTTACCTCCCCAAACCACGCTTTTTGCGGGCGAGGACGCGCCGGAGAGGATAGCGTGCGCGTGCAATGCCACAGTTCTCAACTCTCTCGTGGGTATAAGCGGGCTCGTGCCGACCATGCGCGCGATAAATGCGGGCAACGAAATTGCGCTCGCCAACAAAGAGACTCTCGTTGCGGGCGGTTCGATAGTCATGAAGACCGCAAAAGAGCGCGGCGTGAGAGTGCTTCCCGTAGACAGCGAACACAGCGCGATCTGGCAATGCCTGAACAGGAACGCGGATGCGGCTAAGCAGCTGAAAAAGATAATCCTCACCGCGTCGGGCGGCGCGTTCAGAGGTAAAAAGAGAGAGGAACTGTCCGACGTCACCGTAGACGACGCGCTGAAGCATCCGACCTGGAATATGGGACTCAAGGTCACCGTCGACAGCGCGACCATGATGAATAAGGGATTCGAAGTTATAGAGGCTTCTCATCTGTTCGGTCTCGGCGCTGACGCGATAGACGTCGTCGTGCACAGGCAGAGCGTCGTACATTCTATGGTTGAATATGCCGACGGCAGTATAATCGCGCAACTGAGTTTTCCGGACATGAGACTGCCGATACAGCTTGCGCTTTTATATCCCGAAAGAGGTGATTATTGTTTTACGCCGCTTTCGTTCGACGGGTTAAGGCTCGATTTCGAAAAACCGGATTACGAGGTTTTCGAGTGTCTCGCGATCGCTCTTGGGTGCGTAAAACGCGGCGGCAACGCGACCGCCGTCCTCAATGCCGCTAACGAAGTTGCGGTAGACAGGTTTGCGAAAAGACAAATAAAATTCTACGATATACCATACTATATTAAAAGAGCGCTGGACGCATTCTGCGACCCGAAGGATTTCGCAGAACTCGAAGAAGTGCTCGCAACCGACTCCAAAGTCAAAAAATACGTAGCGGACGTTATCGGGAGAGAAAGAGTATGACCACATTTTTGCTTTGCGTCAGCGCAGGCGAAGTATTCAAGTGGATAGGATATATCGTCATTGCGATGATATGCTTCATGTTCATGATCGTTGTTCACGAACTCGGGCATTACACGGCGGGCAAGATACTCGGCTTTAAAATCAACGAATTCGCGATAGGCTTCGGACCCGCGATATTCAGAGTCGTCACGAACAAGGAGACGGGAGAGGCGTTTTCTGTGCGATGTATCCCCGCGGGCGGCTTCTGCGCGTTCGAGGGAGAGGACGAAGAAGCTTCGTCGCCGCAGAGTTTTAACGCTCAGCCTGTCTGGAAGCGAATCATCGTGCTCGGCGCGGGCGTGTTTTTCAATTTTATAAGCGCGCTCGTGATACTCAACGTGTTCTTTATGGCATACGGCGAGGCGGCTCCCGTCATTGTCGGCACATACGAATTTGTCGACGCAGAGCACGTTCAGCAGTTTGAAGAAGGCGATATGATTATCGAAGTCAACGGAAAGCCCGTTTACAGCCTTCTCGAGTCCGGCAAACTTGGGGAACTCATATCCGGCAGCGACGTCAACGAATTCACCGTGATAAGAGACGGTGAAGAAGTGACTTTCAGCGCCGAAAAGACGGATTATAACTACGTATATACCGACGAAAACGGTGAGACGGCAACCGAAGTCAAAAAAGGTCTCGGCATAACGTACGGCTTCGGGCAGTACAAACTGGGGTATTTTGCCGCAGTCGCGCGTGCGTTCAACTTCTGCGGAGACGTGGTGGAACTGATATTCAAGTCGATAGGTCAGCTTTTCACGGGCGCGGCTAAAGTGAAAGACACGATGGGCGGCACTATAACCGCGGTCTCCGCGCTCGTTCAGCTCGGGCAGTCGGGCTTTGCCGCCGTGGCTTACGGCGTTGCGGTGCTTTCGGTATCGATAGCGTTTATGAACATTTTGCCGCTTCCCGCGCTTGACGGCTCGCGGATAGTGTTTGCTATAATAGAGTGGATAAGGAAAAAACCTCTCGACCGCAAAGTCGAAGGCATGATACACGCAGTGGGTCTTGTATTGTTGATCGGTCTTGCCGTCACGTTCGACTTGTTGCATTTCTTCGGGTGAAATATGACAAAAAAGGTTAAAATCGGCAGAATAACGATCGGCGGCGGCGAAAAGATAGCCGTGCAGTCGATGACGAACACAAGGACGAGCGATATCAACGCGACCGTCGCACAGCTTGCCGCACTTGAAAAAGCGGGTTGCGATATAGCGAGATGTTCCGTGCCCGACAACGCGAGCGCAGAAGCGCTCAGAGAGATCGTCGCAAGCACCTCGATGCCGATCGTAGCCGATATCCATTTCGATTACAGGCTCGCAGTAAAGGCGGCTGACGCCGGCGCGGCAAAGATAAGGATCAATCCCGGAAACATCGGAGACGAAAGCAAGGTCGAATATCTCGCGAAATATCTCAGGGAAAGGGAAATACCCGTGCGTATAGGCGTGAACGGCGGCTCTCTCGACAAGAAATACAAGAATATGCCGCTTGCCGAAGCGATGTGCGAAAGCGCGCTCGAACACGTGTCGCTTCTCGAAAAACACGGTTTTTACGACATCGTTATATCTGTCAAGTCGTCCGACGTCGTGAATACCGTCAAGGCTTACAGACTTCTTGCGTCGAAGTGCGATTACCCTCTGCACGTAGGGGTGACCGAAGCGGGCATATACGAAAAAGGGCTGATAAAATCGGCGATCGGCATAGGCGCGCTTCTCTGCGACGGTATAGGCGACACCGTGCGAGTATCTCTTACCGACGATCCCGTCAAAGAGGTGTATGCCGCAAAGGAGATACTCAAGGCGATAAACCGCTATGACGGGGCGTATGCCGAAGTCGTGTCCTGTCCGACATGCGCAAGAACGTGTATCGACGTGCAGGGCATTGCGACCGAAGTGGAGAAGTATGCGCGCGGTCTCGACAAGAGCGTAAAGATAGCCGTTATGGGTTGCGTCGTCAACGGTATCGGTGAATCTGAAGGTTGCGACGTAGGCGTTGCGGGCGGCAAGGACAAGTCTGTAATATTCAGAGAAGGTAAGATCGTTGCGACCGTGCCTAATTCGGAAATACTCGGAGCGCTGATAAAAGAAGTCGACAAATTGTAATAGCAATAGTTATAAAACTTGCAAATTATTATAAAAATAACGCTAATTTAGAATAAGAAATACAAAATCAAGCCGAAATATGACTTAAAATATGCGTTTTGCGTATAGTAGACGATAATGATATCGGCACGGAAATAAAATATATCTATAACATTATATAATATGGCAGACGAAGAAAAGACAAAAGGAACAGAGGAAAAAACCGATTTTATCAGATTGCTCAATATACGCTTTGACGGAGCGTACGACTTTTTGCGCGTGCGTTCGGTCGACCTCAATCTCGAAGCGAAAACGCTGTCTGTACAGATCGGCGTTCCTTATTCCGGCGGCAGAGAGCTGACAGATGAGGACAAGAAAAAAATATTGTCCTTCGCGATAGAAATATTGCCTTCGGAATACACCGTGTCAGTCTCTTACAGAAAATTCGGCGTTGACCGCGACATCGTGTTCAAACTTATCAAAGAGTACGTCAACAAATATCACAGAGCATATTCAGTGTTGCTCTCAAGCGACAATACCGATATAGTCTGCGACGAAAAGAAGGTCGTGATCACTTTTACCGTGGTAAAATCGGTAGGGGATCTCTTTGAAAAATGCGAGCTTCTCTCGGGACTCAAGGATTATCTCGATTCTTCCTACGACAGAGAAAACGTCGTCAGGCTGTCGTATACGGACAAGTTTGTCATTTCCGAGACTGCAAAAGAAGAAGTCCCCGTCGTCATTGACGATTGCTACATCGAAATAAGCGCTCTGCACAAGCTCTGCGGCTCAGAGATAACTTCGAAAGCGCGCTATATACGCGCCTGCAAGACTCCGCAGTCCGCTATTTGCGTAACGGGCAGAGTCGAGAGCATTGTCGCCAGAAATTCAAAATCCAGCGGCAATCTCTATTACAATTTCAACATCAACGACACCACGGGCGTTATGAGGTGCTGTTATTTCACGAGGAAAGCGGCGAAAGGACCTCTCGACATTCTCGAAGAAGGTACCGAGATAGCCGTCGTGGGCGATCTGCAGAACGACAGTTTCCGCGGAGGTCTCTCTCTTATCGCAAAGAGCGTCAGCCTCTGCAAGATCAATTATTCGTCGATACTTTCAGAAGAAGACCTCAAGCGCAAAAAGACCTACGTGCCGATAAAAGCGCTGCCGCTCGACATCACGACTCAGCAGGACATTTTCGACTTCGCGCTCGAAAAACCCGCATATCTTACCGACAACGTTTTCGTCGTGTTCGACCTCGAGACAACGGGGCTTATAGACAACGGCGTACCGTGCAAGATCATCGAGATCGGAGCGGTAAAAGTGGTCGGAGGCGTGTGTACGGAGTATTTTTCCACACTCGTCGATCCGCAAATGCATATACCCGAGGGAGCTTCGGCGACCAACCACATCTACGACGATATGGTCGCGGACGCGCCCGTCATCGAAGACGTTTTGCCCGACTTTCTCGCCTGGGTCGGCAACGCCGTGCTCGTAGCGCACAACGGCGACAAGTTCGACTTCATAGTCCTGCGCAACGCCGCGGCGGAACAGGGCATGACCGTGCCCAACCGTACCAAAGACACGATGGTGCTCGCGCAGGCATACCGCAACGTTACCGGCAGGAGAGGTCAGCTCAATCTCAGAGTGCTCAGCAAGGAATTCGGCATAGAGCTCGTCGAGGCGCACCGCGCTTACTACGACGCATACGCGACGGCTCAGTTGTTCATAAAGCTTTGCGATTACGTAGACGCGTCCGTGATCGGTTGACGTCTCGCTCTGTGCGGAGAAAATATAAGACTTGTCTATGATCTTATTGCCTTTTGCGGGGATTTTTCACGGCTAAGGCGCGTTAATCGCCGCCCGTCTGCAAAAATAATTTTTTCTCACGTGAAAAATTGTTGATTTTATTATTTTTGTGTGATAATATATACACAAGATAGTATTGACTTACTAAGCGGCTGAATTCAGTCGCTTTAACTATATAAGGAGAGTATATGTCCAAAATCTGCGACAGCGTCAGCGCGCTCATAATGCCGATACTTGAAAAAATGAATATCGAACTGGTCGAAGTCGAGTATAAAAAACGCGGCGATCAGTGCGATTTGACCGTCTATATCGACAAGGACGGAGGCGTGTCGCTCGACGACTGCGAAGCCGTTCACAACGCGATCGACGCGCCGCTCGACGAACTCGATCCGACCGACGGCAAGCCGTATACGCTCAACGTGTCGTCACCCGGTCTCGACAGACCTTACAAGACGCTCCGCGATTACCGCAAACATATCGGAGAGGAGACCGAGTTTTCTCTGTTCAGACCGGTCGAAGGCGTCAAGAAGTTCGAGGCGGTGATCGTGGACGTAGACGACGACTTCACTACGGTGACGGTCGAACTCAAAGGTAAAACCATACAACTAAATATAAAAGAGATAGCCCTCGCGAGAGCGGTTATCAAGTTTTAGGAGGACAAAATGATTAACAAGGACTTTTTTCTTGCGCTCGACTTGCTCGAAAAAGAAGGAAAAATCGACAAAGAACTGACTCTCAAGTCTCTCGAAGCCGCTATTGCCGCGGCGTATAAGAGAGAATCCGGCGAAGCGCGTCCCGTCAGCGTTCAGATAGACGAACAGCGCAACCGCATCAGGATCGTCGCTTATCAGGACGTTGTCGAAACCGTCGAGGATCCCGACAAGGAGATATCTCTCGAGGACGCTAAGGCGATCAAGTCGTCTTATAAGGTCGGCGACCGCGTCGTTGAGGAAATATCTCCCAAGAATTTCAGCCGTATCGACGCGCAGACAGCCAAACAGGTCTTTATGCAGAGACTGATGGACGAGCACAAGAAGATCACCTTGGAAGATATGACCCAGAAAGAGGGCGAGATCGTCACCGCGCAGATCAGAAGGATCGACGGCGACAGGATCTACCTCGACGTCTCCGGTTCTCAGATGGAAGGCGTGATGATGCCGCAGGACCAGGTAAAAGGCGAGATATACAAGCAGGGAGACGTGCTCAAGGTTTACGTCAAGAACATCCGCACCGACTTCAAGGGCGGCTCGCAGGTCATGGTGTCGAGATCGCACAGAGATTTCGTCAAGAGACTTTTCGAAATGGAAGTGCCCGAGATCAAGTCGGGTCTCGTAAAGATCAGAAAGATCGTCAGAGAGGCGGGATACAGAACCAAGCTGGCTGTATATTCCGACGACCCGAGCGTCGACGCAGTCGGCAGCTGTATCGGTCAGAGAGGTATGAGGATCAACGGCATTGTCGGAGAACTCAATGGCGAGAAGATCGACGTCATCGGCTGGTGTGCAGATCCGCTCGAATACATTGCAAGAGCTCTCAGCCCCGCAAAAGTCATCATGGTGCAGGTCAACGGCGAAGAAAAGAGCGCTAAAGCGATCGTCGCAGACGATAAACTCTCGCTTGCGATCGGCAAGCAGGGACAGAACGTTCGTCTCGCGGCAAAACTCACAGAGTGGAAGATAGACGTAAAACCCTATTCTTCTGTCGAAAACATCGGCGGTACGGACGGAGAGGAATAATAAGTGAAAAAGGTACCCGAAAGGACTTGTATCGCTTGTCGCACTACAAAGCCGAAGAACGAACTTATCAGGGTCGTCCGCGATCCCGAAGGCACGATCTCTCTCGACTTTACCGGCAAGAAAAACGGCAGAGGCGCGTATATCTGCAAGGACAAGGCGTGTCTTGCAAAATGCGTCAGGTCCAGAGGGCTTGACAGAGCGCTCGGATGCAAGGTCGATGACGACGTGTATCAGAGACTGATGAAAGAATTCGACGAAAATGGCGGGAATTGACAGTTATCTCGGTTTCGCCGTCAGAGCGAAAAAAGTCGTCTTCGGTCTCGAATGTCTGCTGAGGCTGAAAAAAGCGCCGACCGTCGTGCTGTACGACAAGAGCCTCGGCTCGAGCGCAAAGCGTAAAGCGGAGCATTTCTGCAGTAAAAACGGCGCGGAATTTCTTCCCGTCGAAGAAGGTTATCTCAGCTCTACGCTGAAAAGGAACAACGTAAAGATCGTAGCGGTTTCAGACGAATCGCTCGGCAATCAGATCAAACGAATACTTACGTCGGACTAACCGACGATTCAAACGGAGGTAGCTTGTGGCAAGCGAAAACAACACGACCGAAAAGGTAGATTACACTAAAAACCTCAAGGAGGTAGGCGACTTTGTCAGCGACAAAGTCAAGCCGCTTATCGCCAGGGTGGTATCTTCGAGAACCAACGTCAGGGAGGCTCTCGCTAAGATCGCTCAGGTCAAAGCGGAGCTTATCAGACAGGCGCAGGAGGAATTGCAACGCATAGAGGACGAAAAGAACGCCGCCGCGAAGCAGGAAGCGCCAGAGGAAGTTTCTACGACTACCGCCGAGGAGAATAAGCAGGAGGAAGCGCCCGCCGTCGTTGAGGAAGCCGTGAAAGAGTCTCCCGCAGAGGAGACCGCACAGGCAGAACACATACCGCCCGCGGCGCCGGTCGCTCAGGAAAAGCCCGTTCAGAAACCTGCTCAGAAGAGAACTTATATCAATCCCGAAGCGCAACTCGGTCAGAGACACGACGGGCAGAGACAGTCGGGCGGATATCAGCAGAGACAGCCTCAGGGCGACAGACCTCGTCGTCCCGCCGGCACTCAGGGCGGATATCAGCCGAGACCTCAGGGAAGCACTCAGACGAGAGTGTTCGACATTCCTCCTCAGAATGGCGGAAGCCAGTATAAAAAGGACGCCAAGAAGAAGCAGAGCGGAGCGAAAGACGACAACAAAAAAGGTCTCAGCAAGCGCGATCTTCTCAAAAAAGGCTACGTTTACGAGGGCGGCGACGACGAGGACGGACAGGTCAGACACGTCAAGGTGCGCAAAGGCGGCAAGAAAGAGGTGTTCACGCCTCAGGCAATCGTCATTGAACACGCGATCATCAATACCGATCCCGTCGCGATCAAAGTTCTCAGCGAAAAAATAGGCAAGAGCTCTACCGAGATCGTCAAGAAACTGTTCGATATGGGCAAATTCGCGACGATCAACGACAGCATAGATTTCGAGACGGCGGAGTTCGTCGCTCTCGATTACGGCATCACGCTCGAACTCAGGCAGGATACCACCGCGGAGGACAAACTCAACGAACTTACTCACGTTGAATATTCGGAGGATAAACTCAGGAAACGTCCGCCCATCGTCACCATCATGGGTCACGTCGACCACGGCAAGACGTCGCTCCTCGACTATATCAGAAAGAGCAACGTCGCGCGCGGCGAAGCGGGCGGTATCACCCAGCATATCGGCGCGTACTCGATCGAGGTCAACGGAGAGAAGATCACTTTCCTCGACACCCCCGGACACCAGGCGTTTACCGCGATGAGAATGAGGGGAGCCAACGTCACCGACATTGCGGTCATCGTAGTCGCGGCAGACGACGGCATCATGCCTCAGACCGTAGAAGCGATCAACCACGCAAAGAACGCCGGCGTTGCGATAATCATCGCCGCCAACAAGATAGACAAACCGACGGCAAACCTTGACAATCTCAAGCAACAGCTTGCGGCGCACGACGTGCTCGTAGAGGAATGGGGCGGAGACGTAATGCTTTGTCCCGTCAGCGCAAAGACCGGGCAGGGAGTTCCCGAACTGCTCGAAGCCATACTTCTTGCCGCCGACGTGCTCGAACTCAAGGCTGTAGAAGACTGTCCCGCTCAGGGTTCGATCATCGAAGCGAGACTCGACAAAGGTCTCGGACCCGTCGCTACCGTACTCGTGCAGAGCGGTACGCTCCACGTGTCCGACTACGTCGTCGCAGGCACTTGCATAGGCAAGATACGTTCCATGACCGACTTTACCGGCAAGCGTATCAAAGAGGCGAAACCCTCTTTCGCGGCGCAGGTGCAGGGCTTCAGCGAAGTGCCCAACGCCGGCGACAAGCTCGTCGTTGTTGGCGACGAAAAACTCGCCAAGGAAGTAGCCGCAGAGAGAGCCGCCAAGGAGAGGATCGAGATGCAGAACCGCACCGCGGGAGCGAGAACTCTCGAGGATATGTTCAAGGACGCGTCGTCGGAGGACGTCAAGTCGCTCGCCGTCATAATCAAAGCGGACGTTCAGGGCTCTGCCGAAGCGATGAAGCAGTCGCTCCTCGAGATCTCCGACAAGATGAAGGACGACAACGTCAAGATTTCCATAATACACGCAGGCGTAGGAGCGATAAGCGAAGGCGACGTCAACCTCGCGTACACTTCCAACGCGCTGATACTTGCGTTCAACGTCAAAGCGGAACCCAAGGCGAGACAGCTCGCGGAGAGGAGCTCCATCGAGATCAGATACTACCGCGTCATATACGAGGCGATCGACGACATCACCGCGGCGCTCAAGGGCATGCTCGCCCCCGTATTCAGAGAGGAGATCGTCGGACACGCCGAAGTCAGAGCGACGTTCAGGATCAGCGGCGTAGGTCTGATAGCCGGTTGTTACGTGACCGACGGCAAGATAGCGAGAACCAACAAAGCGAGACTTATACGCGACAATATCGTCGTATTCGACGGCGACATCGCTTCTCTCAAGAGAGAAAAGAACGACGCAAAAGAAGTGGCGAGCGGTTACGAGTGCGGCGTTGGTCTTGAAAAGTTCGGCGATATCAAGGAAGGCGATATCATCGAAGCGTACGAGATGATCCAGGTGAAGAATGAATAGGCTTGACAGAATAAATTCCGAACTCAAAAGACAGCTTGCCGAGATCCTTCGCGACGGAGTGCGCGATCCGAGGGTGAAAGGCATGATCAGCGTAATGGAAGTCAGCGTCGACAAAGATCTGACTCTTGCGAAAGTTTACGTGAGTATATTCGGCGCGGACGGCGCCGAAGACGAAGTCCTTGCGGGACTCAACAGCGCGCAGGGATATATAAAATCCAGACTCAAGAACATGATGATACTGCGTGCGATACCGTCGCTTCGGTTTATACTCGACACGTCTGTCAGCTACGGTATGAGCATGGATAAAAGACTGACGGAGTTGAGTAAAAATGACGGTAAACGATCAGCAGATTGAAAAATTTCTCAAGGCGGTGGACAAGGCGCAGACGATCGCGTTGTTCAGCCATATCAATCCCGACGGAGACACTTGCGGCAGCGCGCTTGCGCTTTACCGCGCATTGAAGACGTATGGTAAACAGCCATACGTTTTTTGCGACGGCGTTTTCAACGATAAACTTTATTACCTCGACGGGCTCGAACTCTATAATTCCGTAGAATTCAGCCAGTGTGACCTCGCGATCGCGGTAGACTGTTCGGACGACGGCAGACTCGGCGCGTACGACCGCGCATATTATTCCTGCAAGTACCGCATTTTCGTGGATCATCACATCACGCGCGGCAGGAGGGGCGACCTCAATATAGTCGTGACCGATGCGGCGGCGACTGCAGAAGTTGCTTTCGACCTGATCTCGGCGATGGACAAGCGCAGAAAGTGTCTGGACGATACCGTGGCAAAGCTCCTTTATTGCGCGCTCGTCACGGACAGCGGAGGTTTTTCTTTCTCATCAGTAAGCGAAAAGACGTTGCTGACTGCTGCGGCTCTGATAAAATACGACTTCAAAGCCAACGAAATATTCGACAATTTCTTCAAGAAAGTCGATTACAACGTGTTCAGGCTGAAAAACCGAGTGCTTTCCGCGGCAAAGCTATATGACGACGGCGCGATCGCGGGCGTATTTTTCACAAAAGCCGACTTTGAAGCGACGGGAACGACAGAAGCTGATACAGAGGGCATAATCAACTGTGTTCTCGACATACAAGACGTGAAGATAGCCTTTTCCGTCACGGAGACAAAAGGCGACATGCAATACAAAGTCAGCTTCCGCACGGTGGACGGAGTCGCCGCGGACGAGATCGCCGCGATATTCGGAGGCGGCGGGCATAAGAATGCGGCGGGATGTCGTGTCAGCGGCTTCTTTGAGGACGTAAAGGACAAGGTCCTCAAGGCTTGCAGGGATTGTCTATGAATTTTGCGGCAGTGATATACAAACCGCGAGGAATGTCATCGAGCGACGTCGTGATCAAGTGCAGGAACGCTGTCTCGAAAGCGCTCGGACGCAAGATAAAATGCGGGCATACTGGTACGCTCGATCCGGCGGCAGAGGGAGTGCTCGTGCTCGGGTTTGAAAAGCTGACGAGACTTTTCGACTACGTCCAGCAGGGTAAAAAGACCTATATCGCGACCTTTGAATTCGGCAAATCGACAGATACTTTAGACGCAGAAGGTACCGTCACGGGTGAAAACTGCGATTATCCTTATATGCAGGACGTAAACAAGGCGCTTAAGACCTTTATCGGAGAGATAGATCAGGTGCCGCCAGCGTACAGCGCGGTCAACGTCAACGGCGTGCGCGCTTACAAACTCGCGAGAAAGGGCAAAAAAGTCGAGATCGCGCCCAAGAAAGTGAAGATATACTCGCTAAGACCGATATACGAATACAAAGACGGCTTCGACAGAGTTGCGGAGCTCAGGCTCGAGATCGTATGCGGGTCGGGTACGTATATCAGGAGCATTTGCAGAGATCTCGCCGAAAAACTTGACGTACTCGCGTATATGTCTGCGCTTGAGCGTACGGGTTGCGCTGGTTTTTCAAAAGACGAAGCTGTCTCGCTTGAGGATTTTCTCGCAGACCCGCTCGCGCATACGGTAAGTGACGACGAGGTGCTCAAAAGATTTTTCCCGTTCTTAGACGCGGACGAAGTTATGGCGCGCAAATTGAAAAACGGCATGACCGTAGCTTGCGCCGCGGACGACGGCAAGTTCGTCGTCAGGCATGACGGCAACGTCATCGGCATAGGCGCGGCAAAAGACGGATATATCAAACTGGAAACTCATCTATGACAAAAACGCTTAAGGAAATCGACTATAAAAACGGTTGCGGCGACCCGATAGTGCTTTGCCTCGGGTTTTTCGACTGCGTGCACCGCGGCCACAACGCGCTCATTCAGAGGGCTCGGCTGTTCGCGCGCATATGCGGGGCGAAATGCGCCGTATTCACTTTTTCAGAAAATCCGTTTAACGCTCTCGGCAGGACAGAAAAAGAGATTTTCACGTATAAAGAGCGCGTTTTCAGGCTTTGGCAACTCGGCGTAGACGTCGTGATCAAGGCAACGCCCGACGAAAAGTTCTTTTCCACGTCCGCTGAAGATTTTCTCGACGGACTGTTCGACAGATTCAACGTGGATACCGTGATAGCGGGCAGCGATTATACATACGGCTCGGGCGCAAGCGGCAATGCCGATACGCTCGTGAAGTATTGCAAGGCGCGCAACGTCGACTGCCATATCGTAGATATGATAGAATATGCCGAAGGCAGGAAGATCGCAAGCCGCGAGATCAGAGAAATGGTAGTGCGCGGCGAGATAGAAAAGGTCAATGCGCTTCTTCCGCTTCCTTATATAGTTGCGGGCAGAGTCGTAAAGGGAAGGCACGACGGCGTGACGATCGGCACTCCGACGGCGAACGTTGACTTGCCCGAAGAAAAATTGCGCATCGCAAGCGGAGTTTACGACACCAACGTGCTCGTGGACGGCGTGCGGCTCAGGGCGGTCACGAGCGTGGGGGCACATCCCACTTTCGGCGACGAACACTACAACGTCGAGTCTTATATCCTGCATTGGGATAAGGATATCTACGGCAAATTCATCGTCGTGGAATTCGTCAAGCGACTCAGAGACGTCAGAAAATTCGATACTAAAGAGGAACTGTCAGCGCAGATATCCGCCGATATCGCGAGAGTTCTCGGGAGGTAAATATGATAAAATTCGGACCGAGCGGAAGTTGTGAGCGCTTCGCCGCCGAGGGATATTCGCATACGATACAGGAGGCGAAGTGGCTTGCCGATCTCGGATTGGACTGCTTTGAATATTCGTTCGGCAGAGGTGTAAGGATAACCGAAAAGACCGCTCGCGACATAGGTGAGGAGTTTGACAGGTACAACGTGGAATTTTCCGTACACGCGCCATATTTTATCAACCTCGCGACGCTCGAAGAAGAAAAAGCGAAAAACAACCACGAATATATCTTTTCGTCGCTGAGGGCGCTCAGGTGGTTCGGCGGCAAAAGATGCGTGTTTCACCCGGGCTCTCCGCTCAAAGCGGCGCGCGGAGACGCGATGAAGGTGCTTCTTGATAGACTCGAGCTCGTTATGAGACTCAAACACGAATACGGCTTTGACGACCTCTGGCTATGCGCGGAGACGATGGGCAAGAAGTCTCAGCTCGGCGACCTCGAAGAAGTGATCGCCATGTGCAAAGACTACGACACGCTGCTACCGTGTATCGACTTCGGGCATCTGAATGCGCGCGATTGCGGCGCGATCAAAGGCTACGACGACTACAAGAGGATAGTCGACAGACTTGCGGATACGCTTGGCGACTTCAAGACGAAAAATATGCACGTGCATTTCAGCAAGATACAGTACACGGACAAGGGCGAGCTGAGACATCTGACTTTTGAGGACGAAAAGTACGGGCCGGATTTCGAGCCTATGCTCAGAGTGATAGCCGATTATAAGCTGGAACCGTATATCGCGTGCGAATCGGCGGGAACGCAGACGAATGACGCTATAGCGATGAAAAACTATTATAAATCGCTTTAATTCTTTACAAAGAAGACGCTTTATGATAAAATATTAGAGTATGAACGGCTACTCGGATATACTTGAAAAATACGGCGTTGACGCCGCGCTCGTGACGACGGCTCCCAACACCTTTTATATCGGAGGATACGAGAGCAGTAATTGCCGCATACTTCTTACGCGCGGGGAAAACTACTTTTTCACCGATATGCGCTACTATGAAGAAGCAACCGATTTTCTTAAAGGGAATTTCAATGTCTGCCTCGGCGGACTGCAGGAAATAGTCGGGTTGACTTCAAGGCTCGGCATCAAGTCTCTCGGCGTCGAATACGGCGTGACTTATGCGGAATACTCGGAGATAAGGCAGTTGTTCTCAGACATCGGCATTGTCGCCATAGACGGCGCGCTTGCTGAGATGAGAGCTGTGAAATCGGCGCGTGAAATATCTCTTATCAAGTGCGCGCAGAAAGTCACAGAGCAGGCATTTGACGAGATCCTGCCTTTTATCAGAAAAGGCGTGACCGAGATCGAGATCGCCGCAAAGCTCGAATATGCGATATTGAGCAGGGGTTGCGAGCTCGCGTTCGACAGTATAGTCGCGTTTGGCGAAAACGGCAGCAAACCGCACGCGCACAGGAGCATGAGGGCACTCGGCGAAGGCGAATTCGTCACGATGGACTTCGGCGCGAAATACAAGGGATATTGTTCCGACATGACGAGGACGGTCGCGCTCGGCGCAGTCGACGGAGCAAAAGCGAGAGCTTACGACGCGGTACTCGAAGCCAATCTCGCGGCGGAAAAGGTCATAAGACCCGATCTGAAGTGTTGCGACGTTGACGCAGTCGCGAGACAAAGCCTTGCAAAACACGGTCTCGACGGATATTTTACTCATTCGCTCGGGCATAGTCTCGGGGTGGAGATACACGAAATGCCGTCCTTTTCACCGAGGTGTCAGGATAGGCTCGTCGCGGGCAACGTTATCACCGTAGAGCCCGGCGTCTATCTGCCGGGACAATTCGGAATAAGAATAGAGGATATGGCGCTCGTTACCGAAGGCGGCGTCGAAGTGCTTACAAGCGCAGAAAAAAAGCTGATAACGCTTTGACTGCAAACAACGGAATTTACGGTATAATCCGTAGTCGATAAAAACTTAGCAAGCAAAATGGAGGTTTTTTATGGCTGATTTTATATTGGCAGGCGATTTCAGAAAAGGCATTACTTTCGAGATGGACGGCAAGGTCATGACTATCGTTGACTTTTTGCACGTCAAACCGGGCAAAGGCGCGGCGTTCGTAAGAACAAAACTGCGCAACGTCATTTCTGGCGGCGTTATCGAAATGACTTTCAACCCGACGGACAAGTTCCCGACGGCGCACATCGAGCGCAAGACTATGGTCTATTCCTACAACGACGGCGATCTCTATTATTTCATGGACAACGAGACTTTCGATATGATCCCGCTCAACAAGGAAGTCTGCGAAGAAGCGCTTCAGTTCGTCCCCGAAAACGGTGAAGTTACCGTATCTTTCTACAACGGCAACCCGTTCTCCGTCGAAGCTCCCAACTTCGTCGAACTCAAGATCGTCCACAGCGAACCCGGCGTCAAGGGCAACACCACGACCAATGCGACCAAACCCGCAACGCTCGAGACGGGCTATACGCTCAACGTGCCGCTCTTTGTAAACGAAGGCGATACGATCAGAGTTGACACCCGCACCGGTTCTTATATGTCGAGAGTATAACGCAAATCGGATATTTCAGCCGCGGCCTTTTTGGTCGCGGCAATTTTTTTACTCAAAATCGATATTTTAACTGTTCTCAGAGAGCGCCGTTCGTTGCCGTAAACTTTTCTCGCAGGATAATCCGTCTGAATTCTCAACTTTTTACGCGTAAAGAGTAGAGCTTTGATCGTATCAGGTTTATTTTCAACGCTTTTCGTATCTCTATGCTCATAAACGGGGGCGCGTCTGCAATATGACAGAGCGGAGACGGCGATATTTTGCTTTTATTATGAAAACTGCGATAATTCAGAACAATTTAAGACAATTTCTTTGTAAAACCAACCAAATTACAACCTTTAATTAAATATTTGATCTTCACGTGAGAGCCGCCGCAAGACTATTGAGCCGATATGTAAGATCAAATCCAAACTATGCAGACGATATTTTTTTCGCAAATTTTGTAAAATTTTGACTGTTGAGAATAGCGGCGACTTGTCCGCATAGATTATTGTGTGCCGCAAGAGATACGGGAAGCTTCCGTCCGACAAGTCGCATACGTGACAACGACTGTTGAGCGATAAAATGACAGCATATTGAGTCTTAAGCTGTTTTTACTTGCAAAAGCGTATGTACCGCATTGATCGCGGCAGTCGGTGGAATTTATGTGATGAGAGTAAATTGACGAAATGACGTTATAAACCTCGATCGTCGTATTTGTGATACATACGTTATCCGCATATACGCATTGTTAGCGCACGACGTGTCTACCGACGTATTTGCAGGATATACGTGATCGTATTTGCGGGCGGTGATCTGATGAAAAACTATGATAACGCGTTTGCCGCGACAGTTAAAAGCAGTAAAAATGTTGAAACCGTCAAAATACATCGATAATTCACTCGAAAATGACTTGCTATCGCCACAAGCGCCGGACGACCACCGCGGCATTTCAGAGATAATGTTTTGTAGGGAACGTTGTCACATAACATACGGTCAACGTTTACAAGTGAAAAAATCGGACGGTCGTGCAGTCTGACTGTGAGAGCGTACGGGGCGACGCAACGGCTTTCAAAGATTTATGCTTGTTGAGTTCGCTGAAAAAGTAATAAACGCTTGTCGTTTACAGGTTTAAAGATGAGTTGCGGAGGTGGATATGCTGAAAGATCTGTTGCCGGAAAGAATCAGAGAACTGATTTTTTCACGCGTCGATACCGACAAACTGACAGAGATAAGAATGAGGACGGGAAAGCCGTTGTCTGTCGCGGAATACGGCAGATATTATTTTCCCGCAGACAGGGACGGACACACCTATACCGTGACGAAGGACGACGTCGACTACGTGCTCGCCGTCGCGACAAAACACTCTGTATACGCAGTCAACAATCAGCTTGTCAACGGCTTTCTCAGTTGCGACGACGGCGTCAGGATCGGAGTATCCGGCGAGGGCGTTTACAAAAACGGCAGACTTTTTACGCTGAAAAACATCAATTTTCTCTGCATAAGAGTACCGAGGCAGATATTCGGATGCGCCGAAGCGCTCACGGGTATAGTCAATGACTTTGACAACACGCTGATAATTTCCCCGCCCGGCATGGGAAAGACAACGATATTGAGAGAGTTCGTCAGACTGCTCTCGGAGAGCGGCAAAAACATAGTCGTAGTCGACGAAAGGAACGAACTTTGCGCCGCGGTCAACGGTATACCCACCACAGATCTCGGACCTAACACCGACGTCTTGCTGTTTTCGTCCAAGAAAGGCGGTTACGAAGGCGCAGTCAGAGCGATGAGACCGGACGTGATAGCAACCGACGAGATATTCGGCAAAGAGGAGATAGACTGCCTCAACGACATATGTCGCTCGGGCGTCAAAGTCGTTGCGACCGTCCACGCGAAAGACGCTCTGAGCCTGCTGAAAGATAAGACCTACGGCGCGCTCGGCGGCATATTCAGATATTTCGTAGAACTCGGAGAACTCGGGAAAGTCGTGAATATCACAGACAAAGAGAGGTTGAAGAATTGTTCAACGTCGCGTTAGGCGCAATACTTTTCGTCTGCTCGGGCTATGTGGGTTACGCAGTCGGTGCGCATTACCGCAAGAGGAGCAATCTGTTCGTCGGCATAACCGCCTACGTCGACTCGCTCGAAAAGGGAATGTCTTTTCTTCAGAGCACGCTCGGTGAGCTTACGGAAAATTTCGTATCCGACAAAAAAGACGATCTCGCAAGAATACTGAACGCATATCTGTCCCTGTTGAAAAGCGGCTCGGTAAGCAAGGAGGACTGTAAAAACGCGACAAAAACGAGGCTTCTGAACGGGTATGAGCATGGGTTACTCGCCGAAATGCTTTTCTCGCTCGGAAAATCCGATCTCGATACACAGCTTGCGGAACTTGCGAGATACAAGGCGCTGTTTGCACCGATAACTGAAACTGCGCGGCAAAATTACAAAAAATACGGTGCTTTGTCCTTCAAACTCGGCATACTCGCAGGGCTTGCCGCAATGTTGCTCGCAGCCTGAAACGGAGGAAATATGGACGTTGGGATAATATTCAAGATAGCGGGGGTAGGTCTGCTTACCGCAATCATAAATACCGTGCTCAAAAAGAGCGACAAGGACGAGATAGCAACGCTTGTGACCCTGACGGGGCTCGTGATAGTGCTGATGATGGTGCTCGACATGCTCGGCGGTCTGTTCGACAGTCTCAAATCCGTGCTGAGTCTTTACTGATGGACGTTTTCAGGCTCATAGCAATTGGTATTATCGGCGCCATCGCCTGCCTGCTTCTTAAAAAAACGGACGGGCAGTATGCGGCGCTCGCCGCCGTAGCGACGGGTATCGTGATACTGATAATCTGCATCAAAGCTCTCGCTTCGGTGCTCGTATCGCTTCAGGAGATCGTGGACAGAACGGGCATGGATTCCGAGCTGTTTGCCGTACTGCTCAAGATAGTCGGCATAGGATATCTGACCGAGTACGCATGCGGTCTGTGCGACGATCTCGACTGCGGAGGAATATCCAAAAAAATAGCTCTCGGGGGAAAAATCGCCATATTTCTCACCGCGCTCCCGATAGTAAACGCGCTGATTGACACGGTGGCAAAACTCGTATGAAAAACGCATTGAAAAAGACGTTGACAATAGTATTTCTGATCGCGTTTGCGGTCGCGCTCTGCGGTGCGACGGTCTACGCCGACGACGACGCGGAAAGCAAACTCGAAGAGGAGATCGGGGACAAGCTGGGCGAGCTCGATCTTTCTCAACTCGAAAACTGGCTGAGCGAATACGGCGACGGCGGTACGGGCTTATCGGACGGCGGCTTTCTTCAAGCCGTCAAGGACGTTATCGGCGGAAAATACGATACCGACGGCAAGGCGCTTATGTCCGCGCTGACAAATGCGGTATCAAGTTCCGTAACGGACGCACTTCCCACGCTCGTGTCGATCTTCGCGATAGCGGTACTATATGCCGTAGTCGGCGGATTTTCCGGCGGTTTTCTAAAAAAAAGCACTACCGAACTTATATATTTCGCATGTTATGCGGCGATGATCGCGCTGGTAGCGGCTAAAGTCGTCTCACTTCTCGTAAAAGCGTCGGCAACCGTCAACTCAATGCAATCGCTGATGAACGCTTCGTTCCCGCTTCTTCTGACTCTGCTAACCGCGCTCGGAGCGACGACGACTTCGTCCGTTTACAGACCCATGACTGCCGTGCTGACAACGGGAGTGACCGCCGTGGTTACCAAGCTCGTGCTGCCGCTGTTCATCGCCGCAACGGTGACGGGGATAGTGGGCAATCTGAGCAAGAACATAAAACTCAACAAATTGACCTCGTTTTTCAAAAGCTGTGCCAACTTCGTGCTGGGCGGAGTATTCGGGATATTCGCGACCTTTTTGTCGGTCCAGGGACTGACCGGCGCGATAGCGGATACGGTGTCTGTCAAGACAGCGAAGTTCGCGCTTCAGAGTTACGTGCCGCTTCTCGGCGGTTATCTTTCGGACGGCTTCGATCTTGTTCTCGCGGGAATAGTACTGATAAAAAACTCGGCGGGGCTCGTGATAACCCTGCTTATAATCGCCGCGGTAGTAGCTCCGGTGATAGAAATTGCCGTCTTTTCTCTCGGTCTGAAGCTCGTCGGCGGGCTGATAGAGCCGCTGTCCGACGAGAGGTTTTCGGCAATGCTGACGGGACTTTCGAAAAATCTCGGAGTGCTGATAGCAATAGTGCTCGGTGTAGGATTTATGTTCATAGTGACCGTGATGCTCATTGTAGCAACCTGCAACGTGGGGGTAATATGACGGGGTGGATAATGTCTATAGTCGGCGTTGTAGTCGTCGGAGTGCTCATCGACGTGCTGACGCCCGAAGGTGAGAGCAATAAGTACGTCAAGGGCGTATACGCGCTGATCGTGGTGCTCGTCATAGCTTCTCCTATAGCAAAAGCGCTCAAGTCGGATATCGATTTTTCGCAATATTCCGACAGCGCGTTCGATACAGACTACGCGTTTGTCGAAGCCGTAAACGACGACAGGAAGCAAAGCGACGAACATAAAATTACAAATTCTCTCAATCTTCGCGGTTACGAAGGCGCAAAGGTTGTAATTTTTGCGGCGGCGTCCGACATATATGAAATTGACAGGGTCAACGTGGATCTCACGCTCACCGACAAGAATAAAGACGAGTGCGAGGCCGAGATAATTTCGATAGTAAAAAACGCAGTAAACTGCGACGACGTGAGGGTATATGACAACAAATAACGATCCCAACAAGAAAATCGGAATTTTGCAGAAGATAAGGAGCGTCAGACATATAGAGCTGATAATCGTCGCGGCGCTCTGCGTAATACTGATCGTCGCGTATTTCGCCTATGAGGAGTTTTCAGGCGGGACTAACGCAGAAACGTCGGACGGCGGTGAAGATACCGCAGAAAAAGTTGCCGCAATCATCTCCGAGATAGAGGGCGTAGGCAAGTGCGAGGTGCTTATCACTTACGACGGGTCGGACAGTTACGTCATCGCTTACGACGAGGAGACCGTGACGACGGTCACGACGGACAGCGACGACAACAGCAGTCGGGTGGTGGAAAATTCGACGACTACGTCGTCGCCCGTGATAATAACTTCCGACGGCAGACAGCAGCCTCTGATAATTTCGACCAAACCCGCCGCGATCGAGGGCATCGTAGTCGTAGCAGAAGGAGGAGACGACGTCTACGTCAGAATAAGGATAATAGACGCACTCTGCGCGTTGCTCGACGTGGACGGCGGCAAAATCAAGGTGTATAAAATGAAATGACCGACAATATAATTAAACAGACGCAGACAAAGCAAGCCGTAAGGCAAAAAATATATTTTTTCAAATCCATGGAGGTATTTTATGGCAGAACAGACACAGGCAGTGAAAGTTAAGAAACAGCTTTCCCCCAACGCAAAAAAGGTGATCATCCTTTGCAGTATGGTCGCGCTTCTCGTGCTTACCGGAGTGCTCAACTTCGCTCTCAACAGCGACTGGTTCTCAGGCACTCAGGAGACCGGGCAGCTCAACGACGGCGACGCGGTCGAGACCTTCTTCAGTACATACCGCACGAGCCGTGAGACCGCGAGAGCCGAGGAGATGAGCTATCTCGACGCGATCATAGCTTCCGAGACCTCTACCGACGACGCAAAGGCGACAGCCGAGACGATGAAGCAGGACCTTCTCAACAATATCGAAGCCGAACTCGTCATCGAGAGTCTCATCAAGGCGAAGGGATTTGACGACGCAGTCGTGACGATGAGCACCAACAACGTCAACGTCATCGTCAACAAGAGCGAACTCGAATCTCAGGAAGTTGCGCAGATACTCAACGTCATTCTCGAAGAAACCGATTATACCGCGTCTGAAGTAGTTGTCGTGCCTTATACCGCTTAACCGCTTGTCAAGCGCGCGCGGATATGATACAATAAAGTCATATTCGGAGGTGCGATATGTCTCAGGACAACTACCAGGCTAAAGAGACTTACGTCAATATCATCACTTCTGTCGCAGGCAGTGCGGCTTCACAGGTCGACGGCATAGCGTCCGTGTCCTACGAAGCGGGTCTGACGAGGACGAAAAAGCGCGGTAAGAACAGGAACAACGCGATTACCGTAGAGCTTTACGACGATATGACCGCGATAATCGACATTTCTGTCAACGTATACTACGGTCACGTCATTCCGAGAGTCATGGCAGGTCTGCAGGAGAAGATCAAGACAGAAGTCGAGAGGGCGACCTCTTACAAAGTAAAGGCGATCAACGTTACCGTAGCGGGCGTCGTCTATTCCAACTGAAGAAAATTTCGCTGACCCTTCGACGGCTCGTTCCGTCGGAGGGTTTTGCACGGAGAATGATATGAGCAGAACAAAAGCGCGCGATTATGCGTATAAACTCGTCTTCGAGTGGCTTTTCAACAAAGAGAGAAAAGAGGAGTCTCCCACGATGAACTCCATTTTCGAGGACAGCGAGATCGACTTGTCCGACAAGGAATACATTAAAAAGGTGGTCGGAGGCGTTGAGTCGTCTTATGACGAACTGTGCGATCTCGTGCGTACCAATTCGAGAAATTTCACGATAGACCGCATGTTCAAACCCGATCTTGCGGCTATTCTGCTGGCGGCATACGAGATAAAATATATGCCCGATATACCGCCTGCCGTGTCGATCAGCGAGGTGCTCAACCTCGTAAAACTCTATTCCACACCCGACAGCTACGTCTTTGTCAACGGCGTGCTCGCGGGCATTTTCAGACAGGTCGGAGGAAAAAACTGATATGCTTATATACGGAAAGGTCGTCTCAGCCGAGGCGAGAGAAGAAATAAAAGAAAAGGTAGCCGATTTTGAGAAAACCTACGGCAGAAAGCCCTGCCTTGCGGTCATAATAGTCGGCGAAGATCCCGCTTCGCAGACATACGTCAGAAACAAGATCTCGGGCTGCGCTCAAGTGGGCATGAAGTCGTTGCATTACGAATACGCTGACGGCACACCGCAGTCGGAGATCGAAAACACGGTCGCGGCGCTCGCGGCAGACGATACCGTCGACGGCATTCTCGTACAACTTCCGCTTCCCAAGGGTTATGACGAAAAGAGGATTCTTTCGCTTATCCCCGACGAAAAGGACGTTGACGGTTTTTCGCCGACAAATCTCGGGCTTCTCGCGATGAACAGACCGAGGACGATTTCGTGTACTCCTTTCGGAGTGATGAAAATGCTTGCCACCACGGGAGTGGAACTCGCGGGCAAGAACGCCGTCGTGATAGGCAGAAGCAATACAGTGGGAAAGCCTATGGCGATGCTTCTTCTCAACGCAGACTGCACGGTCACCGTTTGCCACAGCAAAACGCGAGACCTCGCGGAAATAACCAAAAAAGCCGATATCCTCGTAGCCGCGATAGGCAGACCAAAGTTTGTTACCGCAGATATGGTCAAGGACGGCGCGATCGTCATTGACGTGGGCATCAACAGAGTAGACGGCAAGCTGGTCGGCGACGTGGATTTTGAAAACGTCGAGAAAAAGGCTTCGTATATCACCCCGGTGCCCGGCGGCGTAGGACCAATGACGATAACGATGCTTCTCGCCAATACTCTCGAAGCGGCTGTCGCAAAGGCGAAAAAATGAACGCTCCGAGGTATCTGAGCGTCAGCATACTCAATACTTACATTCACAACGTTTTCGTTGCGGAAGAACTTCTGCACGATATTGACGTGGTAGGCGAAGTCAGCGGTATATCGGTAGTCCGCGGGCACGCCTATTTTACTTTGAAAGACAGAGACGCGCAGATAGCCTGCAACAGCTTCAACTGTTCCAAGACCTATCTGCCAAAAAACGGCGAACTTATAATCGTGCGCGGAAGCGTATCCTACTACGGCAAAAACGGAAAACTCAGCCTCAATGCCGACATGATAACGCCGTACGGTGCGGGACTGCTTGCGCTGAAGCTCGAGGAACTCAAAAACAAACTCGCAAAGGAAGGCATTTTCGACGCTTCGCACAAAAAGCCTTTGCCCGCATATCCGTCTGAAGTGTGCGTGTTGACTTCTACGACGGGCGCGGTCATAAGAGACATAATCACGACGGTGAGACGTTACAACGACATCATCGACATCAACGTCTACGGCGTGCAGGTACAGGGTGAAAACAGCGCGGCGAGCATAGTCAAGGCGCTCGAAGTGACGGACAAGCTCGGCTTCGACGTGATAATCATTGCAAGAGGAGGCGGCTCGGCTGAAGATCTGATGCCGTTCAACGACGAGGCTCTCGTCAGAAGCGTGTACGCGGCTAAGACGCCGGTCATTTCGGCAGTCGGGCACGAGACCGACTACACTCTGTGCGACCTCGTTGCAGACGTCAGAGCGGCAACACCTACCGCGGCGGCAGAGCTTGTGGCATACGATCTTGCAGAAATAAAACGTTACCTTGCCGACTTCGCAGTCAGCGCAAAGAGGACGCTTGCCGAAAAAGTCAGGCAGTCGTCCGGAAGGCTTTCAATGACCGCGGCGAGAATGTTGTCCGCGGCTACGGCGCTTGCGTCGGCGGCAAACGCTTCGCTCGGAATAGCGGCAGGAGCGATGACTTCGGCGGTCGGTTCTCTGTACAAAGCCAAGTTCTCCAAGTATGAAAAATCGCTTCTTTCATTGTCGGCGGCAAACCCTGTGAGCATACTCGAAAAGGGCTTTTTTACGGTAAACAAGGGCGAAACGCGGATAAAAGAAGTATCCGAACTTTCGGCAGGAGACAAAATAACGATAAACTCGAAAGGCGGTAGCGCTACCGCCGCAGTTGAGAGCGTAAAAATCAACGACGCGGGAATTCCCGCAAAAACGGCAGGTGGAAAATGAAGAAAAAAGAAGATTCGTTTGAAAGCATGCTCGCGCGTATCGACGAGATCACCTCGCGCCTCGAAGACCCGTCTACCACTATAGACGAGGGCATCAGGCTTTTCGAGGAAGGCGTCAGACTCTCCGCGGAGTGCAAGAAAAAGCTCGAAGAAGCGTCGGGCAAGATCACCGAACTCAAAGGCGATCTCGAAAATCTGAAGAAAAGCAATTTCAGGACGGAACAGGACTGATGAAAGATCTTATCAATTTATACGCGGGGATATTCAACTCAACGCTCGACGACTATCTGCTTAACGGTCTCGACTGTCCGTCGCCCGTGAAAGAAGCGATAGAATACGCTATGACCGGCGGGGGCAAGCGTTTAAGACCCATGCTTTGCTATCTCGGCGCAGAGTTCGCGGGCAAGTCGTGCGAGGAAGTCGCTGACTTCGCGCTCGCAGTCGAATTTATCCACGGCTATTCGCTGATACACGACGATCTGCCTTGCATGGACGACGACACGTTGCGTCGCGGCAAACCTACCGTGCACGTAAAATTCGGAGAAGCGATCGCGCTCCTTGCGGGAGACGCGATGCTCAATTCGGCATACGAGATACTGCTCGGCGCGGTATGTTCTTCACGCGACGTGCTCGCGGCGAGTTATATCGCAAAATACGCGGGCACTACCGGCATGATAGGCGGGCAATGCGCCGACGTGACAGATAACAACGGCAAAGGATACGACGAAAAAAGCCTGCTGTCCATGTACTCTCAAAAGACTTCCGGACTTCTGATCGCCGCGTTGCTTTCGGGCGCGGTGTCGTGCGGCTGTACCAAAGAGGAGGAGATAGATCTGCTCAATTTTGCCGATTATATGGGCGTAGCCTATCAGATCACCGACGATATCCTCGATTGCACGTCGACCGAAGCCGTACTCGGCAAGAACGTCGGAAGCGACGAGAGATCGGACAAAAAGACTTACGTTTCGCTTTTCGGTCTCGACGCCGCTAAAGAGAAGGCAGAGGATTATTCGCACAGAGCCGTAGCGTGTCTTTCGCGATACGGCGGGAAAGCGGAAAAACTCATAGCTCTCTGCCACTACCTGTCAGGCAGAAATTATTGACCGTAAGGTATCGATACTTATATATTTTAGAATTGTGCCCGCGTTTCAGTAATATAATTAAACGTGGGCAAATTTTTCGGATTTTACAACTCGGGCAGCAAAAAGAAAAAACGCCGTCCTTCCTCTCATTCTGCGGGGTGGGCGGTGAAAATAGTCGTGCTGACTTTTGTACTCTCGCTTATATCCAGCGTCCTTTCTCAGGTCGCAGTCGGCGGCAGCGATATACTTATTGCAACAATGTTGTTGATTTTTATGGTAATAACGAGTATAATTTTTGATGTAATAGGAGTAAGCGTAACGTCGTGTTCTCTGTGTCGGATACGTGCCGAAAACGTCGACGACGCTGTTGCGCAGACCGCGCGTATGCTTATCGACAACGCAGAAAAGGTCAATAATCTGTGCGCAGACGTGATCGGCGACATCTGCGGCGTTATGAGCGGAGCATGCGGAGCGAGCATAGTCGCGGCTATTTCAGAAGCGACCGGCGTTGACGTCTTTCTCCCGTCCATACTGGTATCCGCGGTGATAGCGTCGGTTACGGTGGGAGGCAAGGCTTTCTGCAAAAAGATAGCCGTCGTCAACAGCGAAAGCATAGTGCTTTTTGCGGCAAGGCGCGTGCACTCCGTGGTCAAATTATTCAAAAGGAAGTAAATATGGGCATTCTCGACTCGGTCAATTATCCAAAGGACATAAAAAAACTGCCGCTCGGCAGTCTCAACGTCCTTTGCGCCGAGATAAGACAACTGATCCTTGACAGCGTGCTTGAACACGGCGGTCATCTGTCGTCCAATCTGGGCGCGGTAGAAGCCGTTGTCGCCCTTCATTATGTTTTCGACGCTCCCAAAGACAAAATGATCTTCGACGTAGGTCATCAATGCTACGCCCACAAAATTCTCACGGGCAGAAAAGACGATTTCCGTACGCTTCGCGGGGACGGAGGACTTTCGGGTTTTCCCAAGCGGTGCGAGAGCGTTTACGACGTGGCTGATACAGGTCACGCTTCGACGTCGATATCGCTTGCATGCGGGCTTGCGAGAGCGTGCAACGACGGAGAGCAGATCATTTCGTTTATCGGCGACGGCGCGATGACGGGCGGTCTCGCTTACGAGGCTCTCAGCGACCTCGCTTGCAGCGGCAAAAAGCAGATCATCGTCCTCAACGACAACGAGATGAGCATTTCAAAGAACGTGGGTCTTATATCGGGTTACCTCGAAAGACTCAAGAGAGAGAGGATCGCAAGACCCTTCGCGCTGTTTAATCTCAAATATATAGGCACGGTCGACGGTCACGACCTCAAGGCGCTTATCAAGGCTTTCAACAAAGCGAAAAAGAGCGACGAATCGGTGATCGTGCACATTCTTACGAAAAAAGGTAAGGGCTATCCGCAATCGGAAAAGGACCCTGAAAAATATCACGGTTATTCTGTTACTGCGCAGAAAAACCCGACTTTTTCGCAGATCGTCGGAGAAGAACTGTGCAAACTTGCAGAAAAGGACGGCGACGTGTTCGCAGTCACGGCGGCGATGGCGAGCGGGACGGGTCTCGACGCATTTGAAAAGAAGTTCCCCGACAGGTTCGTTGACGTCGGCATTGCCGAAGCGCACGCGGCATGTATGTGCGCAGGACTTGCTCTCGGCGGTAAAAAGCCTTATTTTGCAGTATATTCGACCTTTTTGCAACGCGCTTACGACCAGCTCGTTCACGACGTATGTCTCAACTCGCTCCCGGTGACCTTTTGCGTCGACAGATGCGGTATCGTGGCGGGAGACGGCGCGACTCATCAGGGAGTATTCGACATTTCGTTTTTGCGCGCGCTCCCCGATATGACTGTTTTTGCTCCCAAGGACGGCAGAGAACTCAAGGCTGTGATGAAGTGGTCGCTTTCGTACGACAAACCGCTTGCGATCCGCTATCCCAAAGCTGAAGACTGTTGTAAATACGACGTACACACGCCGATCTCGCTCGGAAAATGGGAATATCTGACCTCAGACGACGCAGACGTAGTTATACTCGCAACGGGCGCTATCTGCGTGTCCGACGCGGTAAAGGCAGCAGAGATACTCGGTGAAAAGGGGATCAGAGTCGCAGTCGTCAACGCGAGATTCATCAAGCCGCCTGACAGCGGGCTTCTCGACTCTGTCGCAGACAAGAAGATATTCACGCTCGAGGACGGCGTACGCACAGGTGGCTTCGGAGAAGGCGTCGTCGCATATTATAACGAAAAAGGCGTGCACGCCGACGTCAGCGTCATCGCATTCGATGAAAAGCCCTATCCGCAAGGTAGCGTCGAATACGTTCTCTCGGTTACGGGCACAGATCCCGAAGGAATCGCGCGCAGGATCGCCGCCAAGGTGAAGATTTGAGACTTGACGTATATATAGCGGAAAAATTCGCGTGCAGTCGCACTAAAGCCGCCAATATGATCGCAGACGGTCTCGTATCGGTCAACGGAGTCAGCGCAGGCAAGTCGTCGCACAACGTCAACGGTAACGACGTCGTTGAAGTGCGCGACGAATACCGTTTCGCCTCTATGGGGGGTTATAAGCTCGAAAAGGCTTTCGCCGATTTTTCTCTCGACGTTTCACACAGGATCTGCGCGGATATCGGCGCGTCCAACGGCGGATTTACAGACTGTCTGCTTCGTCACGGCGCCGCTAAGGTATACGCCGTAGACGTAGGCGACTGCGCACTTGACGAAAAGCTGAAAAACGACGCGCGAGTTGTGGTAAAAGACAACGTCAACGCGCGCTATCTCACGCCCGACGTGCTCGGAGAATACGTCTCTTTTATATCAATCGACGTCAGTTTCATATCCCTCAAGCTGATTTTGCCCGCGGCAACGTCCGTGCTTGCAGACGACGGAGAGATCGTCGCGCTGATCAAACCGCAGTTCGAAGCGGGCAAGAAAAATCTGAGCAAAAACGGCATCGTGGTGTCCGAAAAAGTAAGGAACAAAGTCGTCTCCGAAATACGCGACTTTGCCGTCGAGACGGGTTTAACTGTCAAAGGCGTCACAACGGCGCCTGTACGAGAGGGCAAAAACGTCGAATATCTGATAAGACTTGCAAAAGGAAAGAACTGAAAATCGCGGGAGTCGGTCGGTCGCAGTACGGCATATCCGTCCGCAGGTGACGTTGCTTGAAGCGCGTATGCAAAAGGTACGCCGCGGCAGTAACTTCAAGTGAAGAAAAATTGCATAAACCTATGTGAGAATGTTCTTTTGTTATAAAAACTTCGATTTTACAATAAAAATTCAACTATTTTGTATATTCTCTTGAATATTTATTCATTTTATACTATAATCGAATTATGAAAATCGGAGTCTACACCAATCTCAACAAGGACAGAGACGGAGCTACGGCAAAGGGATTTCTGTCCCTGCTCAAAGAAAAGGGCATTTCGTATAAATTTTTCAGCGACAGAAAGCAGGAACACGACACTCACGAGCGCCTCAGGGAGCTCACGGACGGAGTTGACGTGCTCGTAGCGTTCGGCGGCGACGGCACTATGCTGAACATCGTTCCTTACTGTGCCGTAAAAAATATCCCGATCCTCGGCGTAAACCTCGGACACATCGGTTTTCTGACCGAAATAGACGCCAACGAGACAGAACGCGGGCTGGCAAAGCTGCTGACGGGCGACTATTTCTGCGAAAGAAGGTCGATGATCTCGGTTGAAAACGGCGACAACAGCTATATCGCGCTCAACGAAGTCGTACTCGCCAAGACGGACAACTCCAATATCTGTTCCATTGCCGTCGATATAGACGGCGTAAGAGCGGACAAGGTGCGCGCAGACGGCGTTATGGTTTCGACTCCCACCGGTTCGACGGGCTACTCACTGTCCTGCAACGGGTCTATTCTCAGCCCGGAGCTCGACGCGTTCATCGTCAACGCGATATGTCCGCATTCACTGCATTTCTGCCCGATGGTAATCAGCGATTCTTCGGTTGTGGAACTGTCGTGCGACAGCGACGACCTGAGGCTGACCGTCGACGGCAGGATTATTTCATTTGATGAAAATCCGCAAAAGATAACGATAAAAAAGTGTGATCATACGGCTACGTTTATAAGATTCGAAAAGAGCAGTTTTTACAGCAGACTTATAAAGAAGCTGGCATATTGGGGTGAATGATGATTAGAGCGAAAAGACAACAATGTATAATCGACCTGATCGAGCAGAACGACATCGAGACTCAGGACGAACTCGTCAGACTTCTGAACGAGCAGGGGTTCAGCGCGACGCAGGCTACAGTATCGCGCGACATAAAAGAACTCGGACTGATCAAGATCCTCGGCGCAGACAAGAAGTACAAGTACGTCAAAGCCGAGGCGGCTCCGCACAAGATCTCGGTCAAATTCGGCAATATATTCAAAGAATGCGTATTGTCGATCCAGTACGCAAACAACCTCGTAGTGATCAAGACGGTCGCGGGCGGCGCCAACAGCGCGTGCGCGTTCATCGACCATCTCAATCTCTCGCAGATTATAGGCACTCTCGCGGGCGACGACACGATATTCGCCGTCGTGGCTCAGGATGCCGACGTAAAAGAAACGGTAGATCTCCTCAAATCCTACTTGTGGTAATTTCCTATGCTGGAAAGTTTGCAGATAGACAACATAGCCCTTATCGAAAAACTCGACATCGGTTTTTGTCCGGGGCTGAATATACTTTCGGGTGAAACGGGCGCGGGCAAGTCGATCATAATCGACAGCCTGAATTTCGTGCTCGGCACCCGCGCGGACAAATCGCTGATCTCATACGGCAAAGACACGGCGAAAGTCAGCGCGTTTTTCAATATTTCTTCCTGCGACAACGTAAAAGCGCTTCTTGAAGATATGGACATAGAGACCGACGACGAACTCGTACTGCAACGGACGATGACGGAAGCTGGAAAGAACTCATGTCGTATCAACGGTCAGAAGGTCACTCTCGCCATGCTGAAAGAAGTGGCAAAGGCGCTTACCGACATTTACGGTCAGCACGAGGCAACAGGGCTTCTCGACGACGAAAATCATATCGTAATACTCGACAAATATGCGGGCAACGCGCTCTCGGAGCTGTTTGCGACGCAGAAAGCTCTCTGCGACGAGCGTTCTGCGATAAAGAGCGGTTTGGCAAAATACGGCTCGATGTCTGACGTCGCAAAAAAGACGGATATGCTCAGATTCGAGCTTGATGAGATAGAAAAAGCCGATCTGACCGACGGCGAGGAGGAAGAACTGCTCGCAAAGCGCAAAAAGTTCAACAACTTGCGCGCGATCTCTGATGCTTTGAATACGGCGCAGGCGTATCTCGACGGTGACGAGGGCGCTGTCGTCACGGTCTCGTCGGCAAAGTCCCGACTGTCGTCCGTCGAAGAATACGACCCCCGTTATGCAGAACTCGTGGAGAGGCTCGACAGCGCAAAGATAGAGATAAAGGATATCGCAGAAACGCTTGAGGGTCTTCTCGAAGAGAGCGAATACAATCCTTACGAAGCCGAGCGGGTCGAACAGAGACTTGCGCTCGTCAGAACTCTGAAGAGAAAATACGGCTCGGACATCGCAGCGATACTTGCTTATGCGGAGAAAACAAGAGAAGAACTCGCGTTTTACGACGACGCAGAGTACAACATAGAAAAACTTACGTCGGCGCTTGCTACCTGCGAAAAGAAATTGTCCGATAATTCTCAGAGGATACACGCGGTCAGAGTAAAGTATGCCGACGAATTGTCCTCAAAGATCTGCGCCCAGCTCAAAGAGCTCGGTATGAACAACGCGACGTTTTTTGCAGAGATAACTTACGACGGCGACAACGTTGGCGCAGACGGTGCAGACAGCGTGATATTCATGTTTTCCGCCAACGCGGGACAGCCTGCCAAAGCGCTCAGCAAGGTCATTTCGGGCGGCGAACTTTCTCGCTTCATGCTCGCGGTGAAAAATATCATCTCCGACGTAGACGGTATCCAGACCATGGTTTTCGACGAGATCGACACCGGTATCAGCGGCAAGACCGCGCAGGTCGTTGCGGAGAAGCTGTACAACATATCAACCGATAAACAGGTGCTTGCGGTCACGCATCTGCCTCAGCTTGCAAGCATGGCGGACGCGCACTACCTGATAAATAAAGTCGTAGAAAACGGCAAGACGAGCACGCGGGTAGAACTGCTCGACGACGAAGGTACTCTCGCCGAAATCGCAAGACTTCTCGGCGGCAGCGAATACGGGTCTCACGCGTTGCCTCACGCAAGAGAGATGAAAGAGTACGCAAACGCGTACAAGAAAAGATCCTGAAGGTTTTTTAACAACGACGGCTGATTAGCCGTCTTTTTTTACATATTTTTGCAGACTTCTTCTCACACTACATTGCGTAAGGAGTTTGCTATGAAAAGACTATTCGGCATAGCCGTCCTGATCGCGGTATGTTTCGCCGCCGTCGGATATTTCGGCTTCTGCACAGGTGAAAACAGCGTTTACGACGGGTACGAAGTCGCGGCTACGACTTCGCCGTTTTCTGTCAACGTGCTCGACGAGGAACACGGAGAGATACAGACAAAACTGTTCGGACTGATAGACATCGGCTCGTCAAAAGCCGAAAAGAGCGATGATCGAGAAGTTCTGCTCGGAGGGTTTCCGCTCGGGCTCGAACTCGATCTCAAAGGTATGATGATCACGGGAAAAGCCGGAGTCGTAACTGCCGACGGTGCGGTCTCGCCTTGCGAGAATACCGACATCAGGAGCGGAGACGTGCTCGTTGCGATCGACGGCGAAGCGGTCGGAGACGAAAAGACGGTAGCCTCGCTTATCAATTCGAAAGAAGGAGGCGCGGTCTCGCTATCCGTAATGAGAGGAGACGAGGTCAGAAAGTACAGCGTTTTCCCCGCCAAGGACGTTCTCAGCGGCAAGTACAGGATAGGTCTTATGCTTCAGGACGGCATTGCCGGCATAGGAACGGCGACTTTCGTCAACCCCGTTACCCGCAAATACGCTTGTCTTGGCCATGCAATACTTTCGCAGGACGGCTATGTGATACGGGTCGACGGAGGCAAAATATACAACGCTTTTATTTCGGGTTGCGTTAAAGGGAAAATCGGCAAGGCAGGTGAACTCAACGGCAATTTCTGCACGAAGTCGGTATCTATAGGAACGATTTCAAGCAACTGCAAGTTCGGCAATTACGGTGTGTTTACGGGAAAGACAGACAAGCTCGAGCGCATTAAGATCGGCGGCAGAGCGTCGGTAAGACCTGGAAAAGCGCAGATATACAGCACGGTGACGGGCAATAAGCCTGAATATTACGACATCGAGATCATAAAACTCAACGAGCAGTCGTCGCCGTCGGACAAGTCTATGGTAATCAGGATAACGGACGAAAAACTCATCGCCGCAACCGGCGGTATAGTGCAAGGCATGAGCGGAAGTCCGATAATACAGAACGGAAAACTCGTCGGCGCGGTGACGCACGTGTTCACTTCCGACCCGACAAAAGGATACGGCATATACGCCGACTGGATGTACGAACTCACAGAATAACACCTTCTTTAAATGCGGAATAACAAAAAAGCGACGGATAGCCGCCGCTTTTTTACTTCTGTTTGTACAGACCTTATACGTTGACTTCGCCCTGTTTGCCGAGCTTCACGCCCGTCGCCGCGATCGCGGGATCGATCTCACCGACGATAAATTCTTCGACCTGCTGAGGCGCTCTGCCGATAAAGTTCTTCGCGTCGAGTATGCCGTCGAGCCTGTCCCTGACCGCCGCAAACATATCGTCCGCTTTGATAAGCTCTATCAGGTTGTTGTCTTTGCCTTCCATTTTTACGTTTTTGGACGCTTCCATCGAAAGGACTCTTATGCGCTCGTGAAGCTCCTGACGGTTGCCGCCCGCTTTGACGCATTCCATCATAATGTTTTCGGTCGCCATGAAGGGAAGTTCTGCGTCGATATGCTTTTTTATGACCTTGTCGTATACGACGAGATTTTCGCTGATGTTCATGCAGAGATTGAGTATAGAGTCGACCGAAAGGAACGCCTGCGCGATGACGATGCGCTTGTTGGCGCTGTCGTCGAGCGTGCGTTCAAACCATTGCGTAGACGCGGTAATCGCGCAGTTCGTAGGCAGAGAAATGACGTAACGCGCGATAGAACCGACGCGCTCGCTTCTCATCGGATTGCGCTTGTAAGCCATTGCAGAGGAGCCTATCTGCGTCTTTTCAAACGGTTCTTCGATCTCTTTCATATTCTGCAGTATGCGGATGTCGTTGGAGAAACGGTAGCAACTCTGCGCGATCTGCGAGAGTACGCAAAGCACGTTGTAGTCGAATTTTCTCGGATATGTCTGACCGGTAACGCCGTATGCCTTGTCATAACCCATCTTGGCTACGACCTTTTTCTCGAGTTCTTTGACCGTCTCGCCGTTGCCGTTGAAAAGGTCGAGGAAACTTGCCTGCGTGCCCGTCGTGCCCTTTACGCCGCGGAGCTTGACGCAAGTCTTGAGATGTCTGAGATTTTCAAGGTCGAGAAGCAGATCGCTCAGCCAGAGCGTCGCGCGCTTGCCGACCGTGGTAAGCTGTGCGGGCTGAAGGTGAGTGAAGCCGAGCGTGGGCAGATCTTTGTACTTAAGCGCGAATTTGCGCAGTTTGTCCATAAAGTTTACCAGCTTCTCGAGCACGATATCGAGAGCGTTGTCGATGACGATTATCTCCGCGTTGTCGGTGACGTAACACGACGTCGCGCCGAGGTGGATTATCGGCATTGCCTTGGGTGCGAGTTTGCCGTAAGCCTTGACGTGCGCCATCACGTCGTGCCTGACTTCGCTTTCAAACTTGCGTGCGTCGTCATAATTTATGTCCTCGGCATGTGCTTTCATCTCTGCGATCTGCTCGTCGGTGATGTTGAGTCCGAGTTCTTTTTCCGATTCCGCAAGCGCGATCCAGAGCTTTCTCCAAAGCCTGAACTTCTTGTCGTCAGAGAAGTTTGCCGCCATCTCGCGACTTGCGTATCTGGTGATCAACGGGTTGTTGTAAATACTGGTATCTGCCATTTGTAAACGCTCCTGAAATAATCTGTATCCATTATAGCGTAACGTCGCAGAATTTTCCACCTTTTCAGTGCACTTTGCCGCTTTTTTCTGCCCACAATAAAAATAATGCGGTAAAAAAGCGCATTTCGATTGACTTTGTTGCCGTTTACATTGTAAAATAGATTTCGCCGTAGAAATGAAGGCGACATTTTCATAGGGGAGTGGCTCAACGGTAGAGTAGTGGTCTCCAAAACCATTGGTTGCGTGTGACGCGAAAGCAACTCAATGCGATTGGCCAAACTTATAACTTCGCTATTCCGTCGAAGCCTGAGGCTTCTCCTTACGAATCGCGTCTCTGCCGTAACATACGGATAAATTTAATAAACTTAGGGGAGTGGCTCAACGGTAGAGTAGTGGTCTCCAAAACCATTGGTTGCGTGTTCGAATCGCGTCTCCCCTGCCAAAAAGAACGGATTTTTCCGTTCTTTTTGTTTTGCAGGGGAATGGACGCGTATTCGACCAGCAAGCGCAAGTTCCTTGCGCGGTTGCGTGTGACGCGAAAGCGACTTGATGCGATTGGACAAACTTATAACTTCGCTATTCCGTCGAAGCCTGAGGCTTCTCCCTACGAAGCGTCACCGATCAAATAAAGCATTTTTTTTCTTTCTATATTCAAAAGTCGCATTTTTAAGATATAATTGAATTTGTTGAAATATTTCGATACCGTGATTCGACTATATAGACAAGGAGTACTCAATGGAAGAAGTAAAGACATTATCTGCCGACGAGATCGTCAACGCATACGGTGACCTTGTATACAGGATCGCGGTGCATTATACGGGCAACGTGCATGAAGCCGAGGATATAACGCAAGAGGCGTTTTTGGCTATGCTGAAAAGATTGCCTTTCGAGAGTGCGGAACACGCAAAACGTTGGCTGATCAAAGTTACGGTAAACAAATGCAAGGATTATTACAAGTCGGCTCGCAGAAAAAATCTGCCGCTTGACGAAAATCTGAACGCCGCTTATTTTCAGCAAACAGACGGCTTGGAAGAGCTTGAAAAGCTCGAGCCGCTCGACAGAAGCATAATATATCTGTTCTATTACGAAGGTTACAGCGCGAAAGAGATAGCGGCAATGACGGGCAGAACGCGAAATGCCGTCAATATCAGACTAAGCAGAGCGAGAGGGACACTCAAAGGGTTATTGAAGGAAGGTGACAACAATGATTGAAAACGACAAATACCGTAAAGCGGTTGAAAAGACGGTGCTTTCCGACGAAAAGAAAAAACAAATAATCAACAGCCTGAAAAATCAAAAGAAAAGAGAGAAAGAGACGGAGATAGTTGTCGTTTCTGCCGTTGCCGCCAAGAAAAAACGCAGGATCAAAACTTTTTCCATAGTTGCGGCGGCTCTTGTGTTCGTCATCGGAGTGAGTTGGCTGTTGTCGGCTTTTATCGATATTTATTCTGTGCTCGCGCCGATATCCCGCGAAGAATACCTTTATATGGCGGACGTGGCGGAAAACGCGCAGTATCTGCCCAACGAAAACATTCTCGCTTCGGACGGAGTTGCAAAGTCACTTGGCAGCGAAAGAGCGGTAAGCACGGATTTTTCTGATTTTTACGACGAGATGATGTATATGGGATCTGATGATCTCGCGTTTTCGCTTGAAAATTACCGAGATCTCAACGACTCTCTCGCAACGATCAGTTCGACTTCTGCCGGCAGAGAAATGACGATATACGATATAAAAAGTGAAGTGCAGCTGGCGCTCGAGGTCGTGCCGGGATACGATCAATGGTTTATGCTTCCTCAGTATCTGCCTCATATCGACGAAGAAAACGCAAGGGCTTTTTCAAGCTATGCCTACAAGATCGGTTATGACAAGACGAGCGGCAAGATCGTCGTAGAAAGGCTCTGTTATAAGACCAGGGGAGAATCTTACGATAAAGAAAGCGGTAAATTTTATACTCACGACACCTATCAGAGGCAGTATTTCAGAGTCGAATATTATTTCGACGAGAATCAGCGCGAAGTCGTCGACTGCACGGTCGTAAATTATCTGTGCGTCGACAAGAAAAACTATTATCCCGTTTCGGCGCAGAGACTTGTCAACGTGAAGGACAGCTCTCTTACCAAGTTTGCGGCAACATTTATGCGTATGCCCGACGTAGTCGATCCGTCTATGTTCGGAAACAGCAACTCTGTCTACGATCTGACCGATATGTACGACTACGGCATCAATACGATAATCATACAGCTCAATTACAATTCGTCTGACGACATATCGTTTATCAAGACATATTACGAAGCGCCCGACGCCCATTATGGCAGAGCTACTCTCGGAGAGCTGACTTATTACAGAAAGACTCCGGATTATTCGGCATATTTCACCGCAGGCTGGGACAACAGGACTAACGACTGGGAAGAAGATATTGCGGTCTACAACAACGTATCCAATTACGGCTCGGGCGTTCGCAACGGAATAATAAGGACTTTTGCATACGTTCGCGACATCAGATACAATATGTTGTGCGACGAATGCGAAAGTCAGAAACCGTCCGCCGACGGTATTTTCATAGACTGCAAACACGGCGTATTGCTCGACAGCGTAAACCGCTCGCAAACTCAGATATTCAGCGACAGCGCCAGCGTTCTTACCGATCCGCAGATCGTCATCGACGGGATAGAGAAGCAGTATGCGCAAGCCACGACAAATCTCGGACTTGATACCGCATTTACGCTCGGAGACGGTAAAAATTTCTTCGAGACGTCGGTCAACGATTTCTGCGTAAAGTTCGGCAAAGAATATTATGCAAAATACGTGCAGAACTCAGATTACGCAAGCATTGACAAGACAGTCAACGACTCTGCGACGAAGATGAAAGAAAGTCATGTGACAGAAACGCTCAGAGACAAATATAGTTTCACATACGACGCTGACGACGGTGACAGCGTTATGAACAGCACGGACGTCTATTACGACGTAGAATTGAAGGTGAATATCTGCGACCCCGACCCGACTGCGGAGTATTATCTTGCGGTGATCCTTCAGCGCGAAGAAGCTGACGCGCCTTTCACGGTGCTTGCACGCGTTCCTATCGACGCAACGTCTGAAGAAAAGTTTTCGATAAGCGGGCACGTCAACGTAGACACGCTCGTCGAGGAATCGCTCAGGCAATGCCTGAATTACGACACGTCGATGCATTTCAGGCTCGCATACGCGGTCGTAAAATACACGTCGGCGGGTAGTCGGTCGCTCGCAACTCCCAGCAGAACGATAGGCGTCAATTATGACAAATCGAGGGAGTTGATCAATAAGCGTATGTATTACCGCTACGCAGGCATCGATCACAAGTATATAATCAGCCCGTGCAGAGGCGGCATTTCGATACGACTCGGTTACTGACGACGTCTTTTGGCAAAAATAACGCAATAGTTTCCGACCTGCGATCGCTTTATCTTGAGCGAACGCGGGTCGTTTTTTTGCTCCCGACGCGAAAATGTCTTTGCAGTCAATCCGCATTATTATCTGCGATTTTTTCCATATTTGCGGTTAACTGTTGCCGTTTGTCCGTCCTTATGTTAGAATTATAAAAGCGAGGTGAAATATGAAAAAATACAAACTCGGCTTTATAGGCTATGGAAATATGGCAAAGGCGATCATAGGCGGCATCGTCAGAAGCGGCGTGCTCGACAAATCTCAGATCGCTACGGCAGATCCCGTCTGCAAAGAGGCTGACGGCATTTTCTGCACGGCTGACAACGACTACGTTGCGGGCAACTGTGAATACCTGATACTTTCTATCAAACCTCAGGTTTTCAAAAGTATCGATATAAAATGCACCGCTGATTGCGTGATCAGCATAATGGCAGGCGTAGACAGCGCGTCGATAGGCGAAAAACTCGGTATGCAGGGCAAGGTCATACGCGTTATGCCCAATACTCCCGCGCAGATAGGAAAAGGCGCAACCGTAATTGCAGAAAATTCTCTCGACAAAAAGCACAACGATTTCTGCCGTTCGGTTTTTGAAAGCGTCAGCGAAGTCTGCGTTTTGCCCGAAGATAAATTCGATGCCGTGACCTGCGTCAGCGGTAGCGGCCCCGCATATGCGTATTATTTCGCAAAAGCGATGATCGAGGGCGGCGTTGTCAACGGTCTCGACAAGGAAACGTCCAAAAAACTCACTCTCGATACGATAATCGGCGCATGTGAAATGATAAAGGCGAATCCCGACGTTCCGCTCGGGCTTCTGATATCCAACGTTTGTTCCAAGGGCGGCACTACGATCGAAGCCGTCAACGTGTTTGAAAACTGCCAGATGGATAAGATCGTAATCGACGCTATGACCGCGTGCAGAAAGCGCAGTGAAGAACTGAGGGCGGGTAAATGAAAAAAGTCGACCTCTATACGGACGGAGCCTGCTCGGGCAATCCCGGCGTGGGCGGCTGGGGCGCGATCCTGATATACAACGGGCACGAAAAAGAGATCAGCGGATACAACAAGGATACGACCAACAACCGCATGGAGATCTTCGCGGTCATACAAGGACTCAAACAACTCAATCAGCCTTGCGAGGTGACCGTATACAGCGATTCTGCTTACGTCTGCAACGCTTTTCTCGAAGGTTGGATAGACGATTGGCAAGCCAACAACTGGCGTACCAAATCTAAAGACAAGGTCAAGAACGACGACCTCTGGAAACTGCTGTTGATGCACATGGAAGGGCACGTCGTCACATTCGTCAAAGTAAAAGGACACGCCGACAACGTATATAACAACAGATGCGACAAACTCGCAACGGGCGAAATAGCAAAACACAACAAACCGTCTGAATAAGACGGTTATTTTTTGCGTAATTTTATCGCGTCGTTACAAATAATATATTTGTGACGGTGCTTTATGACTAAGATCGGTAGAATTTCAGGCGCTTTCGTCACCGCGTTGCTTGCGGGACTGAGCGCGTATTGCGTATATCTTCTCGGCACTGCGGGCGTAGGTCAGACGCGTCTGTTACTGCTTGCAAGCGCGGCGGCTTTTCTCGCGCTTCTCGGCTTTGCGGGAGTGTTTTTGAATTACGAGATCGCCTTCAAAGGCTCATTCATCGGTTTTTCTATCGCTATAATTTTTTTTGTCGGATACGTTATCGCGATTAAAAACGGCTGGCTCGGACTTTTCAGCGACAGAGCGGCAATGCAGGCGTTCATATCTCGCTACGACGGGTATGCGATAGCTGTATTCATCGCCGTGCAGTTCCTTCAGGTCACGGTTCTGCCGCTTCCGTCCACCATTACGACTCTCGCAGGCATCGCGCTTTTCGGAGTCTGGAAAACTATCCTGTATTCGTCGATAGGAATAATCGCGGGATCTATGTTCGCGTTTTTCCTCGGCAGAACTTTCGGAGTAAAGCTGATAGTATGGATATGCGGTGCAAAAATGTTTGCAAAATACCGTCGGTTTGCCGAAGGAAAAGACGTGTTGTTGCTTTATGCGATGTTTCTGTTGCCGTTTTTTCCCGACGATCTGCTTTGTCTGATTGCCGGGCTCGGCACGATGAGTTACAGGTCGTTTTTCGTGATGATGCTTATCACTCGTCCTATCGGAGCGCTATGGGTCGCCGGTGTTTTCAAAAGCGCTATATCGATACCTTTTTCCGGTTGGGGGATCGTCGTGTGGATAGCTGTTTTCACGGCGACCGTGACTGTTTTCGCTTTGTTATACAAGTACGGAGGGGAGATAACCCGCTATCTTGCCGCGCTCTCTGCAAAAATCGGGATTGCAAAGACCGGGTCGGACAAATCTTCAAACCGTGAGAAAAAACGCGTCCCGGCGTGCAGAAGATCGGCTTCAAACGTGTATCGCGACAACGCGAAAGCAGGAGATAAAAAATTCGGCAGAGACGACGGTCTGACCGACTACCGTAATTTGTAAATCGTTTATCTGTAACGAAATTTTCATAACTTTTAAAAACGTACAAAACCGACCGTATATTAAAAAATCTGCACCGACAACGATTGATTTCGTCTAAGCGTCAGCAGAAGAAAGCAATGAATAATTCTGCGGCAGAGCCGAGGGCTGAGCGACGAAAACAGCTTTCGGGCAGACGGCGAACGTTTTAAATGAGATCTGTAGCGCTTTTTATCCGAAACGGCAAAGTAAAACTCCGCATCGGGCGGAGTTTTGAATTCAATTCACGTGATAGTGATTGCTTTTGTACAGTTTGTAATATATCCCGATCGTTATCGGTATCATCAACAGGAACACAAGCGGTATTATCACTGGACGCATCATCGAGTCAATATTGTCGACCCTCGCGCCGCATGCGAGAAATCCTATCAGCACTATCAGTATAATCGCGTTGACGATCACGATGAGCGAGTTGATCAGCGCGTTTTTGGCATTGAAATTGGCTTTTATTCGCTTTTTCGGGTCAATACAGTATGCAACGAACATCGCGACGGGATAGAGCGCACCGAGCGCGATGAAACCGAACAGAGCGCCGACGTTGTGACCGAATTTCGGTGCGGTGGAGAAGTATGCGATCAACACTCCGACGAGATAGACGATAAACGTGAGCGCCGAGCTGTCTCGGTTGAGCTTATTGCTGAAGTAATACTGGTTGATGTAATATTCGCTCGTGTTTTTCTTCACGTACGGGCGCAGATTGTAGCCCTCAGCCATCATCTTGGACTTGAGTTGCGAAGTAGTCAGATAATCTATCTTTTCGTCGTCCTCTGCCGAAGCCGCCGCGTGCGAAGGCGTGACCTGCGTCATTGGAACGCTGTAAATGCTGTCGAAAGTGTCGATATAATTGACTGTCTGTCTGCCGCCGTAACCTTCGTATCTGTCATCGGAGATGTCTGTGGAGTAGGTCGCCGTCTCGGGCTTTTTATCCTCGACGGGAGCTTCTGCGGGTTTTTTCTCGTAAAGTCTGCCGAGCGCTTCTTCTTTGTCGGCAGGATCTCTGTCGTCGCGAGAGCCCGCGGGTACGTATGCAGAATAAGTTTCGGACGAATAATAATCGTCGCTTTCTTTGCGTTTTTCATCGGATACAGTATCTTCCGAGCGCTCGTCACCGTAAAATACGGGCGAGACGGGTGCGTCGGACGGAGCTTCGTATTCTTCGACTTCGTCGGGCGTATCTGCACCGTAATCGCCGTCTGAATAATCGTCTTCTGCAACGTCGCTTGCGATCTCGTCTCGGCTCGCGTCTTCGACTTCCTCCTTGCGCTCTGTATAAACGGACGATTCGTCGCGGGCAGGGGTGCCCGGATAATCTCTTTCGCCGTTATATTCGCCGACATAAGGCTTGAATCCGCCTTCTGCAGGCGTGACGGTACGTTCTGTCGGATATGTAGTGCCGATATATTCGTGAGGAATGTCGTCGTATTCGTCGACAGGCGGGGCTTCTGCCTCCGGAGGAATGACGTAATCGTCGGCAGAAGGAGTAAAATCGCCGTCGTCGCGCCTCGCTGCAGCGGTCGGAACTTCGTCCGCGTCCTCAGCTTCGTCCGTCGAACGACTCCTTCTTGTCAGAGGTCTGAAACTCGAAGGATCGAAAGGCGCAACATGCTTTTCGGGATCGAATTCTTCGCTTGAGAGCAGACTGTCTATGATCGTGCGGCTGAATTCCCACTGATGCTGATCGCTTTCGAGGAACGCGCGACCCGCAGGCTGAAGGGAATAGTAAACTCTCTGCGCACCGTTGGAAGTGTCTCCTTTGTAAGAGCGGATATAGCCCTGTTTTTCAAGTCTTTTGAGACAACTGTAAAGGGTAGGCTGTTTGAGAGTGTACATGCCTTTGCTTTTTTCTTTTATTTCGTTGAGAATCTCGTAGCCGTATTTGTCCTCGTAATACAGAGACTTGAGGATGATCGTATCTACGTGACCTCTGATGAGGTCAATATTGACGTTAGAGTTGTCCATAAATTCTCCGTTCTCCTTAAATTTATAATACTATAACAGAGCAGACAAGTCAAACAAAAGTCTGTTTTAATTAAAAAAATAAAATAATTAGAGGCAAATTATTCTATTTTAATCGCAAAAATATAATTATTCAGCCATTTAATTGCTATTATTTAATGTATAAGAATATCAGAGACAGAAAACACTTTTTACTTTTAAAGCAGCAGTCGAAAGATACAAAAAACACCTGACGATTGAACGGACGGATATTATATATGATCATAGGTGAGATTTTGCACGCCGATACGATCACTTTGATCAGACGCAACGGACTCGGACGGACTTTGATTGCAATTACGAATTGCAGACGGTGAGTATGATCGCAAAAATCATGACGCTTTTTACTGTTATATGGAAAAATCGACCTGAAAAGTGCATATTTATTGTTAAATGTAGTTTTCAAGCGGATATCCGGTGAATTCCGCGCCGATTATTTCATTATAAATTATGACGTAAAAAGAGCGATCGCCACGATTGAGACGAGCAGAACATATCTGTCTCATCAGTGCCTGGCTAATGAAACAACTTCAAAGCCGGGGGCTTTAAGAAAAACCGCACGCAATAGGCTCGACGTTTTTGCCGACGGGTATAAGTGAACGCGTGCACGGTGCATCAATATAATTTATGTATTTTTCGGTTGAAAGACGCTTTTGTTTTCTGATATTTTAATGAAAAACAGGGTAATGACCCTTATTCTATCTATTCGCAAAACACAACTTTTGCGAAAAGATAGATTTCAAAAAGCGCAAAGAAGTGGTGTTTTTAGATATTTCTTAACAAAATCAAAATATTTGTCGATAAAAATTACGGCGATGTCGCATGCTTGATCAAATTATTTTTCAAAATTATTATTCACGATCCGTACACAAAATACGGTTTGTCTGATTTCTTTTATTTTGTTTCAGCCACAAAACATTCGTCCGTTTTTATGTAACCTTGTGCAATTTTGAATTTTTTTCGCGATGCACTTTGTCTTGAATTTATTTTATACGGCTTGTCAGCAACGATCGCGCTATTGCTTCCGTTTTATTCTCCATGATCGCTCAGAATTTTTTAAATGCTCTTTTGTTTAGCGTTGTAATGCCTCTATTTGGCAAACTTTACATTTCAGTTTATTCTTTTGATTTTCTCTTATTTGCTAATTAAGGTAAAACGCATATGCGTTTGTGGTTCGATCTGACGAACAGATCTCAAGTTTTTACTATTTCTCTGTTACTTTGCCGAAGCTTTTGCTGAAAATGCGATATTTGATTCATTATAATATTGATCTATATATTTTCTTATTTATCTATCCTTATATTCTCAAATCCTGTTCAGAACGGTAAATTTACATATAATTAGTTACAATTGCCTTGATAATTTCTCGGATATTATATCGGATTTCGACCAATTTGTTCGCATAATCCATAATTTTGTTGATAAAAAGTTCAGTCTGTGCTATGATTTATTAAAAGATCGGCGATTCGGTGCGTGATTCCGCGACCGATAAGCGTATGATGAGGCTTGATTATGGCGGAAAAATCATATTTTGACCAAAGAAACATCGACAATACGCGCAAACTACGCGAAATACGTCGCGACCTGCCGCCGCTCTGCAACGAATTTTTCGTCGGCATAGAGACCCGCACGTCTGTACTGACGCGTCTTGCGTACGCTTACGACCTGCGGATATTCTTTTATTATCTGTTTACCGAGACATCGCAGTTCGCTTCGTACGAGGCGCGGACGTTCGATTTCGACGCGCTCTGCAAAGTTACGACGAGCGACATTGAACAATTTATGGAATATCTCAGTTATTACCGTTTTGACGGCAAGGATTATGTCAACAGCGAAAAGACCAAGGCACGCAAACTCGCGTCGATCAAATCGTTTTTCAAGTATTTTTACAACAAAGACAAGATCCCCGCAGATCCTGCGTCAAAAGTTCTTACGCCAAAGATCCACGACAAGCCTATCGTCAGACTGGATACCGATGAAGTCTCTCAGCTTCTCGACGAGGTAGAAAGCGGCGCAAGCCTGCCGTCGACGCGTCAGGAGGCTTTTCACGAAAAGACCAAGACCCGCGATCTCGCGATAATCACTCTCTTTCTCGGTACCGGAATACGTATCAGCGAGCTAGTCGGGCTGGACGTATCAGATCTCGATTTCAATATAAACGGCTTCAAAGTGACCCGAAAAGGCGGCAATCAGTCTATTTTGTATTTTTCGCAGGAAGTCGCCGACGCTCTGATAGCATATCTTGACGAACGCTCGCAGGACACGTCTCTCGACAACGAACCTGCTCTCTTTCTTTCGCTTCAGAAAAAGCGCATGGGAGTACGAAGCGTGGAAAAACTCGTCAAAAAATACGCAAAGCTGATCACTCCGCTCAAACACATCACGCCGCACAAGCTGAGAAGCACTTACGGCACAGAGCTTTATCAGGAAACCGGAGATATTTACGTCGTAGCCGAAGTCCTCGGGCATCGCGACATCAATACGACCAAGCGCCATTATGCGGCGATCAGCGACGACATCAAGCGCAGCGCGGCGCAAAAAGTGACCCTTCGCGACAAAAACAAGAAAAAAAACAGCTGAAATTTGTCGATTTTATTTAAAAATCCTGTTGCAAAATGTGAACATATGTGCTAAAATTAAGTCAGTAAGACTGTGAGGTGCATTATGGCAAACGCTAAAACACAGGAAAAACTCGACAAAACTTTGGCGTTTATCAAATCTTTTATCAAAAAGAACAGCTATCCGCCGAGCGTACGCGAAATATGCAAAGAAGTCGGCTTCAAGTCGACCGCTTCCGTTCAATATTATCTCGACAAACTCGAAGAACAAGGTCTGATCAGGCGTTCTCTTTCCAAAAACCGTACGATAGAACTCGTCAACGACGACGAAGATTCGCCGCGTTTTGCCACCGTTCCCCTTCTCGGTAATATCGCCGCAGGTCAACCGCTTTTTGCAGGCGTAAATCAGGACGAAAGCGTGCACGTGCCGATAGACTTCTTTGATCCCGACGACGAGATGTTCTGTCTGACCGTCAAAGGTGAAAGTATGCGCGACGTAGGCATTCTCAACGGCGACTGCGTGCTCATCAAGCGTCAAAGCACGGCGCGCGAAGGCGAAATCATCGTCGCGCTGATAGACAACAACGAAGTCACTCTCAAGCGTTTTTACAAAAAAGACGGCAAAGTCATCCTTCACCCCGAAAATTCCGAAATGCAGGACATCGTCGTGGACAGTTCTCACGACTTCGCGATACTCGGCGTAGCCAAAGGATTGATGCGCAACCGCATTTTGTGACGCTTATTCTCTCAACGCACTCTGCCGCCTGTCCGGGCGGCATTTTTTATAAAAGACTATATCAAAAAAACAACGTCGGCATCTCCGATAACTTTTCTGCTACGTCAATATCGAGTCGATCCGCTCTTGCAACGACTTTTTACTTGATGTTTGATATGACATGTATTGGATATGTTTTTTATATGATATAGTCCTTAATGCGTGCGATCATCAACATTGCGTCCATATTATCTCATATAATCCGCGCCGTATCTGTATCTCACTTTGCATTACGGTCAACACTCAAATGCATGCCTTGCCCGTGTAGGTTTTAACACAAAAACTACGTAAGGCTTTCGATTTTTTTGGTTTTTACCCCTCGCCCGTGTCTGTCTTAGCATGAAAATATGTTCGTCTTTCAAAAAAAGATTATCGCAATACCTTTTTATCGCAGGATATAAAAATAACGCGCTTTACCCGTGTGGATATTACGTCGAAAATACGTTCGCATTTTTCGATACGCGAAAATTTAATCCTGTTTTAAAACGTTTAAGCAAAAAAACGCTTTGCCGCGGCATGCCCGTGTAGGTTTTTCGTCGAATATACGTTCGCCTGCGATCATGGCGCAGACGTTATCGTCAGACAAATACACGTTCATACCGAAATCTATATCGTCGCATATTCGATTAACACGGGATTTAATTATTATATAATGTCGCTGTGCTTTGAGAAAAACATCGAGTAAAACTTAGCGTTTGAACGGCAATATCCGCATTTTTAATCTCGGTAATATCGCGGCGAATATACGTTCACAATTTCAAAAAGCAATTCAGATACTTATGAAAACGAAAAGAATAAACACTTTGAACAGGGGCGAAGCACTCAAAGATATATACAACGCAAATCGGCAAAAATCCCGCCGTAAGACGGGATTTTGTATGCTTTGAAAATATGTGACGTCAAGAGCGCAAAAGATTTAATTTTTGCCGTTTAGCACGCTTTCAAGGCAGTACATAGCCGCGATCTTAGCGTGTTCGTAGGTCAGACCGCCTTGCAGATAGGCGATATACGGCGCTTTAATCGGAGAATCGGCAGAAAGCTCGATCGACGCGCCCGCAACGAACGTCCCTGCAGCCATTATGACCTGATGCTCGTATCCCGGCATATCCCACGGGAACGGAGTGACGTTGCTGTCAACGGGAGAAGCCTTCTGTACGGCTCTGCAGAAAGAAATCAATTCATCTTCTGTGTCAAACATTATCGAACGTATAATATCCTTGCATTCACTTTTAGGGAGCGGCATGGTCTTGTAGCCTACGCTCGTAAAGACTTCACCGAAAAGGACGCTGCCTTTGAGCGCCTGCATAGTAACATGAGGCGCGAGGAAAAGTCCCTGATAAAATTCTCTGTAACCGTAAGCGTAAGAGCCGACTTCTGTGCCGATAGACGGCGAAGTGAGACGGTACGCGACCTGTTTTACGCATTCCTTTGTGCCGCAGACGTAACCGCCGCTCGGTGCGATACCGCCGCCTATATTCTTGATAAGCGACCCGACCGCGATATCGACGCCGACCTCGGTCGGCTCGATCGTGTCGACAAATTCGCCGTAGCAATTGTCGCACATGACGAGTACGTCTTGTTTGAGATCCTTGACGAAATGTACCATTTTGCCGATCTCGCGCACGTCGAGCGCGTCTCTCCATTCGTAGCCGCGCGATCTGCCTACGAAAACGAGTTTTGTCTTGTCGTTTATCGACGCCTTTATAGCGTCATAATCGAATGCTCCGTACTTGAGATCGACCTGCCTGTATGCTACGCCGAAATCCTTCAGAGATCCGATACCGTCGCCGAGTATCACTTCTTTGAGCGTATCGTAAGGCGCGCCGCTGACCGCTAGAAGTTCGTCTCCCGGTCTGAGCAACCCGTAAAGCGCAACCGTCAGCGCGTGCGTGCCTGAAACCATAAGAGGCGATACGATCGCGTCTTCGGCGCGGAAAACCTGCGCAAATACCTTGCACAGAGTGTCTCTGCCGATGTCGTCGTATCCGTAGCCGTTGGTCTGCGCGAAATGTCGCTGTCCTACGTTGTTTTCTCTGAACGCGTCGAGGACTTTATTCTGATTTTCGAGCGCAATTCTTTCGAGCTGCGCAAAAGCGTCTTTGCAGCGCTCTTCTGCCTTTTGTATCAAAGATACCGTATTTTCGTTGAACTGCATTATCTGTTATCCTTTCTATCCTTTAAAAATTCGTTGACTAAATTATATATCGTATCCGTGTCGTTGCAAGCGACCCAATGCGCGAATTTGTACCGTCGCAGCCAGCTAAGCTGGCGCTTTGCATATCTGCGCGTGTTTTGCTTGATATTTTCTTTGACTTCTTCGATACCGCATTTGCCGTCGAACATATCGAAAAACTCCTTATAGCCGATAGCCTGCATGCTTTGAGAGTTTCTGTCCGCGAGACCCTTGGCGAGAATATCACGGATTTCAGTCTCGAGACCTGAAGCGAACATTTGTTCCACTCTTTCGTTTATCCTGCGATACAGTTCGTCGCGGGCAACGTCGACGACTATAAGACATACGTCGTACTGCGGCTCGCGGAGTTCTTCTTTGGGCTTCGCACCGCCGCTGATCTCGAGTATTTCGAGTGCGCGTATCAATCTTTTCGTATTGTTTGGATGTATCTTTGCCGCATCCTCGGGATCGGCTTTTGCGAGTCTTGCGTGAAGCGCCTCCGCGCCGAGAGTCTCTAATTCTTTTTGCAGGCGCGCTCTGACTTCTTCGTCCTTGTTTACGGCAAAGTTGAGCGGATAAATTATCGACTCGATATAAAGTCCGGTACCGCCTGCGACGATCGGCAGTTTTCCTCGCGACGAAACGTCCTCTATCGCAGCTTTTGCCGCATTGGAATACTCCCATACGCTGTATTCTTCGGACGGCTCGACAACGTCGATCATATGGTGTTTTATGCCTTCTGCGGCTTGCGCGGATATTTTTGCAGTACCCACGTCAAGATGCCTGTAAATCTGCATGCTGTCGCAGGATATGATCTCGCCGTCGTATTTTTTTGCGAGTTTTACGGCAAGATCGGACTTGCCCGAAGCCGTCGCACCCGCTATGATCAGTATTTTTTTCATACTATCCTCTTGAACAGTTTGTCGAGGTCTTTGCGCGTAAATGCGATTATCGCGGGTCTGCCGTGCGGACATTGCATGGGCACGCCGTCCTTCATCTGTGCAAGCAGACTTCTGATCTGTTCGTCGGACAACTTGTCACCCGCTTTTATTGCCGCCTTGCACGCGCTTTGCGCAAGCGCGTCGTTGATAAGATCAGAGTTTCTGATATTGCCGAGTTTTCCTCTGTCCGAAAAAATACCTGCAAAAAACACGCCGAGATTTATATCGCCGAGCACCTGCGGCACTGCGCCTATCCTGAAGCTGAGACCGCCGAAATCCTCGATCTCGAAACCCAGAGCTTCGAGATTTTCTTTGCAAGCAAGGATAAAATCGTACTGCGCATTGTCGCAGTCGAGGACATACGGTACGATCATCGGCTGACTGTACGATTCTCTGGCATTGACCTTTTTGATCAGTTCGTCGTAAAGAAATCTCTCGTGTGCCGCGTGCTGGTCGACCAGATATACTACGTCGTCCTGCCTGAGTATCAGATAGGTATTGAATATCTGTCCGACGATTTCGTAACCGCCGCAGAGCTTTTTGTCGATCTCGGCAAAGACTTCGCCGTCGTCGTATATCGAGCTTTGAACGGGCGCGGACAAGACACGCGAGGCGCCGTCGGCGACGGAAGTCGAAACGCTTCTGTGAGTCTTTGTAAAGGATGAGACCGCGACTTTTTCGCTCTGTCTCTTTATCGCCTCGTCAAGCGCGCGGTCGTATTTTGCGCGTTCTCTGAAAAGCCTGTCGCCAAAGCCGCGCGAAGCGGGGTGCATTACAGAGGAAATATCAGACACCTTCGACGGTGAGGTCGGAGCTTTTTCCGTTGCGACATCGGCGGTCGCGTCTGCGTCGGACGCATCTTTGTGTACGGGCGCGCCTTCGACTGCGTCGGCATTTTGCAGGCTTTCGTCAAAATTGTGAACATCTGTTTGCTTTCCGTCAAGTCTGACGCTCCCCTCCTCGCTTGCCAGCGCGACGGACACGGCGTGGTAAACGCACGAAAAAACTTTGTTTGAATCTCGGAAGCGGACTTCGCTTTTGCTCGGATGGACGTTGACGTCCACATCGTCGAACGGCATAACTATGTTTATCACGAATACGGGAAAACAGCGTTTCATCATCGAATTGCCGTATGCCTGCGAAATGGCGACGCTTACGGTTTGGTTCTGCACGGTCCTGCCGTTGATTATCACCGTCTGAAAGTTTTTGTTGTGTTTGAAAAGCGAACGCTTTCCCGTATATCCGTATACCCTGTAGCCTCCCGCGAAAGACTCGTTGAAATAAATGAGTTCGTTGGCGACGTCGTTGGAATAAATCTGAAAAACAGCGTCCTCCAGACCGCCTACAGTATTAAAAACAGCTTTACCGTCAACGATATAGCGGAAAGAAACTTCGGGGTTGGCGAGTATGAGCGCACTCACCGTCTGCGTGATAAATCCTTCTTCGACCTTAGGTTTTTTAAGAAATCTTGCTCGCACTGGGGTGTTGAAGAAAAGGTTTTCTACGCGCATCACAGTGCCGTCGTTGCAGCCGCACGGCGTGATGTCCCCCGCTTTGCCTGCGGATACGGAAAGTTCGGAGCCTAGCTCCTCGTCTGCCGTCTTTGTCTTTACCGTCACCTGCGATACCGCCGCTATCGACGCGAGTGCTTCGCCTCTGAACCCGAGCGTCGCGATACTGTCCAGGTCGCACGCTTCTTTGAGTTTGCTGGTAGCGTGCGGCAAAAACGCCTTCGCGAGATTTTGCGCTGTCATACCGCAACCGTTGTCCGTTACCGATATAGAGCGGATGCCTCCGTCCTCTATCTGTACGGTTATCTTGGTTGCGCCTGCGTCAATGGCGTTCTCAGTCAGCTCTTTGACTACCGAAGCGGGTCTTTCGATGACTTCACCTGCCGAGATAAGATTGTATACGCTTGAGTCAAGTACGTTGATGTCTGCCATAATCACCTCTTGAGTGCCTTTTTGACGAGTTCTCCGAGCGTATTGATCGCCTGTATCGGCGACATATTGTTCACGTCGAGAGATCTGAGTTCTTCCATTATCGCGTTTTCCTCCATCATGTCTACCATGTCGTGAACGCGCGCCTCCGACTTTGCGATTTTAGACTTGTGCGCGTCGCTTTCAAGCTCTTTGGACACGGCGCGGGCACGCGAAATGACCTTTTGCGGCAGACCCGCAAGTTTGGCTACCTCAATACCGAAACTCTTGTTCGTGCCGCCGCGCATTATCTTGTGAAGGAAAATTATCCCTTTATCCTTTTCGGCGGCGACTATTTTGTAATTGACCGCGCCTTCGAGAGTACCCTCGAGTTCTGTCAATTCGTGGAAATGCGTCGAAAACAACGTCTTGCAACGTATCCTTGCAGTCACGTCCTCGAGTACCGCCTTTGCTATAGAAAGACCGTCGAAAGTCGACGTGCCTCTGCCGATCTCGTCGAGAATAAGCAGACTTCTCATCGTCGCGTTCTGAAGAATTGTAGCTACTTCTACCATTTCGACCATGAACGTGCTCTGTCCGTAAGCAAGGTCGTCGCTCGCGCCTATACGAGTGAATATTCTGTCGGTGATCGCTATTTCCGCAGACTTTGCGGGAACGAAGCAGCCGACGTGCGCCATAAACGTTATCAATGCGACCTGCCTCATATAAGTACTCTTGCCCGCCATGTTGGGACCCGTGATGATCATCGTCCTGTTCTGATAACAGTCGAGTTCGGTATCATTGGGCACAAATTCGTCAGACTTCATCAGAGCTTCGACGACGGGATGTCTGCCGCTTTTTATGCTGATGCTTTCGATATTGTCGTTTATGACGGGTCGACAATAATTGCCCGCAACAGACAGTTTGGCGAACGCGAGCAGCGTATCGCACGTCGCGACTGCGCGTGCCGTAGATTGAAGCATTGGTATTGCCTTGAGCATTTCTAGTTTTATCTGTTCGAAAAGTGCAAGTTCGAGCTTTATGCTCTTTTCGACCGCGCCCAAGATTTTGTCCTCTATATCTTTCAGTTCTTCCGTGATATACCTTTCGCCCGTGGTCAGAGTCTGTTTGCGCACGTATCTGAACGGCACTTTGTCGACGTTGCCCTTGCTGACCTCGATATAGTAACCGAATACCTTGTTGTAACCGACCCTGAGATTTTTGATGCCCGTCGCTTCTTTTTCGTCGCTTTCGAGTTTCGCAAGCCAGATCTTTCCGTCCTTGTCCGCGCTGCGATATCCGTCGAGTTCTTCGCTGTAACCCTCGCGTATGAAACCGCCGTCCTTTGTCAGCGCAGGCGGGTTGTCCGCAAGCATATCGGCAAGCATGTTATATTCGCTTTCCAGTTCGAACATATTCTGTTCGATCGCTTTCAGCAAAGCGTTGTCGCAGCGGCGCAGCTCACTTTTCAGCAGAGGTATCACCTCGAGCGACTGCTTTATTGCGACGAAGTCGCGTGGGGACGGATTGCCGTATACCAGCTTAGTGCAAAGTCTTTCGAGGTCTTTGACAAGTCCTATCTTTTCGTCAAGATTGCTCCTGACTCTGCCCGACGATATCAGTTCCTCAACCGCGTCGAGACGTGCGTTTATCTCTTTTTCGTCTCGCAGAGGCTGTTCGAGCCAGCGACGAAGATTGCGCGCGCCCATTGACGTACGGGTCTTGTCCATGACCTTTATAAGCGTTGCTCTCGAAGATCCGTCGCGCGCGTTCTGAGTTATTTCGAGGTTGCGACGCGCAGTAGCGTCAAGCACCATATAGCGCTCATTGCGCACGTATCTTATGCCCGAAATGTGCGACAGCGCGCGTTTCTGCGTGTCTTTGAGATATGTGCAGAGCGCTCCCGCCGCCATGACGCACGCCTTTTTGTCCTTAATCTCGAACACGTCGAGACTTGCAACAGAAAACTGCTCTTTCAAAGCCTTCTCCGCATTGGAATATTCAAAACTCCATTCGTTGTAATTCTGGAATTTGGGCAGCTTGGACAGCCTCATGTCCGAGACGTTCTGCGTAAGGGCGAGCGTCTCTTTGTTGCAGATTATCTCCGCGGGCACAATTGTCGCAAGCGCGTCCTCGAGCGCGGAAAAATCGGTCAGTTCCTTGTCGAGAGTATTGAACTCGCCTGTCGAAACGTCCGCCCATGCAAGCGCGAAAGTATTCTTGAAAACCGCTATACTGACGAGATAATTGTTCTTCTTGTCGTCGAGAATGTCGTCCTCTATAACCGTACCCGGAGTAATGACTCGCACGACGTCTCGCTCCAGCATTCCTTTGCTTTCCTCTGGAGAAGTGAGCTGCTCGCAAATAGCCACTTTGTAACCCTTGGATATGAGTTTTGAAATGTAGCCGTCGACCGCATGATACGGAACGCCGCACATAGGCGCGCGCTGTTCAAGCCCGCAATCTCTGCCGGTTAGCGTAAGATCGAGAAGTTCGCTTGCAAGTTTTGCGTCGTCAAAGAACATTTCGTAGAAATCGCCCAGTCTGAAAAGAAGGATCGAGTCCTTGTAATTCTCCTTTACGCTGAGATAATACTTCATCATCGGTGAAAGTCCCATATCAATCCTCCCTTTCTCCGAAAAGCGACGCCGACTGCGAACGAGTTACCCTGACGTTGACGAATTTGCCTATCGTGTCCGCGTCTCCCGGGAACGTGACCAGTCTGCCGCTTTCCGTCCTGCCGCACACGCAACCCTTTTTCGACGGCGACAAATCCTCGCAGAGTATTTCGAACGTCTTGTTTTCGTATTCTTTTGAAAGTTCTTTCGTGATTCTGTTCTGAGTCGCGATAAGGCGCATTATCCTGTCTTTCGCGACCTCGGGGTCGACCTGCGGCATCTGCGCCGCTGGCGTGCCCTTTCTGACCGAATAGACAAAAGTGAACGCGTTGCTGAAGCGCACTCTTTCGACTATGTCGAGCGTGTCGAGAAAGTCGCTCTCCTCCTCGTACGGAAAACCGACCATAAGGTCTGTCGTAATGCCGCAGTCGGGCAATTTTTCACGTATCGCGGCGACAGTATCGAGATAATAGTCGCGCGTGTAGTGTCTGTTCATCAGCTTCAGGATCTTGTCCGACCCCGACTGAACGGGCAAATGTATGTTGTTGCAGATATTGGGATATTCTGCGATAACGTCGATGAGTTTTCTGTTGAAATCCTTAGGGTGCGACGTCATAAAACGTATGCGGCGTTTGCCGTCGACTTTGGCGAGCTCCTGCAAGAGTTCCGCAAAGCCGTAATCTCCCCCGTACAGGTCTTTGCCGTACGAGTTGACGTTCTGACCGAGAAGCGTGATCTCGCCGTATCCCTCGTCGACGAGGCGCATAAACTCATCCTTTATCGCCTCTTTGGTGCGGCTTCTCTCCCTGCCTCTGACGTACGGTACTATGCAGTAGGTGCAGAAGTTGTTGCAGCCGTACATGATATTCAGCCACGCGTTGGTGCCGCTGGTGCGGTAAAAGGTCTCGTCCTCTCTGACTTCGGGACGTTCGTTTTCGTCAATGTCAACGAACTTGTCTCTGCTCGCCGCGACCGACGGGATATACGTCTCGAGAAGCGCGAGATTCGACGTGCCGAGAACTATGTCGACGAACGGGAATTTCTCTCTGAGAGCCGTGCCCGCGCCGTCCTGCTGAGTCATACAGCCGACGACCGCGACGATCATCGACGGGTTTTTCTTCTTTTCGGTTTTGAGCATACCGATATGCCCCATCGCCTTGCGCTCCGCATTGTCGCGTATACAGCAGGTGTTGAACACTACGACGTCTGCGCTTTCGTTCTCAGCCGCCTCAACGTATCCGAGTTTCGTCAGTATGCCCGCGATCTTCTCGGATTCGTGCACGTTCATCTGACATCCGTAAGTAATAATCCTGTATTTTTGCATATAACAATTATAACGAAAAACGGGGGAAAACTCAAACAAAATAAAGGTATAAATTATTATGCGTGCAAATAAAGAAAACCCATCCTCTTTTGCAAAAAATACCGTCAAAGTCATCGCGATAACTCTCGCCGTCGTCGCGTTTTTCGCGATAATGACCGCGGCGGGTCTCGTGATATTCATTCACAGCGACGTTGATATAGACGTCGACGCCCTCGCGCTGAAAAATTCCCTGCCAGAAGTATACGACGCAGACTCGCAACCGACGTCTTATTACCTGTCGGGCGAAATCGCTACCGACTACGACGCAGTGCCCGATCACCTGAAAGACGCATTCGTAGCGCTCGAGGACAAGAGATTTTACGAGCACCACGGCGTGGATTATATACGTATACTCGGAGCAATGGCGGCAAACGTAAAGAGCGGTTCTCGCGCGCAAGGCGGCTCTACGATCACTCAACAGATAGTCAAAAATGCTTTTTTAAGCGGCGAAAAGAGCTTTTCGAGAAAGCTGAAAGAAGCGCGTCTCGCCGTTTCTCTCGAGAGAAGGCTCGGCAAAGACGAGATACTCTCAACATATCTCAATATGCTGTATTTCGGCTCGGGCGAATACGGAGTAAAGAACGCCGCCCGCAGGTTTTTCGGCTGCGAAGTCGACGAATTGACGGTAGCGCAGTCTGCAATGCTCGCGGGTATCGTCAAAAGTCCGACAAAGTATAACCCGATTAACAATTACGACAACGCGCTCTCCCGCTCCCGACTCGTGCTTTCGCTCATGCTCGATCAAGGCAAGATTACGCCGGACGAATACAACGCCACGCTTGCCGAAAAGCCTGTCGTCGCGGACGACAGAAGCGCGGAATATTTTGACAGAACGTACGTCGTCAACGCTGTCTCGGAAGCAAGCGCGATACTCGGCATTGACGAAAAGGAACTCAGGGCAAAAGGCTATGCGATATATACTTTTCTTGACCCCGAAAAACAGGAAAAGATAAAAAAGACGGTGGATGACAAGAGTCTTTACAGTGACGAAAACGCGCTTTGCGCGGCAATGGATTGCAATGTGGAAAACGGCGGGATAACCGCGCTTTATTCCAATTTTTCGCTCGATATCGCAACGTTCAGACGGCAGGCGGGATCAGTGCTCAAACCGCTCGCCTGCTATGCTCCCGCATTTGACTGCGGCGCGCTCTCTCCCGCAAGCATGCTCACAGACGAGCCGACCGATTTCGGCGGTTATTCGCCCGAAAATTACGGCAAAAAATACTACGGCAAGATCTCGGCAAGAGACGCGCTCGCATATTCTCTCAACGTGCCCGCCGTTTCGGTGCTGACGACGATCGGCGTACAGAGCGGCTACGACGCGCTTGTAAAGACGGGATTTTCTCTCGGAGACGACGACAACCTGTCGCTCGCTCTCGGCAGTACGTTCAAAGGCTGTTCTTTCAAAGAGATTCTCGGCGGTTACCTGACGCTTGCAAATGGCGGCGAATATATCCCCGCGACCTTTGTCAGAGAGATACGAGATCCCGAAGGCATCGTGGTCTACTCCTGCAAAAACGCTGGCAAAACTCGCGTATTTTCGCTGGAAAGCGCATATCTGACGACGAATTGTCTGCAAAAATGCGCTAAGAACGGTACTGCGAAAAAGCTCTCCTCTCTCGGCTTCGATGTGGCTTCAAAGACGGGCACGGTCGCTTCTGGAGACGGCAACGCGGACGCGTACAACATAAGTTATACCACGTCCGATTGCGTGCTTTTCTGGCAGGGCTCGCAACGCTACGATACCCCTCTGTCTGCGTCTGTCACGGGCGGCGGACAGCCTACTCTGATGTGCAGGAATTATCTTGCAAGCATTTATACCCAAGAAAAACCCCGTGCTTTCGTTATTCCGCAAGGCGTTGAAGAAGTAAGACTGGACAAAATCGCATACGACGAAGGAAAACTCGTGATCGCGTCGGACAACGCGCCGTTGGCTTACGTCGTCAGCGACATCTTTGACGCAAGATATTTACCCGCGCAAAGAGACACATCTTTCGATTACCCGTCAGCAAACTCGTTTGAAGCGAAAACCGACGGAGACAAAGTGACGATCACGTTCACCGCAGACCCGCATATCTGCTATAAAGTGATCAAAAAGTCGCTGTTCACGGACGACAAGACGGTTTCGGAAGTGAAAAATCAGAGCGGCGCCGTCACGGTGGAAGATATTGCCGACGGGATATTCGGCTATAACAGATACGTCGTAGTGCCTTACTATATCGACGACGACGGCAGAGAGACAATAGGCGAAATATATCAGATACCCGTGGGTTGGTGATTGTTATGAATTAAGTCGGTTTTTATAATAATTCTAAAATAAACCGATTTTCATAATAATATCGCCGTCAAAAGCGTTTAAAGAGACTTTCAAGTCGTAAATCGGACAAAGCGGGCACGTTAATAATGCCGAGACCGTAAACGGGGCCTCGCCCTATCCCGTCAATACGCGTTTTCAGGCAAAAGCGATAAAACCGCGACGCGACGACAATGCAACGCGACATTAAATCACTCACTCGGGCGACTGAAAATATCACGCTTGCCCGAAAACCGATTTTTCGTCTTTAGGTTTTCATGTATATCTCACCGCGGTTTTCGACACAAAAAAAATCCCGATCTCGTCGGGATTTTCATTCATGATCAATTGCTTTTGATTTTCGTTTACAGTTCTGTTTTAGTGTTCCGATCCCGACCTTTCCGTCGAAGATACCTGTTGTCGGTCACGAACGCGGTTTGAGGACTACCGTTTCTATATTTTCGATCGCGTCACTGACAAGCGTTTCGAGATCTTCTATACGAGCCTGCTCTTTCTTGGCTATTTCGAGAGAGGGCTTTATCACGGGATTTTTGGGCAGGAACACCGTGCAGCAATCCTGATAAGGAAGCTCGCTCAGCTTGTAGGTGCCTATCTCCTCCGCCGTCTTCATTATCTCGTACTTGTCCATGCCTATCAGCGGTCTGAACACGGGCAACGCGCTTACCGCATCGTTGGTCACGGTCAGGCTCTGCAAGGTCTGGCTCGCCACCTGCCCGAGGCTTTCTCCGGTAATGAGCGCGCCGCAACCGTTGGCGACAGCGACTTTCTCTGCTATATCTATCATTATGCGGCGCATGATCGTTATCATATAGTCGGGTCTGCATTTCTCGTGTATCGCAAACTGGATTTCGGTGAAAGGCACGATAAACAGCCTTATCTCTCCAGCATAACCTGTCAGCACCTGAGCGAGATCGATTACTTTCTGCTTTGCCTGCTCGCTCGTGTACGGAAAGCTGTGATAATGTATCGCACAGAGATTCATGCCTCGGCGCGCCATTCTGTAACCCGCGACAGGAGAATCGAAGCCGCCGCTCAGAAGCAACATTCCGCTACCCGAACATCCTACGGGCATACCCTGCGCGCACATTTCGATATCTCTGAACACGTAAGAATAGCCCTTTTCTCTGATGTCGATCTTTATCTCGATTTTCGGCTTGTGCAGATCGACTTTGTAGCCCTTGCGCCTTGCGAGAACGTATGCGCCTACGTCTGCGGCTATCTGCGCGGAATTTTTATCGAGAGATTTGTCTGCGCGGTTGACCGTGATCCGGAACGTGGACTCTACGTCGGGCGCGTATTCGAGAGCGGTCTCGTCGAGCGCGTCGTAATTCGTCTCCACCTTGGTCGCAACGCTGAGAGAATGAAGTCCGAACACCTTTTTCATTCTCGAGACGAGTTCTTCGGTCAGATTTTCGTCATAATTTTCGATATAATATCTGTTCTGAGTGCGGACGAACTCGCATTGCACGTCCTCGAGCTTTGCCTTGATATTGTCGATAAGCAGTTTTTCAAAATAACTCTTGTTCCTGCCTTTTAAAAATATCTCTCCGAATCTCAGCATTATCACTTTGCTTTTCATCTTATACTCTCCTGTATTTTCCAAGTAATTTCACACCGTCTGCAAACGCCGCTAAAAGTGCGTCGACGTCACTTTCCGAGGTCGTCTCGCCAAAGCTGATCCTGAGCGTTCCTTCGGCAAACGCACCGTTCAGACCGAGAGCCGCAGGGATCCTTTCCGCCGCTTTTTTAGACGAACACGCGCTGCCCGTACCCACGATTATGCCTTTGCTTTCGAGGAAATGCAGCATGACTTCTCCGCGTATGCCGTTCATCGAAAAGCTGACGATATTGCTTCCGCTCCGCTCGACGTCGGTGTTTATCCTGACAAACCCGCCGTATTCCGCTTTCAGGCTCGCGATCAGCTTTTTTTGCAGATCTTTTTGCCTTGCAAAAGTCTCAGCGGTCTCCGCGCTCATTCTCTCCGCCGCATATCCGAACGCGCAGATGCCCGCGACGTTCTCTGTGCCCGAGCGCAGATTTCTCTCCTGACCGCCGCCGTATATAAACGGGCGGGGATTGAGCTTCGGCGAAATATAAAGCGCGCCGATACCCTTTGGCGCGTGTATCTTGTGACCGCTCACCGAGTAAAGATCCACACCGAGATCTCTTACGTTGTATTTCAGTTTGCAGAACGCCTGCACGCCGTCGCTGTGGAACACCGCGTCGGGGCAACGCTTTCTGACTTCCGCGCAAAGCGATTTTATGTCGTTGAGCGCGCCCGTCTCGTTGCAAACGTGCATTACCGACACGAAAGCCACTTCTTCGTCGAGCAAGTCGACGAACTTGTCGAATATGACCGCGCCGTACGGGTCGCAGGGCGCGATGACGAACGTATATCCTCTCGATTCCGCAAAAGCCTTGGCGCAGTTGTGGACGGCGGCATGCTCGGTTGCGGAGATTATTATCTTTCCTTTTTTACGGCGCGTGCCGCAAGTAATCGCAAAGTTGTCGGCTTCGCTTCCCGAAGCCGTAAAGACCAGGTTTTCTGCCGAACAGCCGAGGGCTTTTGCAATCTTTTCGCGCGCAGACGAGACGGCTTTAGCCGCAGTCAGCGCGGGCGCGTACAGTGCGGACGGGTTGAAAAACTCGTCCACTGCGTATTTTTTATAGATATCCAAACATTGAGGGAACATTGCCGTCGTTGCGGCATTGTCAAGATATATCATCTGTACACCTGTATATTTTCTTCGAATAATTCTATCACACATAGCCCGCCGCCGCAAGCGTTCGCGCGTGCAGAATAAAGCGCGGAATATGCGTTTTGCGTCAGTCGGCTTTCTTGCCGTAAAAAGACAGTATCAATGCAAGCATATAATCGTCGAGCGCGAGCGCGTAGTTTTTGCCGCAGGTAGAGACGACGTAAATGCGGGCGTCGCCTTCGTGCACGTACAGCTTCTCCGCTTGCGCGAGCAGATCGGCATTCCTGCCGTCGCCGCAATACGTCAGATCAAAGTCTCCCGCAATAGACAACACACTCTCCTGCCTGTGTGGATATATCCTGTACACCTCAAGTCCGTCCCTGAAAACGTATTTCACGTCGTATACGAGCTTGAGAGTGCTCAGCCTGAGCACTATGCCAAGAACGATACCTGCGGCGAGAAAGGCAAATTTCATATAGTCGCCGCTTATCGCAAAGACAAGAAACGCAACGTCCAAAATATCTGTTCCGAACGCGAGCACGAGCAAAGCGGTTTTGAGCGGTTTTTTCGCGTCAAAGTTATATACGAGAGAATAGGAGTTCATTTCAGAGTCACTATAGTCACGCCGTCCTCTCCCTCGCCGTACTTGCCGAGCCTGAAGGATTCTATCGAGCGGTTGGACGAAAAATATGCGTGGAGTCCCGCGCGAAGTGCTCCGCTCCCTTTGCCGTGCACGATCCTGACTTCTCTGAGTCCGCAAAGTATGGCTCTGGAAAGATAGGATTCGACGTTGTAAACCGCCTCGTCGACGGTTTGTCCTATCACGTTGAGTTCGTGCGGACACCCCTCGGTAGTATCGGGCAAAACGCGCCTTTTGAGAGTTTTCTTTTCCTGTGTTATCCGTATCTTACGCGCGTCGGCGAACGCTATCTCGGTGGTAAGATTTCCGCACGACACGGTATATCTCTTTTTCCTGTCGTCTATCCTCGTGACTTTCGCCGTCGAATTGAGTTTTTTGACGAACACGCTGTCGCCGACGGCTATTTCGCCGTCCTCTCTTTCGTATCTCTCCGCGACTTCTCCGCTTTCTTTCTTGTGCGCGGCATTTTCGAGGCGCTTTCTTAGCCGTCTTGCGTCGAACAACGCTTCTTCGTCGCCCTTTTTCAGATCTTCGCGCATTTTCTCTATTATCTCGTCGGCTTCTTCCATGTAGTCGCCGAGAAGTTCGGTCGCCTTTCTCGCCAGTTTCTCGTCGAGCTTTTTGCTCTTGACATGAACTTCTGCAGATTCGCGGCGCGCCTTTTCGAGTTCCTCTTGTGCCTGTCTTTCGAGTTCCTGCGCGCGTTTTTTGCTTTCTTCCGCTTCTCTGCGGCTCTTTTCCGCAGACGCGATTATGCTGTCAAAACTGACCTTTTCATCGCTGAGCAGCGCCGTTGCACGGCTCGTGATGTCGGACGGCAGCCCGAGTTTTGCAGCGATCTTTATAGCGTTTGAACTGCCCGAAACGCCGATAAGAAGCCTGTATACCGGCGCGAAAGTCTCAGCGTCGAAATCCATAGAAGCGTTGGACACGCCGTCGGCGCGATAAGAATATTCTTTGAGTTCGTTGTAATGGGTCGTGGTTATACAGCGGCAGTTCTTCGAAAGCAGGTATTCTATCACCGCGATCGCGAGAGCGCTTCCTTCTGCGGGATCTGTGCCCGCGCCGAGCTCGTCAAGGAGCACGAGACTGTTGAAATCCGCCTCTTTTGTTATCCTTATCAGATTGACCATGTGCGACGAGAACGTAGACAGGCTCTGTTCTATGCTCTGTTCGTCGCCGATGTCACAATATACCCCATCGAATACCGCGAGACGGCTGTTTTCCTCGCAAGGCACGAACATTCCCGAACTTGCCATAAGAGAAAACAGTCCCACGAGCTTGAGCGTGACCGTCTTGCCGCCCGTGTTGGGTCCCGTGATGAGCAGGACTTTGAAGTCCGACCCGAGCCTGACGTCTATCGGCACGACCTTGTTCTTGTCTATCAGCGGGTGTCTGCCTTTGCTTATCTCTATTATCCCGTCGGCGTTGAGAAGCGGCGCGACCGCCTTTATCTCGCGGGCATATCTCGCCTTGGCAAACACGCAGTCCGCTTCGGCTATCAGTTCAAACGACCTCTCTATGCCGTCGACGATCTGCGACAGCATAAATGACAGCGATTGCAGGATCTCGGCGATCTCGTTCTGCTCGTCGCTCAAAAGTCCCCTCAGTTCGTTGTTGAGTTCGACGACCGCAAGCGGCTCGATAAATACGGTAGCGCCGCTCGACGATCTGTCGTGCACGAGACCGGGTATCTGCCCCTGACACTCGCTTTTTACAGGGATAACGTATCTGTCGCCGCGCATAGTGACGATGTTGTCCTGAAGATATTTTGAATATCCGCCGCTGATGTAGCCGCTGAGTTTTTGCTTTATCTTGTCGTTGGTGCGTCTGATCGCGCCTCTAATCTCTCTCAATTTTACCGAAGCGCCGTCATAGAGCTCGCTTTCGTTCATCACCGATTCTGATATACGTGCGACAGCCTCTGCGTCGACGAACATATTGTCTGCGTATTCTCTTATCAGCGGGCATTCACCGTCGGGAAGTTTTGAGACTGAACGTCTGAAATTGGCGGCGCACCTCAGCACGCCCGCTATCTGAAGGAGCGCTTTGCATCCGAGCGTCGCGTCCTTCCTGAGCGCTTCGATATGCTCGGACACGTCGTCTATCGCAAAAGACGGAGAACAGCAGAATTCGTAAGACACTCTGTCAGCCTGTATCGTGCGTTCGAGCAGATCTTTTGCCTTTTCGAGAGAATTTTCGGGTTTTATCTTCAAAACGAGCTCTGCGGCAGGTCTTGACGAGACGTAGCCGCTCAAAATTTTGAGTATTTTATCGAATTCGAGAGTTTTGAGTTCTTTTTCCGAAGTCATAAACCGCCTTGACGCACGTCACAACGAAATGACGGCACGATATTATTTTACCCCGCGGAACAAGTGGGCGCAGTTGGAGCCTTTGACGGACTGCCCGCCGCTCGTCACGCTGTCGACCACTTGCAGAGGATCACGATTACAGTTTACCATATTTATATACAAATTGTAACGTATTTTATCCGCTTTTGAAGATATATCGACAATAGACGGATTGAAAAGCTCGAAATAACAGCGTTTTATCCTTATCCTCTTTATCAGATAATCGGCTTTTTTGTCGTGATAATAAAAATCGCCGCGGTATGCGCAATTCGCGCAGGTACACCCCGTAGACACCTGCACCGGGCAATGGCAAAGCGTCATAACGGGAAGAATGCCGTATGCATAGACAAAGCCGTCCGCTCCCGCGTCGCGTATCTCGGAGAGAGTCAGCTCGGGAGAAAAAATGACGGAATCAACTCCCGACACTCTCTGAAAACCTGAGTTGTATACGTTGAGCCTTATTCCCGCGACGCTCTCGAGCCCGTACTTTCCGGCGAGATATAGCGCGTGATAATTTTCGCAGATCAGACCTCTTATCTTTCCCTTACAACGCGTAAGTATTTCTTCGACGACATCGTTTTCGTCGCCTTTTACGACTGGAGGAAGGTGAAGATAGACGTTGAAATTATTCTCAATTAAGCCTAAAAATATATCTATCCGAGAAATAAATCGGCTAAAATCGTATATTTGATAACTAATAGATATGTTTTCGCCTTGAAGCGATCTTACGACGTCGAAGTCGTCGGTATTGACGATGATCCGTCTGCTCTCCGCCCTTTCAACGGCGGGCGCAACACCCGTCGCATCTGTTTTCGCGAGCCTCGGTCTGCGGTGTTCGTAACCGCTGAGCAATTCGCGTTTCAGCTTGTCGACAGCCTCTCTCCTCAATGCGTTGAGTACCGAGCGCGGCACGAAGATCTCTTTTCCTTTGAGATCTACGTCAACGCGGGCACATCCGAACGGAGTCTCGCCGAGCTTAGCGACCGCCTCTCTTATTTCTTCGGAAGTGACCGGTCTGCCCGTCGCCGCCTGCACGGGGCAATTCGCGACCGTGGTCGTCTCCCCTTTCTCCGCGGTCAGCGAGAGCGTATCGTCGCTTACAAGCGCGACGCGCATGTTTATCGGTATCTTTCTGAGGTTTATCTCCTCGTCGGCATCACGCGAGTCGAGAGTCAATCTTGCTTCCGCTCCTGTCGGGTACGTTTCTTTCGCAAAAAGCGTGTAATTGCCATTTTTGTCGGCTGAAAGAATTTTTACGCCGAAGCCGCCGACCTCTTGTCCCTTGTAAAGCAATTTCAGACCGTCGCCCTCTCTCAGAGGTCGGTATGCTTTTATATTTACTGCGTTTTTAGCCGTTCCCGTGACCTTTCCTACTGGTATGCCGATATTGCTCTGCACCTTGGGCGACATTATCGCCTTTGTGTCGTCGAACATATATCCGCAGGTGAATTCTCCGCGGTTGAACGCTTTTTTCAGCTCCAAGACCTTGTTTTCGTCGGCTTTCGCGCCGTCGAGCACCTGTCTGTACTGCGATACGACGGTCGACACGTAATGCGGTTGCTTGAGTCTCCCCTCGATCTTGAGGCTGTCGATCCCCATCGCCTGAAGCTCTTTCAGCTTAGTTATCATACATTGTTCGGACGGAGACAGCAGATATCCCTCTTTGCCGCCGAGATCGCTTGTGTACGAAAGTCTGCAGGGCTGATTGCATCTGCCTCTGTTCCCGCTGTCGCCGCTCATCATAGAGGACAAAAGACACGAGCCGCTGTAGCTGACGCAAAGCGCGCCGTGAACGAAATATTCGACCTCAAGGCTCGTGTTCTTTTTGATCGCCAAAATATCCTCTTTCGCGCTCTCTCTTGCGACTACTACGCGTGAAAAGCCGAGTTTTTCGAGAAAAAGTGCGCCTTGAAGGTTGTTTACGCCCATCTGCGTGCTTGCGTGAAGCGGCACTCCGTAGCGTCTGAACACCTCGAGCGCCCCGAGATCCTGAACGATGAACGCGTCCGCGCGAGTGCATGCGGCTACGTAGCTTTCAAGCGCTCCGAGCTCTCTTTCCTTTACGGCGGTATTGAAAGTGATATAGACCTTTACCCCGTGCAGGTGGCAAAGGTCTATATATCCGTCTATATTTTCTTTTGTGAATCCGACCGCCTTGGCGCGGGCATTGAAACCGTCAAGACCGAGGTAGACCGCGTCTGCGCCGCCGTTTATCGCGGCGTACAGCGAGCGGATAGTTCCTACCGGTGCGAGAAGTTCCATGCCCGTCACTCCTTTAGTCAGTCGTTTTAAAACGGGAAACGCTGCCCGTTGGCTTGCGACGCGTACGGTTGAGAAATAACTTTGCGCGCCGATGTTGCGGTGAGTTTATCTGAGCGCCGCGCCGAGCTGAGACGTCAGCTTGGTCAGCACGCGTTCGACTTTTGCGCTGACCTCCTCGTCGGTCAGAGTCCTGTCGGTCAGTCTGAACACCATGTTGACCGCCACGCTCTTTTTGTTTTCGCCGATCGACGCGTTTCTGTAAACGTCGAATATGCGCGCGATCTTCATCATAGAGCCGCCGGCGCTCGTTACGCACGCGAGTATCTCCGCCGCGGTGACGCTCTCGTCTACGGTGACGGCGATGTCTCTCTCTACGGGCGGATATTTGCCTATTTCTTCAAATTTATAGCCCTTTTTGCGGTATTTTTCAACGCTTGCGACGTCGAGTTCTGCAACATAAAGCCTCTCTTTGACGTCGAACGCCGCCGCAACGGACGGATGCACTTCGCCGACGTAACCTATCGGGAACTTGCCGACGAAGATATCAGCGCTCTTGCCGCTGTGAAGATACGGACGTTTGGAGCGCGCAAAAGTGACTTTGAGACCGAACTTGTCGATTATCGCGCGCACGACTTCGTTGACTGTATAGAAGTTTTCATCCTTGCCGTATGCGCCTATGACGAGGCGTTCTCTCTCCTCGGGCTGTTTGTCGACGGGCACGCTTTCGGGCAGATATACGTTGGACACCTCGAAGAAACGCGCGTTCTTAACGCTCTTGAGCACGTTGGACGCGAGCACGGACATCATGCTGTATGCAAGCGACGTTCTCATCACGGAGACGTCTTCGCCGAGCGGATTGAGTATCGTCACGCACTTTCTCGCGGGGTCGTCCGCGGAAAGTCTGAGCACGTCGAAACTTCTGGGGCTGGTGAACGAATAGGTCAGAGTCTCGCTGTAGCCGTTGTTCACGCAGATATTTTTGATAGTGTCGACCGCCTTCTGATCGTCGGTCTTGCCGCCCACCGTCTGTTTGCCCTTGTCCATGAGGGTCTCGACGATGTTGTCGTAGCCGTAAAGCCTGATTATTTCCTCCGCGAGATCGTTGGCGTTCTCAATGTCGTCGCGGAAAAGCGGAGCCTTGCAGACGAGCGTGTCGCCTTCGAGGACGGTCTCTATCTGCAGACTGTTGAGTATGGACACCATCTTATCGCGCGGCACGACGATACCGAGGATATCGTCTATCCTGCCCGCGTCTACGCGCAGAGTCTTTTGCGTAAGGTCTGCATTGCAGCAGTCGACTACGCCCTTTGCGATCTTGCCGTAGCCGTATTTGTATACAAGCGTCAGCGCGCGCATGAGTCCCAGTCTCTGGCTTTCGAGATCGATACCTCTTTCGTATCTGAAGGAGGAATCAGAATGGAGATTGAGCGTTCTCGCGGTACGGCGGATATTGTCGCGCGCAAATTTCGCGCTCTCGAATATGATATCCTTGGTGTTCTCGTCCACACAACTGTTGTTGCCGCCCATGACGCCCGCTATCGCGCACGGCTTGTCCTTGTCGCATATCGCGAGCATGCTGTCGTCGAGCGTATATTCTTTATTGTCGAGCGCGACTATCTTTTCGCCGTTTGCGGCGCGCCTTGCGATTATCTTCGACCCCGACAGCTTGTCTGCGTCAAACGCGTGCATAGGCTGACCTATCTCGATCAGCACGTAATTGGTTATATCGACGAAATTGGTTATCGGTCTCAGTCCGACGCTTCTCAGTCTTTTCTGAATTATCTCGGCAGACGGACATATCTTTATGTCGCGCACCGCCGCCGCCATATACCTCGGACAGAGTTGAGCGTCCTCGACTTTTACGTCGACGTAGTCGCTTACCTCTCCCGCTTCGCATTCAAAGCCGATTTCGGGCATTCTGAGCGGTTTTCCGAGCACGGTCGCAATTTCCCTCGCTATGCCGAGCACGCTGTTGCAATCGCTTCTGTTGGCGGTCACGCCGATATCGAGCACGACGTCGTCGTTGCCGAGCACGACGTTGATGTCTGTGCCGAGCGGATATTTTTCGCCGTTCATTATGAGTATGCCGTAGACGCTCGCGCCCTTATAATCCGCTTCTGTCAGCATGAGTTCTTCGCCCGAGCAAAGCATACCGCAAGACTCTATGCCGCGCAGTTTGCCCTTTTTGATGACCTGACCGGTGGGAAGAAGCGAGTTGTCCATAGCGACGGGAACGAGATCTCCTTCCGCCACGTTCTGCGCGCCCGTAATTATCTGCACGGTCTCTTTCTGACCGACGTCGATCGCGCAGATCTGAAGTTTGTCCGCGTCGGGGTGCTTGGTCAGTTTGACTATTTTGCCGAGCACGACGTTTTTGGTCTGAGACGCCTTGTCTATGATCTCCTCGACTTCGAAGCCGGCGGAGACGAGTTTGTCCGCAAGCTCGTGCACGTCTACGTCTATATCTACAAAATCTTTAAGCCAATTCAAAGATACTTTCATATTTCACCTCACCTGAAGCTCCTGAGGAATCTCGCGTCGTTCTCAAACAATATCCTCATATCGGGTATGCCGTATTTTATCATAGTAATGCGTTCTATGCCCATACCGAACGCGAAACCGCTGTATTCGTTGCTGTCTATGCCGCAGTTCTCGAGCACTTTGGGATTGACTACGCCCGCGCCGAGGACTTCGATCCAGCCGGTGCCTTTGCAGAGGCGGCAACCCTTGCCGTGGCATTGCGAGCAGGTCACGTCGACCTCAACGCTCGGCTCGGTAAACGGGAAATATGACGGGCGGAATCTTATTTTCGTATTCTTGTCGAAAAGCTCTTTGGCAAACAGAGAAAGTATTCCCTTTAGGTCGCAGAGCGTGATATGCTTGTCCACAACGAGTCCCTCTATCTGTTGGAACATCGGGCTGTGGGTCGCGTCGTCGTCGGGACGGTAGACCTTGCCGGGCACGACTATTCTGATCGGCGGTTTTTTGTCGAGCATCGTCCTCACCTGAACGGGCGAAGTGTGCGTCCTGAGAAGCATGTCTTCGCCGAGATAGAAGGTATCCTGCATATCTCTCGCCGGGTGATCCTTGGGAATGTTGAGCGCCTGGAAGTTGAAAAAGTCGAGTTCGACTTCGGGTCCCTGCGCGACAGAAAAGCCGAGCGACGTGAAGATATCGACGATCTCGTTCTTCACGAGGGTGCACGGATGCAGACTGCCGAGTCTGACTTCGGTCGGCTCGTAAGTCACGTCAATGCTTTCTTTTGCCATTTTTTCTTCGATCTCTTTCTCTTTGAGCGCCTTTTCCTTTTCTTCGGCGGCGTTCGTGATCGCGTCTCTCGCCGTGTTGACGTATGCGCCAACGACCGGTCTCTGATCGGCGGGCACGTCTTTCATGCCGCGAAGCAACGCTGTGAGTTCGCCGTTTTTGCCGAGGTATCTGACCTTGACTTTGGCGAGATCTGCAACGCTCTGCGCCTGCTCAACTTCTGCGAGCGCAGTGTTCATCAGGTTCTCGATTTTCTCTTTCATAAATCCTCCGATATAAAAAAGAACGCCCCGTATATTAGGGCGTTCTCACGCTGTACCACCTAAATTCGCCCGACCGCGGTCGGACCTCTTTGCGGCTATAACGCGCCACCGCGGTTTCCTACTCAAAGTTCAGAAACCGAGCTGACGGGCGAATTCCCCTGTCGCGTACCGAATCGCCCTTTCAGCGTATCGGGCGAAATCTCTGTCGGAGCTGTACAAGGCACGTTCCCGTGTCGTCGCTTTTATCTTATTCTACAATAAAAAAACGGTTACGGCAACTGTTTTGTGCCCGAAATATCGAAAACACCCTGATTTTGAAAATAAAATTCGGGCACGTCGCCGACGATGACGTTTTCGCAAAGCAGAAGCGAACTTTCGCAGAACACGTCTTTTGCGTAAAGCGGAAGCACGACGTTGGCGGTCGCTACGATGTCTATATACAGCGTGTGTCGCACCTGATTTATGCCGACCGTCTCAAAATCCGACCTGAAGCTGCACTCTGCGATACCCACGGTCTCGACCTCGACTTTTACGTCGCTCCCGTTGTCGCCGAGAAGCATTATGCCGCTGAACGCGCCGAGCGGCACGTCAACTCCGTTCACAGCGATCGACTGCATTTCGTCGAGCACGACGGTGCTGATATAACTCATCACGGTGTTGACTTTGAGCATATCAACGCTGATAAGGTTTATTTCGCCCGCCGCGTTGTATTTTATTGTCACAAAATCGGAATATCCGAGAGAAGTCATCTCTTCGACCGTGCTCTGATAGGCGTTGTTGAGCGCTCGCACCGCCTCGCCGCGTATCGAATAATACGCTTTATCGGTCACGAGCGGCACGACGTTGGAGCGCACGTAAATGCCCGCCACCGCCGCGACGGCGACAACGAGCGCGAGCACGGCTATTGTTCTGAGCCTCTTTTTTACCCTGCGACAGCTTTTCACACTATATTATATGCCTTAACGTCGCGATAAGAGACGCCGCCGCAAGAATATAGATATAAACGGTCGATCAGGGTACTACCCGTGCGTCGAAAAAATTTTTATATAAACATCGGAAAGAGCGCGTCACACGCGCCCCCATACCGTGCAAAACAAACTTTGGCGGTGTCCCGCCGTTGTTTATGTCCCTTTGGGTCTCGACTTTGATACGAGAGCTATTACGAAGCCGAACGCTATCGCCGCCGTAAGTCCTGCCGACACCGCCGCGAGACCGCCCGTGCAAGCCTGATACAACCCCTGTTTCGCGCCCTCTATCGCGCCTGCGGCGAGCGATTTGCCGAAGCCGGTAATGGGTATCGTTATCCCCGCTTTGCCGAAATCCTCTATATACCTGAAAAGTCCGACCGCTTCGAGCGCCGCGCCCGCGAGCAGAAAAGTCACGAGCACGCGCGCCGAAGTCATTTTCGTCTTGTTGATGAGTATCTGACCTGTCGCGCAGACGAGCCCGCCTACCGCGAAAACCTTGAGATAAGTGAGAAAATACTGCATAAACACCTCTACATTTCTATTGCAACGGCGTGCGCGATAGCGGGTATGCTTTCGCCCTGCAAAGAAGAATCCTTTGAAAGCATCGCGCCTGTCGGCACTAAAAGTATGCGCTTCAGACCTCCGGCAAGCATAGTCTTGTACAGATAACTGCAGAATACGAGCGAACTGCACCCCGCACCCGAGCCGCCGAGACCGCATTTTTGACTGTCCTTGAAGATCATACAACCGCAGTCGTTGATCCTGTCTTTTACGCAACCATATTTTTTGTCGAGCATACTGCAAAGCAGCTCTCTGCCGAGTTTACCGAGATCTCCGGTTACGATGAGATCGTAATAATCTGCTTTTACCCCGCGCTCGTCGAGATGTGCAGAAATCGTCTCGCAGGTCGCGGGAGCCATTGCCGCGCCCATATTGTTGGGGTCGTCAAGCCCCATATCGATGACCTTGCCGATTGTGAACGCGGTTATCACGGGACATTTTTTTGCCGGTTTTTCTCTCGTCAGAAGCGCACATCCGACGCCCGTGACAGTTCTCTGCGCGGTCGGAGGAGGCTGAGTGCCCAGTTCGAGCGGAAATCTGTATTGCCGCTCCGCGGTGGCGAAGTGCGAACTCGTGCAACATATCACCTTATCCGCGCCTCCGCCGAGAAGAAGCGCGCCCGTTGCAAGCGATTGCCCGAAAGTCGCGCACGCGCTGTACAGTCCGCAGAACGGCGCGTCGAATTCTCTTGCCGAAAACCCTGACGGCACGAGCTGATTGAGAAGATCTCCGCCTATTATAGCGTCTATCTCGTCCGCTTTTACGTCTGCGTTGGCGAGCAGACTTTCTATCGCGTGTTTTCTCAGCTTTATTTCAGCCTTTTCGTGCGACTTGCATCCGAACTCGCTCTCGTCTATAACGTAGTCGAAAAAGTCTCTGAGTCTGCCGTTGCCCTCGTCTACGCCCGCAATCGAAGCGGTAGCGGCGATATATACTTTGTCGTTGAGAATATACGTCTGTCTGCCTTTTTTCATCAGAATAACCCTATTATATAGTAAACTACGCCGATCAGCACCGACGCGCAGATACCCGATACGATTATCGGACCCGCGATCGAAAACATCTTTGCCATAAGACCGAATACAATGCCTTCTTTGTTGTATTCCATAGCGGGTGAAACGATCGAATTGGCAAACCCTGTGATCGGCAGTACCGACCCCGCGCCCGCATAATATCCTATCTTGTCGTACACTCCGAGCCCCGTCAGCAGACTTCCGAGAAATATCATGACTACGCCCGTCAGCGCGCCTGTCGTTTTTTCGTCGAATGAGGGTATCAGCGCGCTCAACGCGTCCGAAATGCCCTGACCTATCATGCAAATAAGCCCGCCGATAGCGAACGCACAAAGCAAAGTCTTGCCTTCTTTAGTTCGCGGAGTGGTTTGCTCGACCAGCTCAGAATATTCCTTCTTGTCCATCTTCGTGCACCTCTCCCGTGGGTCGTTTTGTCGGGAAAACCGCTTCTTTGTATTCGTTGTGACCTTCACCGTGATTTTTCATGAATACTACCTCTCGTTTTTAGTATTATTTGCCGTTGAAGGTTTTTTATCCGCAAAAAAACGACGGCATGACCGTCGTCTTTTTTACGCGAGCGCTTTTTTCATCTCGCTGATGATCTTGCTCTCTATCCTCGAGACCTGCACCTGCGATACGCCGAGTATCCTTGCTATCTCACTCTGCGTCTTGTCCTTGAAATAGCGCAGGACTATGACCGTCTTTTCCCGCTTGGGGAGCGTCCTGATGAAATCTTTAAGTATCATTCTGTCCATCATATCTTCGCCGCTTTCTCCGCTTGCGAGTTTGTCCATAACGCATTGAGAGTTGTCGTCGTCATACTTTTCGTAGATAGACACGGGATATTTACTGCTGTCCATCGCAAAGACGACTTCCTGAGGATCGAGACCGAGTTTTTCGGCGAGATAATCGACGGGCGGCGCGTCGCCGTGCTCCTGTTTGTATTCGCTCGATATCTGCTGTATCTTCAAAGATGCGGCTTTGAGAGAGCGGCTGACCTTTATCGCGCCGTCGTCTCTGATAAAGCGCTTTATCTCTCCCGCTATCATAGGTACGGCGTAGGTCGAAAAACGTACTCCGAACGACACGTCGAAATTGTTTATCGCCTTTACGAGTCCCATCGCGCCGAGCTGAAGCAGATCGTCGTATTCTATCATCTTGTTGCGGTAGCGCGCCGCGATCGACTTAATCAGCGGCATATTGTTGACGATAAGCGTCTCTTTTGCGCCTTCGTCTCCCTTCTGCGCCGCGACTATCAGTGCGACCGTCTCTGTGTGATCAAGCATCAAGCAACCTCTTTACCGATTATTTTCACCATCGTAACCGTCGTACCTTTGCCCGGCGTCGAATCGACGCGCATTTCGTCCATGAACGTCCCCATCAGAGTAAAGCCCATACCGCTGCGCTCCTCCTCGGGTTTCGTCGTGTAAAACGGCTCCATTGCTTTGGCTACGTCCTCGATGCCTTTGCCGCCGTCGCTGATTATTATTGACAATTTTCCTTCGTCTACACACAGATCGAGATAAACGTAATTGCCCTCTTTTTTGTCGTAGCCGTGTACAACGCAATTGGTGAACGCTTCCGAGACCGCCGTCTTAATGTCCTCTATCTGCTCGACAGTCGGGTCTAATTCTACGCAGAAAGCGGCGACTGTGCTCCTCACGAACGCGTCGTTTGCCATATCGGCGCTGATTTTTATATAAAGTTTGTTCATATTGACCTCACGCATTTATTTTTTGGATTATCGAGTAAATTCCCGCAAGCGAAAGTATTTTGTCCACGTGCGGATTGGGCGAAGTGATATATATCCCCGCGCCCGAGCGCTTTAATATCTTGTATCTGCCGAGAAGCACGCCTATCCCCGTGCTGTCCATAAACTTAAGGCGGGAAAAATCGAATACGAAATTTCTGAATCCGCCTTGCTCTATGCGCCTGTCAAGTTTTTCGCGTACGCCGGCGGCAGTATGCTCGTCGAGTTCTCCGTCAAGCCTTGCCACGACGGTCGACCCGTCATTCACCATACTCAATTGCATTGTTGCATCTCCTTTTTTCAGTGAAAAAATTATACAACGTGAGCAATGTCGAAAATAACGAGGTTTTGAGCGTTTTTGAAATATAATGACAAAAATGCGCCCTGCATGCAGCAAGACGCGAAATATCGGCGGCGCACACACTTGTCGCCTAATATAAAAAAGTTCCCTCTCAGCGAGGGAGCGTGGCCTGACGAAATCAGTTTTCTTTAGGTTCTTCGGCTACGGTCACTCTGAACGTGCCGCCGTCTTTGAACGATACCGTGAATTGATTGCCGTTTCGCTTGAGCTTGCAGACAAACAACGCTTTGAAAGCGCCGTAAAGCTCGTCGCTGAATTCTTCGAGCGTGACGTAATCCGAAGGATACATATAGCTTTCTTTGATAATTTTCTCTTTCATAATTCCATTATACATATATTTATTAGTAAACACAAGTAATTTTTACTCTTTGTTGCAATAATTTACTTAAATTTCAGGCTGTAGGTAGGATATGAACAGAATCTCATTTTTTGCCGAGTGTCTAAAGGACACGATGATAGAACGCAACTTGTCTGTTGCCGATCTTTCTCAGCAAAGCGGCGTAAACGTATCGAGAATATATGATTATCTTTCGGGGAAAGCGCCCGCCACGCACAATGCGGTCAAAATAGCGCAAGTGCTCAACTGCACACTCGACTACCTTTTCGGCTTCGAGTCGGATTATGTAGAATGCAGCGACTATACTCTTTCTTCGGATTGCACCGCAAGATTTCGCGAAGCCGTCGCAAAATGCGGCAAATCGAGGTATCTGATTGCCAAAGAAACAGGACTGACTCAGACACAGCTCTCCAACTGGTATCTCGGCAAACAAGTTCCCAAACTGATAACCCTTATCGATCTTGCCGACTACTTCAACTGCTCGCTCGATTACCTCGTGGGCAGATAATATAAGCCGCTGTATTAAATATCTTTTGACAATAAAGAGTATTACGCAATGGACAGAATTAAATATTTCTCGGATTGTTTAAATGATATTCTGATCGAAAATAACATTTCGGTCAAAATTTTATCTGAAAAAAGCGGTATCACCGACTCTCGTCTATATGATTTTTTAGCAGGAAATTGCGCTCCTTCACTGTTAAATGCCGTAAAGCTGTCTGCGACTTTGCATTGCACTTTAGACTATTTATTCGGATATGACGAAGAATATACTTATTGTGAAAATTATGTTTTGACTTCAAATTGCTCCGACAGATTAAAAGAAGCAATTGACAACAGCGGCAAAACTCGATATAAAATTTCCAAAGAATTGAAAGTATCGCAACAACAATTGCATAATTGGTACAGACGCAAGCAAATACCGTCGCTTGTAACTCTGATAACGTTTGCCGACTACTTCAACTGCTCGCTCGATTACCTCTCGGGCAGATAATGTAAGCCGCAAAAAGCGGCTTTTTACTTGATATCTACGTAAAACGGATATGCGGTCTTATCTTTTTCGCTTATCTTCCTCTTGACTTTGCAAGGTACGCCGACGGCGATAACCTCGGGCGGAATATTGCCTTTTACGACGCTGCCCGCGCCTATCACGGTATTGTCCCCTATCTTCGTACCCGCGAGAATAATGCTCCCCGCGCCTATCCATACGTTGTTTCCCACGGTTATCGACTTGGCTATTTCCACACCCTTTTTGCGCAGCTCGGGATCTACGGGATGTTCCGCAGTCGTAAAGGTGCAATTGGGTCCGATAAATACGTTGTCTCCGAATTTTATCGGCAATCCGTCCTGCACGACCGTGTTGTGGTTGGCATAAAAGCTCTTTCCGACGTGGATATTATAGCCGTAATCACACCAGAACGGCGGCACGATGACGGTATCGTCGTGACAAGTACCGAGCAGATCTTTCAGCGCGCTACTCTGAGCTTCTCTGTCGTTGGGGTTAAGTTTGTTATATTCAAAGCATTTGTCCTTGCATTTTGCTATCTGTTCCTCGTATGCCGGATTGTAGCAACCCTGAAAGAACATATTTTCGGGCACAAAAGGTCTTTCTTCCATGTTTTTCTCCTTTCATCGTCTGCCTTACAGGGATATCAACCCGTTTTCAAGCCTTACCACTCTGTCGAATTTCTTCGTTATCTCAGTATCGTGCGTGGCAACGATGAGCGTCGTTCCGTTTTCTTTGGCTGCCGAGAGAAGTACGTCGGTTATCTCATCAGCCGTTTTTCTGTCCAGCGCGCCCGTTGGCTCGTCTGCTATGATGAGTTCGGGCGACTTAATGATCGCGCGCGCGATCGCTACTCGCTGCTTATGACCGCCCGAGAGTTCTCTGACTTTTTTATCAGAGTACTCATAATCTCCTTATAATTATACAAATTGTCGCGAGGGGTGTCAATACTCTCCCTTGAAGGGTATTTACAACATAATCATAGTATGTTAGAATAGTAATATAATGCGAGGTGTATATTATGAATAATAAATCAGCTGTAACTATTTTTGTCGTCACGATGCTCGTCCTTTGTACATTTGTGTTATGCGCGTGCGTAAACACGGCTCCGCCTGAAGAACAAATGCCGACTCCTCACAAGATAAGCATTGTCGATGACGACGTTTTCGCCGACTTCTATACGATTGACGCAGACTACTCCATAGTCGGCGCCGGCAAGACTGTTACAGTCACAGTAGATACCTGGGACTTCCTCAGTGTTGACAAAGTTTATGCCAACGACACGGTATGTACGCCCACCGCGGACGGTAAATACACCTTTGAGATGCTAGATGAAGACGTCTCGGTGAAAGCAACGTTCAAAGTCAACGTCATTACCGCGCTCGACGACGGCATGACGTGGAGAGATGCAGAAGCTCTCGCACAGCCGACCAGTCTCTCAGGCGGTATTTACGTCGATTTTGGATCTGAATCGATCCAGAATACAGTGTACGCAAACCAGGAAGGCTACTCCACGATGTACTACGCGAAAGTATTCTCCACCAATCAGGACGTAGTTCCCGACGAAGCAATCAGACGCATCGAGCCGCAGACAGGCAACAACGGCGCGTATGCGGTATCTGCTCTCATTTCCTTTGACGTGACGAAAGTGTCGTCGGGCAAGACTATCCTCGTATTCGTCGACACCGACAACGACCGCGCGATCAGCATTGAATTGAACGTTGTCGCGTAAGCGTCCGCTATACAGCAAAAATCGGGTCCTCAAACAAGGACCCGATTTTTAGTCTTTTAATATTTTATTTCGGATCTGCTTCCTGCTTTTCTGTGCGCAACCCGCAAATATGGTCGTAAAACTCTATCTCGTTGTAGTAGACGTCCGTCCACAGTTTGCCGTTAGGATCGAATTGACCGCAAGGAAGCGCCGAGACGTAACCGTCGTATTTACCCGGTATATAATTGGGATCTTCTTCGAGCGACGCAGGCGGCGGCAGAATTTTGTCGTCGGGTCCGACGTCAAGAGGAAACATCCAGCATGACATCGGTTTGAATTTCCACGGGTGTAATTCAAGCGCAGTTGCCGCCTTCTGCAACATACAGGCGCCGTCATCGCGGGCAAAAATGCACATTGTATCGTTGAAATGAGCGGGGTACTGCGGGTTCTTCGATTTATAATGCTTTGTCAGCGTTTTCCTGCCCGATATCATATTTTCCCACGCGCTTTCCTCTGTGATTACAGAAGGTATGCCTTCGAACATTGACGGATTTTCGGCAATGAAAGACGTGATGTTTTCTTCCTCTTTTTTAGATACGTATACGCCGTCGTAACAGCACATGGAACAGCAGTCTTTACAGCAGAATTTTTTCACCCTGAATTTCCCGTCAAGAGCGGAGACTATCTTTTCTTTCTCTTTCTGTTGCGATGCAAAAACAGGGTCGACGTACTTCTCTGTCCATGCCTGCATTTTCTTGTTGTCGCAAGCGAAAAGCCGATAATAGTCTGCCGCTATACCGAAACCGCCTTTGATTCCTTCACAACGCACAAACATGTTGACCGTTTTCGAAACGTCGGGCAGGTCGGTGTTCAGCCCGATCAGCTGTGCCGCCGCGTAAATGATCGCTTTGTGTCCTGTAAATTTCGTATTCTTCATTTGCCCGAATATTTGCAACTGTTCATCGTCTCTGTTTACTTTGAGCAAGTACGACGCGATAAAATAGAATGTGCCCGCGAGCGAACGCAGATAGAGATATTCGTCGCCGCTGAGCGAGAAAAATATTTCGGCAAGATCTCCTATACAGTCGCGTTCTCCGTAATACGCTAAAGCAAGACATCTCCATATCCGCCCGTAAGTATAATCCCACGTGTGACCTATCCTTTTGGCAATCTTCAATCCTTTCTCATAATAATACAGCGCGGTCATAGGTCTCCCGAGCGACAGACAGACGTTGCCTTTGCAGATGTGATGTATGTCTTTAATCTGAAGCGAAGTATCGGGAACAATATGCGCGTCGACGATTTGTATGATATCCCATGCCTGTTCAAGCTGACCTACGCCCATGTATCCGTCGTAGAGATTGACCAGAGATATCATATAATCGTAATCTGACGCCGACTGCCGATACTCTCTGCTTGCGTACAACGCGCTGTCGACCACCTTCTGATTCTTGTCGATGTCGTGAGAAAGAAGTCCGTATACGTGCTGCATTTTCGCCGCGATCTTTTTATCTTTTTTTATTACGTCGCAATATTTCTTCTCGGCTTCTTCCATCACTTTCATCCCTTCATAATTTTCTCCGCAATAGAAATACCCGGTCGCTATTTCCATAGACAGTTTAATCGCTTTTTCCGGCTGATCGAGCTGACCCGCCATGCTTTTCATCTCGTCGATGGTAGCTACCACGTTTAACGGTCGGTGCCTCGTTTCAAAGTTGAGCCTGACGGACAGATATTGGAGTCTTTCTTCGGGATCGTTGCGGGAATCGCGTTCCAGTACAGTCAACATCTGCTTTTCAACGTCGATATTTCCGACAATGATCGCGCTTCTGATTATGTGCAGATATATCCTGATGCGGTCTTTTGACTCCGTCTGTAACCAGATCGCAGACCTTTTTATATCGAAATAGAAATATTCTGTATAATAAGCGTCGAAAAGTGATTTTTTTTCCACGCATTGCAGACCGTAATCGATGATTCTGTCCTTGGCGGCAGATATATCGCAGTAATAAGGCATATCTGCGGACATGCCGTAAAACCAGTCAGTTATCGACTTGTGATACGGCTTGACGATCGTCTGCTCGTTTTCGTTGAGCAGCACAAAATAATCGCGTATATTTTTGAGTATCTCCGACACTCTTTCTGTTGTCACGTCCAGCACCGAGGCTATGAACGAAGGCGATACGTTTTTATGCACGGCAAGTATAATGCCGATGACAGGCGAATATTCTTTTCTGAACGCTTCGGCGCTCCCGACAGATCTGTCGAAATAACTGCAAAACAACGCGTTGAGTCCGACAGGAAAATCGTTGTTGGGTTCAATTACTCCGGCGACAATGTCGTCAACGACTTTTTCCGCATACATAAATACGCCGTCGCTCCTCGTTGCAATTCTGAGCGCCGTTTTTCGCGCATTTGTCTCGTTCATACCGCTCTGTTCAAGTCTTATCCTGCAGTAATTCTCAATATCGTCGTTTGAATATTGTTCGTCCAAGTCAATACTGAGCGTATCGGCGGCAGATGAAAACGATTTGAAAAATTCAGACGGTCGGCATGTAAAAGCGAATTTGAGCCAACGAGGAAATTTTTTTACGTTGGAATAGACGAGGCGCAGAAATTCGCCGGCGCTCGCCGTCTCCAATTCGTCGAGAGCGTCGATCAGTATCAGTCTCGTGCTTTTGTTCCCGTCGATCGTACAAGACAAAGGATTTACCAGCAACTTTTCAAACAAGGTGGCGTTGTCGGTGTTGTCTGAAAATTTCGTATCGATTATCAGTTCTCTGTAATCTGCATTTCTCAGAGCGATCTGAAAAGCTATGCTGCAGATAATTCTTTTCACCGCATCGTCCTTCATTTTATCCCATTCGCAAAAGTATACCGCCTCTGCAACGGGTTTATTCAAATACAGTTGGGCGCTGAAAATGCTTTTCCCCGCACCCGGCTTTGCGTGCAACCAGAAAACCCGCTTGTCCTCTCCTTTGAGCCATTGTTCGACTTTTGCCGTGAGATTTACTCGAGGAACGCAAAAGTGAGTTGTTGCAAGCATGAGTTTAGCCGAAAAATCCTCGGGATCCAGCATCTCTTTGAGCGACGCCATCTGTTCTGTCATATCGCCTTCGTCAAATATCCTTTTGTTGAGATATTCGGCAATTTCTTCAGGTGTTTTATCTTCGGCAGAATAATATTGTCTGTAATTGATCGCACTCGGCATATCTACTTCTTCAAGTTGTACGGGTATGATATGCTTGTTGTATGCGACTGATATCTGAAGCTCGTCCAGACATACGCCGTGTTCCGACACGGACTTTTCAGACATAAAGGCAACTACCGTAGTGCTGGTCTTTATGCCTTGAGTTATTTTTTGTCTCCACTCGTCGCCGCTTTTTATCGATGACGAATCGATCCATACGTCAATTTTATATTTCTCCTCAAGTATGTATTTAACTTTTAACGGTATTTCACTGAAACGGTCGTGAGCATAACTGATAAATACACGCTTGCTCTCTTTTTTGGGCATAAAAGTATGTCCGCAATCTTCACAAACGTATACTTTGTTTTTTTTGCTGAAAAAAACGTTTTCCGATCTACATTTCTCACAAATCATATCTTCACCGTCAAGCCCGACGAAATTTCCTGTATCCGCCGCGGGCATGGTCAATATTTATTATACATTTCGGTAGAAAAATAATCAATATATATTTTAAATACAATGCGCGTTAAAGAGTATAAGCCGCGAAAGCAACCGCCTGCGGCGGATTGCCGCACCACGCGCTAAAGCGCTGTGGTTTCGCTATCCACCTATGCACGGCAAGAAAAAAGCACTCGTATTTTTTTATTGATACTTCGGTGGATATTCGCTTAGCAACTTCCTGCGCAAGTTGCAAATTTCTGCAAGCCGCGAAAGCTCCCGACTTACGTCGGAGAGCCGCACCACGCGCTAAAGCGCTGTGGTTTCGCTATCCACCTATGCACGACAAAAAAAGCACTCGTATTTTTTTATTGATACTTCGGTGGATATTCGCTAAGATACTTCCTACGCAAGTTGCAAATTTCTGCAAGCCGCGAAAGCTCCCGACTTACGTCGGAGAACCGCACCACGCGCTAAAGCGCTGTGGTTTCGCTATCCACCTATGCACGACAAAAAAAT
>CASDWJ010000019.1 GCA_949284695.1 uncultured Christensenella sp. | reverse complement strand
GGCGTTAATTAACGCCAGACCTAAAAAAGTGCTTGGGTACAAAACACCGGCAGATTTATTTGAACAAGAATTGCAAAAAGTGTTGCACTTGGTTTGACAATTCACTAAATAACGGTGTTTTATTATAAACGGAAATTTATTATTGATTTTTTAGCAAAGAAAAGATAAAATTAAAGTGTTATATCATAATGATGTCAAGGATGAAGTTCCGAAAAATAAAAAGATATTGGGGAAACAATAAATGATTGAGGAAAAATATAATATAATTTATGTTAAAAGTAAGAGATATTATAAGATAGATTTGAGTGTGCGATCGGTAGATTTTGAATATTCTACGCCATATTTATTAAAAGTTGACGACTACGAGATAAAAGAAGCTAGTTGGAATAGATTGATTCTAAAGTTGGCTGAATTTTTAAATAAATATAATCCAAAAACAAAAGAAAGCCTGTTAACAATAAAAAACGATTGGGGGAAACAAGCAGTTTTTTCGACTCAGCAAAAAAGTAATTTTAAAGAGTTTGATTACGGGTTATTCATTAATGTAAACCATACTTCTGTTCATGCCGTGTGGACAATTCAGTTGTTGTTGTCGGAATGGGGAATAAATTTGGCCGAATGCCAATTGTATATACATAGGCAACCGAGAGGTGAAATCGCTGAGGTAATAAATTATTACACCGAGAAAAATTTGATACAGTTTAAAGAGTATATGGGATTTGCAACATCCATGCAGCCGGAGCAAATAGATAAAGTTATCACTCTTTTAAAAACAATTAATAATAAATTGTGTCCAAAGATATTTTCTCGTAGCGGATATAATAATATATTTGTATTAGATGAATATTTGTTTTACGATAAAATGAGGAAAGATATGATGATATACATAAATAATCATTATGTCGACAAACCCATATTTAGAAACAATTGTAATAAATCACTCAACTATTTAGGAAAATTTTATAAGCAGATATTGAGGTAAAGCGAAATTTATCAAGCCCCTTTTTAAACTATTTTACAATATTTAAAAAATATTTCATAAATATTGCAAAAAACGTATTGACAAACGACTTTGTTTGCTATAGTATGTTATTGTAGCAACATAGGAGTTATATATGGAAAACAAAAAACAAAATTTCAAAAGAATTTCAGAAAACAGGGTTTCAAAGATAATTATTCTTTTGAATCAATTGACTAATTTAACTAATACATCTTTTTACGAATACACAGATGAAGAGATTGAAAAAATCTTTAATGAAATCGAGCTTGCTACTCAAAAATCAAAGAAAGCTTTGCTTAACAGAAAAAATAATAAAAGGATTGAAATATAAGGGAGATTACTTATGTACGAAAATGAATTAAAGTGGAGATTTGCTCCAAGTGGCTTTGGAAAAAGAAAAGGATTGAGTACCGGAGATTCTGAAACTTTTAAAAGAAATCCTTTTGGTAATTTTGGACGAGAGGTAATACAAAATTCGATAGATGCGAGAACATCGGATGAGGAGCCAGTGACGGTAGAATTTTCGCTATTTAAAATTTCTCCCGAAGAGATACCCGATCTGGATGGATTAAAAGCGGCGATTAACAGGTGCATGGATTTCTGGAAATCTTCGCAACCGCTATATTATAATGAATATAGTAAAATGCTCAAGATATTAAATTCCAAAAATATCGAGTGTTTAAGAATAAGTGATTCAAATACAAGTGGCTTAACTGGGATAGATAGATCCGAAGACGGCAAAAATAATAAGTTTTTAGCTCTGACGAAATCTTCGGGGGTATCAGATAAAAACAGTGATACTGCAGGCGGATCTAAAGGAGTTGGTAAAAATGCGGCTTTTCTTCTTTCTAGAATCAAAACCGTATTCTATTCTACGTTTACCGAGGATGGTGCAAAAGGCTATTTTGGCGTAGCTGATTTTATATCCGGATTTGTTCTAGACGATGTTGATAATGAACATCGAGACTATACTCAGGGAGATGGATATTTTGGAAAAAACAACTTTAATGCTCCTCCTGAAGGATTATTAAATTTGGACAGGAGCTATAAGAATAGAGAGATAAATAAAGGTACGGATATATATATATTAGGGCTTAATAAAGAAGATTCTTGGTCAAGCGAAATACTGAATAGCGTATTGGAATCTTTTATGGCGAGTATTGTTAAGAAACAACTCGTTGTAAAGATTCAAAACATATGTTTGGACGGCGATCACGTTTTAGATATAATAAATAATAACATGTATGTATCGCCTAAAAAAAGAGCGTACTATCTTTCGCAATACAACATTTTAAGAGGTATCGGAAATGTACAGGCCTTTGATATAGATACAGAATATGGAACCGCTTATTTAAAGATTTTGGTATTAGATGAAACTACAAAATGGATGGCAACGCATAAATGTGTAATGATTCGGTATCCATATATGAAAATATTTGATATTTCGTTGCCAAAACATTTAAACGCGTCAGCAGTTTGCATTATTGAAAGAGGCGAACTTGGAAAAAGACTACGCGAAATCGAAAATCCCCAACATAATGCATGGGAGCCTAAACGAATAGCTCAACCGGATAGAGACAAAATAAACTATACTGTCGAGAGCATAAAAGAACAGATTGAAAATGCTGTTTTGCAGTGTTTTAAAACATCCGTGCAAGAAATTATTGATCCGTATGGCGCGGGAGAATATCTATCAGAAACAGAGGGCAACGGGGATATTGGAGGAGACAAGTCTTCATCAAAAATGAATGAAAAGGAAGTAGTAGAAATATCTGAATTCAAGCCAGCAGTAAATATTGAAAGAAATGCTAACGCTAAAAGAAATGACGGAGCAGGTGTTCAGCCGGATATCGGAGAATCCGAAGATGATGGTGACGATGTGTTGCATCCGACAGGTCACAACAGCGGGAGTGGAGGTGGATATTCTGCTGGCGAAGAAATCGGTGGAAGTAAACCAGGGGATAATATAATAATGAAAAAAGCTCAGATAGCGGGGATAAGATATAGGTTTATCGTTTTAGATAAAACGGATGGCAGATATAAGATTACATTTATTTCTCCAGTAACTAATGATAAATGTTATCTTACACTGTATATGTTGGGAGATGAACTTTCTCAAAAGACACAACTGAGGATAATTTCTTTGAAATGTAATGGTAAAGAGATGGAATCTGATAGCGATTTGGAGTGTGGACCGTTCAGCATGAAAGATGGCGAAAAAATAGAATTGGAATTAAAGACAAATCAAACTGATTATTTTGCTAGCGAGGTAAAATTGTATGCAAGTAAAGAATAAGCTGTATCCTTATCCCGTATTAAATGATAATTTAATTAATTCGACTTTTTTTAATAAGTGTTTTCAACTGTGTTTTGATAGTGAGAAAACAAAAGAAGAATTAAAATTAAATAATATACATTTCGAAACGAATAGTAAATATATAATGGATCTTTATGATGCCGGTCTTATTGGAGTGGTGTGTATTGTTGAATGCTCGTATACTGTTTTTAGGAAATGTTATCCTTTGACGAATTCATTGGGGAGAGCAATAGTACTTGAATCAGATGATTTTAACGGTAAGGTCGAAATATCAATGTTTGCATATGCAAAAAAAGATTTTTCTATTAGTTCCGATGAGTTTTTGGATGATTATAAAGGCATAACTTTTCAAATAGACAAATATGATGTTTTGGCGGTAAACGACGGTGTAACTGTTAAATTTGATCATTTAGATACAGACGATAATGTAGTTAGATCTATTTTTAATATTGTAGTCGATGAGAATTTAAAGCCGAGTGATGCTTATTATGCGTTCTATGAAGGGAAGAAAATTATTATTTATTTACCTCGGGAGCAGTATGAAAATTACAGCATAGTTTTCAATTCGACTAATTTCAAAGAAGTGTTTTTTAATATGTTGTTAGTGCCAGTGTTGGCTGAAATATTTTCAACAATAAAAAGATCATTGTCTGATGAAGATTATGATTTGGATGATGTTTGTGGCGATTATACATGGTTTTATTCGGTTAAAAATGGATATAAGAAAACTTTTTCAACAGAATTAACTAAAGAAAGTTTTTTGGATATTCCGTCGGTGACATTGGCTCAAGAATTGCTTGGAAAGCCGTTTGGTCCGTCCTTGGTAAATATTATTGAAGTAATCCGTGAAAACAAGGAGGAAAATGCAAATGAATAAAATAAATATTAAGCTGATGAGCGACTCGGCACTTGCATATTTAAAGAAAAATATAGAAATCGTAACGGATAAAATTAAGAGCAACGAGACGAACGATTGGGTGTATAAAGATTTTAAACAACCGATTTTTGTTGAAAAGAATTATATGATTGATGATATTGAGCTGTCTGAGAATCCGGATCTTGTGGACAAGGAAATAGATTTTAAAAATTCAATAATTCTATATGAAGCGCTAAAAGACTTGCCAAATTATATTTTGACGGATGAAAAGTTTTGGCTTTGGCTTTATTTTGAAAAATTTTATAAAGTGACAAAATCTATGATGAAGATAAAAGGTGCGTCAACGATAAAAGATCATTGGACTTTTGAACAAGGCGTCAGAAGGGGATTAATGTTTGGCGTGCTGTCAAGATGTTTTTATAGAGTGGCCTTAACTGTTGAGGAATATAAACCCGATAAATATGAATTAACGAGGTGGATAATACAATCTCCTGAGAGATACAGGAACTTAACTTGGCGATCTTTTTCGTCTGAAAAGCATTTGGTAAGAGGAATAATAAGAGCAGAGAAAAAAGCTGTAGATGAATACGGCTATGAAAATAATGATTTTTATGCGGAAATAGCAAAATATATTTCTCAAATAGGTAGCGTAAGATTGCTAGACGTAATAGAGGAAAATGATATCGAAAATATGGTTTACAATAAAATGACGGAATTGTATAATAAATGATATAATAAAGTTCGAGATAGTAAATGAAACCTTTTGTGAAATGGGCAGGAGGTAAAAGACAGATCCTGCCCACAATTATTAAATTTGTAAAAGAATCGATTAACGAATGTGACGATTCATTTTTCTACATAGAGCCATTTTTGGGCGGCGGAGCTGTGTTTTTTGAATTAAAGCCAAAAAAAGCAATTGTTAATGACTTGAATTCTGATTTAATGAACGCTTATAATGTTATTAAATCTGAAAGTTATACCAATCTAATAAACAGATTGAAGGAATACGAGCGTCAATATCGTGTAGACAGCGATGAGTTTTATTATGAGACTCGTAGAAGAGATCGTGAACCGGAATGGCAATATGTTACAGACGTTGAGCGTGCAGCACGGATGATTTTTTTAAATAGGACATGCTATAACGGGCTTTATAGAGTTAATGGGAAAGGTGAGTTTAATACTCCTATCGGGAGATATACAAATCCGACCATTTGCGATGAGCAAACCATAACAGAAGTTCATAATTATCTTTCGGATCCTAATAATGAAATTATGATTTTAAATCAATCGTATGAACATGCAATAGAGAAAGCGAGGGACGGGGATATCATATACGTTGATCCGCCGTATGATTATAACGACGATGATGGATTTACAAAATATCAAATGAAAGGGTTTTCATTTTTAGATTTTGTAGAGTTAAAAGAGTGTTGCGATAAAGCTATTGATAAAGGTGCAACCGTAATAATAAGTAATAATGCTACGGATAAGGTTATTGATTTATTTTCACAGGATTCAAAGTATCGCGTCTACTATAATGTAACCAAAATATCCACTTTGAGAATGATAAATTGCAAGGCGGATTCAAGACACACCGGTGAAGAAGTAATAATATGGGGTGTGTTAAATTCGCTACCTCAAGTAAACGATATAAACAAACTTATAACTTTTGCATGCAAATGTAATGATGAATATATAAAAGATGTACAAAAAATACGAGACGATTTAAATCTTGGCACCGAGAGACAGGTCGCATATTATTTATCTGCGCTACAGTTTTTAAATTATATAACGCAACAGCATACAGTTTCTCAAAACCTTTTACAATTCGATGGAAACAGAGATTTAATCGAAAAAGATATTTTTGAGCAATTAAATAGAAAGAATATATTTAACGTTTTATACTTAAAATCAAAAACTCAGGCATCAAAAATCACTAAAAAAGAAATAGAAGAAGAAATTACTAAAACCTATTCGTCATTGTCGTCGTCAACCGTGTCTAGAAGAGCGTCGACCATTAAGTCATGGCTAGACTGGATGCTTGAATATTCAAAAAAATGAGACGATAGAATATATAGTGGCATTTATATTTTATATATTAATTGACATGTCATAAAAATTAAAAAGCGTATTTTTGTATATCTATTTTGTTAACTAAGATAATTATAGTAAATTGTAATTAATAAGTCTCGAAAACTGTTGACAAATACCCCCACGGGGTATATATTGTATATAGAAAACAATATACCCCATGAGGGTATAGGAGGTAATTATGGATTGCAAACTTCAGGACGGACTTTCTGTCAGCATCGAGAAAAAACTCAACCGCATACAGGGGCAGGTCAACGGCATTAGCAAAATGGTGCTTGAAAACCGCCCGTGCGACGACATCCTGACTCAGATCAGCGCGGTCAGATGCGCGTTGGACGGCGTGGCGAAAGACGTTTTGTTCGGGCACGTCGGGCATTGCGTGAAAGAGGGGCTCGAGAGCGGAGAATACGAAAAGACGGTGGAAAATCTCGTCGGCAGTATAGGCAAATATATAAAATCCAAGTGAGGCTTTTATGGACGATAAAAAAAATATAGACAAGAGAGTCGAAGGCGCGCATGAAGAATGCGATCACGGCGCGGGAGTTTGCTCCTGCGGTCACGATCACGAGCACGGTCACGACTGCGGTCACGATCATAAGCACGGTCATGACTGCGGTCACGATCATAAGCACGGTCACGAACACGGGCGCGGTCACGGCGAGGCGGAGGGTTGTTCCTGCGGGCATTGTCACGGGCACGACCATGACCGTTCCGATGACGGCGGTTGCGAGTGTTGCGCGCAGAAAGGACACGTCGATATCTCCGAAAGCAGAAAACTCAACATATCTCAATTCATAAAGCCGATAATGCAGATCGCCGTGTCGGCGGTACTTCTGATGATGGCGGCGATGTGCGGATTCGGCGCAAAGGACGACCCGAGCGGCGGTCTCGGGATTGCTTCGATAGTGCTGCACTGCGTATCCTACGTCGTCGTCGGATACGGGTACGTTTTTCAGGCGGTCAAAGGCGTGTTCAGAGGCGACGTGTTCAACGAAAATATGCTTATGACGGTTGCGTCGATAGGTGCGATGGCGCTCGGCGAGTATGCCGAAGGCGTCGCTGTTATGCTTCTGTATTGTATAGGAGAGACTTTGCAGGATGCGGCGATCGCGAGATCTAAAGGAAATATCGTCAGACTGCTCGATCTCAAGGTCGACAGATGCCTGCGCGTCGTAGGAGAGAACACCGAAGAAGTCGACAGCGAGTCTCTCGCCGTAGGCGACGTTGTCATAGTTAGGCGCGGAGAGAAGATCCCGTCGGACGGCGTGGTCGAAGACGGCGAAAGCGCGGTCGACTGCAGCAGTATGACGGGCGAAAGCGTACCAGTTGCGGTGAGCGAGGGCAGCGAAGTGTCGGGCGGCACCGTCAATACGGGAGACACGATCAGGGTAAGGATAACGAAAAAATTCGAGGACACGCAGGCATCTAAGATATTGAAACTCGTGGAAGAAGCGCAGGACAACAAGCCCAAGGCGCAGAAGCTGATCACGAAATTCGCTTCAGTTTACACTCCCGCGGTGTTCGCTCTGGCGCTTATAGTGGCGTTTATCCCGCCGTTGTTCTACGACTCGTACGCGACGGCTCTGACAGAGATATGGCTCAAAAAAGCGCTCGTATTTCTCGTGATATCCTGCCCGTGCGCACTCGTGATATCCATACCGCTCGCGTTTTTTGCGGGCATAGGCAAATGCTCGGCAAAGGGCGTACTCGTCAAGGGCGGCAATTACCTCGAGGCGATGAGAGGCATAGACGTAATATGTATGGACAAGACGGGCACGCTTACCAAGGGCGTTTTCGAAGTCACGAGCGCGGTGCCAGCCGCAGGAGTCGGCGAGGAACGTCTCCTTGAAGTCGCCGCGGTATGCGAGAGCATGTCTACCCATCCGATCGCGCTGTCTGTGCTGAGGTACGTCGGTAGCCGCGACGTCGCGGGGATAGAAGATTACCGCGAATACTCGGGAAGGGGAGTCGGATGCACGTACAACGGCAGAAAACTTCTTGGCGGCAATCTCAGGCTGATGTACGACAACGGCGTAGTCGTGACCGACGTTCACGAAGGGTTCGGCAGCGTCGTGTACTTCGCAGAAGACGGCAAAGCGCTCGGATACGTGACTCTGAGCGATACGGTGAAAGAGGACGCAAAAGAGGTCGTGTCCGCTCTCAAAGCGCAGGGCAAGAGGGTGATAATGCTGACAGGCGACGGCGAAAAGACGGCGGAACACGTCGCGAATGAGGTCGGGATAGAAGAATATCATGCGTCGCTACTGCCTGAGGATAAATACGCTTATGTGGAAAAATGCAAGGCTGAAGGGGCAAACGTGATGTTCGTCGGCGACGGATTAAACGACGCTCCCGCGATAAAGGCGGCAAATCTCGGCGTATGCGTCGGAGGTCTCGGCAACGACGCGTCGGTCGAGGCGAGCGACATGGTATTGTCGGGAGGCTCCGTGTCCGGACTGCCTGCGGCTTTTGTGGTCGCAAAGACGACCAAAAACCGCGTGACGGGCAATATCGTCATATCTCTTGCCGTAAAACTCGCGATCATGGTGCTTTCGATAGTATTCGATCCGATGATGTGGCTTGCCGTAGTCGCCGACGTGGGCGTTTGTATCGTTGCAATAATCAACAGTGTGAGACGCTAAAACTCTCAGTACAAATCGTAAAAAGACGGACAACCTGTATAATACGTGAATAAAAATAACGTATAATTGTGGGTTAGCCGTCTTTTTTCAGGATTCTTTAAGATAATAGCATTTTACTGGCTATCTATTCAAAACAGTTGACAAGACTTTTAAAATCTGATATTATAACCTTAGGTATAAAAAAGATGCATTTTATCAAAAAATGTAAAATCGCATACCAATCGTACGTTTTCAACGAAAACAGCGCCGTTCAGGTGTCAACGGAGTGCGCCGCAGACACCGGGTCAGGATGATAGCCGGCACGTGCTTATAAAAAAATCAAAAAAAATCTTTGACAAATCGGACTAAATAACGCATAATAGTTTTAGGGAAAATTATGTCAAATAGTTATAATGCAACAGAACAACAGCACGGTGGCCGCAAAAGCATATCGATCACGACTTTCAAAGGTCGCAAGTGCGTTATAAAGGTATATCCGGACGAAGAACGTCCTGCGAGGGAAGCTAAGATAATGCAGGCGGTTTCGAGGACGGGTTATGCGCCCGAAGTGCTTGAGACTCACGGCAACTACTTCATATCGGAGTATATAGACGGTCAGCCGTTTGCCGATCTGTACAGGGCGGCAACGATGAGCGACGACGAAAAGGCGCTTGAAAATCTCGCAAGCAGGCTGTGCATATTCCTGCAGATGTTCTATACCCTCCACGAGGGGCTTATCCTCGGCAAAGCCGATTTCGACGATTTCGTCATCGTCGGTGGCAGATGCTGTTGCGTAAGTTTTTCGGGAGTCAAAGAGGGTCTGCCTTTTCAGGATATCGCAGGTATAGTCGCATACGCGATGTGCAACGCCGTAGGCAATTATTACAGCGCCTATCCGTTTGTGAGAAAGGTACTCGATTGCTTCCACCTCGGGGCACTCGACATAATCAACGACATGGACGAGTATTTCACGGTTTATTCTGAAGAAAAAGGCTTGCCCGTGGACAGAGAGAGGATCGAGGCGGTGCTGTTGAGTTTTGATGACAAAGCGTTCGACTGGGAGATGATAAAGTCTCAAAGTTCGAATGAATAAAAATATTTATGCCGTAATCGGCAAAGGAGGCAATATAAAATGAAATTTGCAGAAAGATTGAAGGAACAGAGAATCAAACACGGTTTCAACCAACAGTACGTAGCCACGTATATGAAAGTGTCTCAGGTGTCTATCAGCAACTGGGAAAGAGGATTGAAAGAACCCAGCTATCAGGCGCTCGTGGATTTGTCGCAATTGTTTGGAAAGAGTACCGATTATATGCTCGGTTTCGACGAGAAGAACGAAGAGAAGTAAAACATCGCATAGTTTTGTAGGATGAATTTTATATAGGTCGAAAAGAGGCGTACTATGCGTCTCTTTTTTGAAACCGACTTGTAAAATTATAAGTTATTTATCGCAATATCGTTTACAGATCCGATCGCATAATGTAAAATATTGTGAGAGGTGTCGTATGCTGTTTTTAGACGAAGCTGTAAAGTTCAGAAAAAGCGTAAGGGATTTTCTGAGCAAAGAAGTTAAAGAAGAAGATATCGAAGCTGTGCTCAGGGCGGGGACAGAAGCTCCGTCGGCAAAAAACCGTCAACCCTGGTCTTTTGTCAGACTCGGCAAAGCGGAGACAGACAAGCTTGCGTCACTTATGTGCGATTGGGCGGATTTGCAAAGCGACAAAAGCGGAAGCGTCAGAGAATCCGCAAGGATAACGAAGAATGCTCCCGTAGTGATAGCTGTGTGTTCTCCCGTTGAAAAAGAGTGGCCGCAAAGCGATTACATTTCTATAGGTGCGTGTCTCGAGAATATGAGTCTGAAAGCGGTCGATATCGGTTTGGGCAGTCTGATCGTGTGTGACGTATGGTGCGTCGAGAAAGAGGCGCGCACAGTTGTGGGCACAACGTCGGAGATAACCGCATTGTTTTTACTCGGCTATCACGACGACGCGTCTGTCGACAGAAAGAGGAAGGATCTGGCAGACTTGGTAAGAGGCGTTGAGCTGGGAAAAGGACATAAGACGGCATTGGACAGCTTGCCCGAGGCGGCGGTCGGAGAAGAAAAGTTTGTTTTTATAAGTTATTCCCACGGAGACAGAGACCTTGTACTCAGCGATATCGTAGAACTCAAAAGGCACGGTATCGCGTTGTGGTACGACAAATCTATCATGTACGGCAAAAAGTGGGACGAGGAGGCTCTCGGAGTAATTGCAAGACATAACTGCGTGGCAATGTTGCTGTACGTCAGTAAAGATTCGCTCTCGTCAGACGCTGTAGAGAAAGAGTTGTTGCAGGCAAAAAAATGCAAAGTACCGATATTTCCGATCCATATCGGGGGAAAACCTCTGCAAGGATACGTCGGCAGTTCAAAAGGAAAAAATTGTTCCGCACTGCTTGACGACAGATGCAAATTCATATCCCGATCTGCAGTACCCGCGGTATGCGACGCGATAGAGGAGATAGCTGAGACTGGCAGGAAACTCGGGGTCGTGGCTTTAAGCGGGATATATGACGATTTCCATTACGAGATCGTAAACGACGGAGTGAAAATAACATTTTACAACGGGACTTCCGAAACCGTGACGGTCCCCGCGAGGATAAGCGGCAAACCAGTTGTGGAAATAGGCGACAACGCAATCTGCAGAAACAATTCGATAAAGAAGATAGTTTTGCCGTTTTGTGTCAGGCGCATAGGTGCCGGTGCTTTCCGCGAGAATGCGGCTCTGGAAGAAGTAGTCTTTCCTCAGACGCTCGACCAAGCGGGCGCCGCGGTGTTCAGGGAGTGCACTTCGATAAAAAGCGTCGGATTGCCGTCCGGCTTAAAAAGGATCCCCGAAGCGTTTTTCAGAGGTTGCATATCGCTTGTGGAAGCCCTTATCCCGTACGGCATCGAAGAATTGGGAGAGGCTGTGTTCAACGGCTGTACGTCGCTGGAGAGAGTTTTTATCCCCGACAGCGTCAAGAAAATGACCGAAGGAGGCTTCTTCGGTTGCGAAAACTTAAGGGAGCTCCGCATTCCCGAGGATATCGTCGGACTTGAGATAAACTCGTTTGCTTCCTGCCCGCTTCTCACCGTCACGGCAGGAGGATTCAGGTATGTCAACGGTGTGGGAGAGCATTTGAAAAAGTAAAGAAAAAAGCGATATTATCGACACGGACACAAAAAATTTTACGTAGTCAACGACAGTTTGAGTCGGGAGAGGAAAGAGCCTGATAAAAGCGATTATTGACAGACAGGTCGCGATATAATATAATATCCGCGAGGACCGTCATGAAAAAGAAGATTTGTATTTTGACCGTGTTGACAGTAATACTGACGTGCGCATGTTTGTTCGGCGCATGTTCCGACAAGACTCCCGATGCGATCTCTTCGCGCTACGAAAACGTCGCGGAAGGGGGCGGTTTCGTTACCGCAAGCGGCGCCGCGGGCGACAGCGCCGTTTTCGATTTCGGCAAAAAAGTGCTGATAAATACCGTCGTGCTTAAAGAAAAGGGAAGCAATATCACGTCGTTCAGGATATACGCAGACGGATCTGACGAGCCGATATACGGCAACGATTATATAGAAGGTTACCGCTACTGCGCTTTCGGAGCGGTCGAGACCGAAAAGTTGAGGATAGAAGTGCTCTCTTGCGACGGCGAATGGAAGTTGACGGCGCTCGAAGCCTATCTCATCATAAAGCAAGCCGAAAATTTTGACGTGATGAGCTATATCAACGCGGATACGGCTTATCTTATGACGGACGCGCAGAAAGACCTCGCGAAGGTCGTGACGCAGTTCAACGTGTTCGGCAGTACCTATTTTGACGGTCAGGGCAACGTAAGATTCGCCGATTATACAATCAACGGAGAGACGGTGTCCGGAAGCGACGTGCTGAAAGGTGCGGTCGCGAACTTAAGAGAGAGCAACCCTTTGGCAACGGTGGTCGTGACGGTGCTCGCCAACCGCGATTTCGGCGACGGACTGACGACCGTGGAGCGGCACAATGCGGCAATGGGAGAGCGTTCTTCTGTGCTGACAGCCAACCTTATCGCGCTCATTGAAGATTACGGGCTGGACGGAGTGTCTTTTGATTACGAATATCCTGAAAAATCCAAGGATTTCGAGTGCTTTGCCGACTATATAAAGTCGCTCGACGCGGCGCTCCCGTCGGGAAAACTGCTGACGGCGGCGATCTCGGACTGGTGTATACGCACCTTCGGGTATTCTGCAAAAGATCTCGAAGTGCTCGACCGCATAGAGATAATGTCTTACGACCTGTTTGACGACAGGGGCAATCATGCCGCGTTCTACAATACCTGTTACAAGGTAATAGAATATCTGAGAAAGAGAGGCGTCGATCTGTCCAAGGTCAATCTGGGGCTTGCGTTCTACTCGCGCCCGACTGACAAGGATTCTTACTGGGGCAGTTACGCTAACGTTGCAGACAAGCTGTCGCCTTACGAAAATACCGTGATCGAAACGTTTACCAACAAGGACGGCGCAGAGCGTCAGGATATCGCCAACTATTACAACGGCAGGCAGATGATCTACGACAAGACGAGATACGCGATAGATTGCGGTGTGGGCGGCGTGATGATATGGCATTTCGGGTGCGATTCTCAGGATCCGGAGCTTTCGCTGTTCGGTCAGATCTCCGCGGCGATAAAAGGGGAGTATATAATCTGATTTAACGACAAAAAACAGACGCCCTCGGGCGTCCGTTTTTTATCATTTATTATAAAGAAAAGCCGTTTATTGCATCATTTTTTCTTTTTGTCTTTCTCTTTAGCGCGCTTGTCGTTGATTATGTCCATATGTTCGGCGGTGATGAGAGATACGTTGTTTTCCTTCGCCCAGGACACGCAGCCTTTGAGTACGAGCGGCAGGAAGATGCGCGGGACCTTGACCAGCTTTGCGCACGCTTCGTCCGTGAACTGCACGGCGGGGTCGATGCGCTTTGCCGCGTACTGGACCGACTCGAGACTGGTTTCGCGGATGGGCAGCAGTTCGGGTATCGGGCGGCGATGTCTGGTGTACCAGAAGTTTTTCGAATCACGATAACCGTAATCCACGGGTACGGGAGGGAAGTCGCCCGCCTTGACTCCGTTGACTATCGCATTATAGTATTTCTCTTTCATCAGAATCTTGTCGACTCTCAGAATGAAATGCGCGCCGAATTTCGAAGTTATGCCGTTGAAGTCGTGATAGGGACCCGGGTAGCCGTTGAGTTCTCCCGGCTTGTCGTCCTGCGCGTTGTCGAGAGTGTCGACCCAGGTGCATTCGAACACCTGAAAGCACTCTTTGATGACCTGAGGATATTCTCCGTCGGGATCGGCTTCTTTTCTGAGTCCGTCCTCAAGCGTGAAGATGCAGTCTTTCATCTTTTCTTCCGGAGTGTCGCCGGGGAAGCCCATGCGCACCGCTTCTTTGAAATACTTGCGCTTGTCGTAGATGAAGTTGATCGTGCATTTCTTGCGTTTGAGCAAGTTCTGCGCCGTATTGGACGAGTTGCGGCAACAGAGCAACATCGCGTAATAATCCTTGCCCGCGATATAATAAGGTTGTATAAGCGAGTAGGGACCGAAAGTGGTCTTGCCGTCGTCGGTAAGAGTGCCTATCATGACTGTCGGCATCGGAAAAAACGCCGAAGTCTGATAAAAGTTGTCTACTATGCGCAGATCTTTATAACTGCTCATAAAAAATCCTCCTTTATTTTTCGATAAGAGATACGAAAGAACAGAGCGTGCTTTCGTCCATGTCGGGTTGATTGAGGACCGCCAGCATACATTCTGCAAGCAAATCGCAGTGCGGGATAAGAAGTTGTCTGTCCGACGAGACGGACAGTTCTTTCAGCCTTTCCGCGATCTGGCTGCGAAGCATTATGTGGCGGGACGCGAGAGTCTCGTGTGAGCCGACCGCTTTGGCGTATTCGGCAAAAGTGGCGGCGTATTTCCGAAGAAATGCGCAGAGTGAAGAATAGAGTTTTTTCACGCCCTCGTTGAAATCGGCGCAGACGGAGGATATTTCTTTCATCTCGGCGGTAGTCCTGCTCCACGTCCTCGCGAGAGTGGCCGCCACGAGCGCTTCTTTGGACGGGAAGTAGAGATAAAACGTGCCCGTCGCCATGCCGTTCATCTGAGCGATCTTCCTGACGGACAAAGCTCTGTATCCGCCGGTCTGAAGGATACGGTCGGTTATATCGAGTATTTTGTCTTGAGATACGTCTATCCTCTTGGGCAAAGATTCTCCTCTCCTTTTATGAACATTTCCTTCTAATGTTCATTTTAGCACTGCCGCAGGGCGGTTTCAAGGGGTTTTGAAAAAAATCCGATATACCGCTGCAAAAAGATCTTTTGACCGAATAAATAAGCACGCTGTGTAAAACAACAAAAAAATAACCAAAACTTCTTTACAACGACGGGCAAAACAGTTAAAATTATTATATAACGTGCGTTTGCCTGCGCTTGAATACGGACGTTGCCTAAGGCGCGAAACGCGAGATGAAAATAAGGAGAGGAAAAACGATGGGTGAATTCTTAAACGAACAGTGTTGCTCGGAATATTTTACGCTTGAATTTCTGATCGGGAAATTTTGTGCCGATACCGAAAAACTGATGACCGCGCTCGGCAAGTCGCTTTTTATTCCCGCCAAAGAGATCAAAGCTCTGTATGAAAAGTGTACGGACGAATTGGTGACGGATGTCAGCAACGAAAAAGATTATTTCAGATATTGCAGAGAAAAGATCTTTCTCAGAGATATCGGAGAGGAAGAAGAAAGTTCCGATATCGACGAGGCGATCATAATAAAAGGCGAAGCGATAAGCGCGCTTGTCGCAGAAGAGAAGGAACTTGAGAAAGAATACACTTCCGTCATGATGAAAAAAGTGCTTATGCAGGCGGCTGTCAGAGGCAACGTGAGTCTTATGAAGCTTGTCGGATTGCTCATGACGGAAGGCATATTCTTCGGCAAGGACAGAGAAACGGGACTCAGATTGATCGCAAAGGCCGCAGAGTGGAACGATATCGGCGCGCTGATCGCGAAGATATATTATTCACAAGGCGTCGACGACGTAAAAGAGGATCTCAACAAACTTGCGTATCTTCTCGCTTGTCACAATCTCCGGGGCGAGATAAAAAAGCTGGGCGGATACGAACTGAGCGAAACTTTTAAAACGCCCAAAGAGGCGGCGCTGCTCGAGAAGATGTTCGCAGAAGGGAAGCTGAAACGCGAGAAGTACTCGATCGAACACGCGCGTCTGATATTCAGCGGAGTATTGAGTTATAACGACAAGTGTCAGGTGCTCGCGGCAGACAGGGGAGAAGGATTACGGCTTGACGAACTTCCGCTTGCGCTCAGAGACAGAAAGACGGTGCGGAGGGAAGACGTGTTCTCAGACATACCCGTCGTGCGTGAAAAAGAAAGGAAAGACGTTTTGCAGGCGATACGCAACGCAGACCTCAGGGCAAGGAAGGTCTATCGTCCTTTGCTTCTCACGTCGCCCGGCGCGTTCTTGCTCGAACTGTATACCGAGGCGGTGGCAAAGAGTCTTGAAAACATGAACGTCGCAAGGATCGAGATATCGGAACTCAACAACAGCGATTTCGAAGCGTCGTGCAACAACGTGCTCGTAAGATTCTGCGACGAAAATTGCGACAACGCTTATATGATGTTTTTCAGAGGCAGGATAGGACGCGAAGTGGTAGAAGAAATGAAAGAATTTCTCAGGACAGAGAGCAGGTCGGCTTTCAGACTCAACATGCCGGGCGTGACCATCGATCTCAGTCTCGTTCTTCCCGTGGTCGTAGCCGACGAGTATCATGCCGAGCTTCTTGCAGACGCTTGTGAAGTCGTGAAGATCGAGGACGCGAAGAAAGAAGAAATGCCTGCGCTTCTCGACGCGGTGTTATCGAGAAAAGCGGCAGAGTACGGTCTCGCCAAGATTTCGGTCGACGAAGCTCTAAAAGAAAAACTTCTGGCGGGAAAGATAGACGAAGCGGTTGCTTCGATAGATCGCGGAGTGCGCAAAAACCGCGTCGTCGGCGGTGAGATCACGCTTACGGCAAACGACGTCGTCGCGGCAAAGACAAAAGGCGGGCATCGTCTCGGATTCGGAGGTACTATAAATGAAGGTTAACAAGAAATTTCTCGAGGCTTACGAAAGCAGCAGACTGGTACATTACAAGGAGGTCGACGGGGAGGGACTGAGAACGGTCGCTTACGACGATCTCGGCAAGGAGACTATCCCCGGCGTGCTCAAAATGAACATGTACAAGGACGGCAAGCTGATGCAGATATACAGCGAAAACGGCAACCACGTCGGAGTCATTGCAGGCACGAGACTGGGGAAGACGACTTCTTACGTCATACCGACGATCATCTCTTTCGCAAGGCAGAAAGTCAAGAAGTCGATGATAATTTCCGACCCCAAGGGTGAGCTTTACCGTTATACCGCAGAGACGCTCAGACAGGAGGGATACGACGTCAAACTGCTCAATTTCCGCAACTACCTGCACAGCGAGTGCTGGAACCCGCTGACGCCCATTTTCAGAGCGTACAGAAAGGCGCGGAGCGTAGGAGACGACGTAGAGATCGTCGAGACGGAAGACGGCAGATTGCTCAGCAGATACAAGGGCGTCGTATACGAGTCGCAGGCAGATCTTGACGTGGAGATAGAAAACGAAAAGACCATCCTGACCGCAGAAGTCGGCAATGCCATAGACAACATCGCGATCATGATCGTCGATAATCAGAACGAAAAAGATCCTTATTGGGAAGACAGCGCAAGGGATCTGTTCAAAGCCTTTTTGTGGGCAATGCTCGAGGACAGCGATCTGCCGGACGGCGCAAAGAAAAAGATCACGGAGGATACGTTCTCGTTCAGCACAATTCTCAAGGTCATGGCCACATTTGACGATTCGGAAAGATACAGTTACAATGACGGCGGCTATTTTACAGAAAGAAAAATAACGTCCAAGGCAAAACAAATAGCTCAGGCCGTACTTACGGGCAACGCGCCTACGACGAGAAGATGTATTCTCGCAATGTTTTTCTCCAAGATATCGGTATTCAACGAAAGCGCGATGAGGCTCGTCACGTCCTGCAATTCGTTCGAAGTCTCTGATCTGACGAAAAAACCGGTGGCATTTTTTATAAACTATAAGGACGAAATAAAGGCGCATTATAAAATAATCAGTCTTTTCGTCAAAGACGCATACAAATACCTGATCGACACAGCCAACAACAGTCCCGAAGGCAAACTCGACGTGCCGTTCTACTTTATACTTGACGAATTCGGCAATTTCCCGAAGATCGTGGATTTTGAAACTACGATCTCGGCGTGTGCGGGCAGACAGATATTCTTCATTCTGATAATACAGTCTTACGCCCAGCTCAACAACGTATACGGCGATTACGTCGCAGAGATCATCAAGGACAACCTCAACGTGCACGTGTTCTTCGGCAGTAACAACTACCGCACTCTCAAAGATTTTTCGGAAGAATGCGGCGAATTCGCCAGAGTGTCGCCCGTCAGCGCGCTCAACGGCAACGAAAGAGTCATAGGTCAGTATCATATCGAGACGATACCGCTCGTTTCCAAGAGCAGACTTGCACATTTCGAACCGGGCGAATGCGTTATCACAGAAGCCAATTGCGGTTATGTGATGTTGTCCAAACTGGAAAGGTATTATCTTTGCAAAGAATTCAAAGGCCTTCCGACTACGAGCGAGAAAGAATACGTCCCGCCCGTCAATCCGCTGGAAAAGAAATATGTTTACAATTTCTGACCCGCAGAGGATAATTTTCAGACAGAGGTGACACCGTTATGAATATAGTACAACTTCTGGAATACGTCAGAGATAAAGAAAAAGTTACGATCCCTGAAATCCGTCGGAAATTCGGCGTCGGCTACAACGAAGCCAGGGATTTTATTGCTGAACTCGAGAAGAAAAATCTCGTAAAGATCGAGGGCGGCGGATTTGTCTATCGCGGCATGGGCGACGACTTTGAAGACGAAGATTTTGAGGACGAGGAGGATGTCGAAGACGAAGATTTTGAGGACGAAGATTTTGAGGACGAGGATTTTGAGGACGAGAAGGATTCTGAAGACGAGGAGGATTCTGAAGACGAGGAGGATTCTGAAGACGACAATAAAGACGATTCCGTGAGCGACGAAAGTTTCGAAGAACACAGAAAAAGGCTGTTGGAGAGGATTATCAAAAGGTTCTCCGAAGACAAAGAAAAGCAAGGAAACAAAGATGACAGCGAAGCCGACGAGAGCTCTGCGACCACTCTTGAAGCTCAGATCGAAAAGGCAAAACGCGCGTTGTCTGACAGCAAAAAAAGAACGCAACAGACGGCAGAAGAAGAGGATGAAAATGTCGACGCTGACGAAAACTCCGGGGAGTCGGACGACGAACTTATGGACGAGGTCGACGGAGAAGCGGCGACTTATAGTGAACTTGAAAAGGCAGTCGATGCACAGAGAGACCCGTTGATATGTGAACTTGACGGCTTGTTCGACAAGGGAGAGAAGACGGGCGAGTCTGTCCTGGGCGGCGCATTGCAGGATAAGAAGGTCGAGTTGATCGATCGGATTATGAGAATAGAAGGCGAGGCGGTCGCAGAAGGCTCCGAGGGAGGAAGATCGATGGCAGAAGGGTTCAGACATTTCATCTGCGCGGTAATAGACGAGATAAGTGTTGAACAACATGAATATTACGACGACATAAAGGCGGATATGTCTTATCCTGACGGCACCCGTTATGATATAAGTCTGATGTTCGACCATTTTCTGACAGACAACGGTAAGACTATCGACTTTCTGGCAGAGAGAATGAACGCGGCTGACGACAAAGTGGTCGCGGAGATAAGGCGTACTGCGGCGAACTATTCGGTGGAACTCGTCGGGGGACAGCTTATGGCGAGAGTTCCTTGCGATCCGTATACGGCGCTCATCAGTTTTATGCGCTTTGTGGTTGCGATAGACGCAGTCGCCAATATCATGATCTGAAAATGCACGGTAGTGAAAAGCAAAAGCCCGCAGAAGCGTTCTGCGGGCTTTTCTTTGAGAAAAAAGAAGAATTGACGCCATGTCTTGCGATTTTCTTTTGCACATAATGCACAAGGCGTGCAATTCAGTTGCCTTTTTCTTTTGAAGATACTATACTTACAAAGAAGAAGGAGTATCCGCGTTGCAGGCGGGCAGGACAATACCCAGCTTGTGGGATCTGCAGGGCAGAAATCCTTTATCGCCGTGTTTACGCCGAACGATAACGAGAATTACGTTTCGGTGACCAAATCTTTGGTAGTGACCGTGGAAAAAGCTAAGCCGCAGGTCACGCCCCCCGCTACGATCGAGGTCACGGAAGGGCAGTCTCTGTCCGAGATCACTCTGCCCGAAGGCTGGACTTGGAAGGACGGCTCCGTCTCTGTCGGCAGCGACGGCAAAATCACTTATACCGCGATCTATACCCCGTCCGATACCGACAACTATCAGGTGATAGAAATGGAGATCACCGTCTCTGTCGCGCCCGCCGGTCTTTCGGGCGGCGAAATAGCGGGCGTCGCGGTCGGATCCGTTGCGGGAGCGGGTGGAATAGGCGCGCTCGTCTGGTTCCTCATCCGCCGCAAAAAACGCACCGTATAACGTCAATCCATCAGCAATATAAAAGCGAAGCCTTCATATACGAGGGCTTCGTTTTTTGCAATATCAAAATACATATCGGATATTTTACGGCATTTACACTCCGTCAGGATTTATTTAGTATAGTAAGAAGGGGAGTTTCGCCCTGTGGCGAAAAACCGCGGCATCGGGTGATATTGCGACTGACAATATCGGTACTGCCGCGCCGCACCCGTTATAAATAACAGGGTTCTTGTCCCCCTTATCTCCCCAAGACGAGCAAAAAAGGCACCCGATTAAGGTGCCGTTTTGCCGTCCTGGTGGAGCGTATTTATACAAAGTCGAATAGTTCAGGTCGATTATTTTATCAGTTTACCGATTCAAGATAATGCGTAAGATAATATGTAAGACATTGACATCGTGATAAGGGTTTGGGTATAATACAAATTAAGGAGAAAAAGTATGGACAAATATATTCCGCCGTACGATCTGACAGACGAAATGTTCGATCTGACGGCGCAGATAATGGAAAAGATCGGCAGGCTTGACAGCGTAAACGATCTTGAAAGATTGCCGAGGCTTCGCAAGGTGTCGCGCATTAAGTCGGTACACTCGTCGCTTGCGATCGAAAACAATACGCTGACTATGCAGCAGGTAACTGAGGTACTCAACGGCAAGAGGGTGCTTGCCCCCGAAGAAGACGTCTGCGCGGTTAGAAACGCATTCGACGCATACAAAGAGATCGACAATATCGACCCGTACAGCGTCGAAGACCTATTGAGAATACACAAGATCATGATGAACGGGCTTGTCAGAGAGTGCGGCAAACTGCGCTCCACGCAAGTGGGCGTTTACAATCAGAACGGCGAGGTCATACACGTCGCCCCGCCGCACGATATGGTGAGTCCGCTTGTCAATCAGCTTTTTGCGTGGCTCAAAGAAAGCAAGGTGAATATGCTGATAAAGTCAAGCGTGTTCCATTACGAATTTGAGTTTATACATCCGTTTTGCGACGGCAACGGCAGAATGGGCAGGCTGTGGCAGACGGCACTGCTCGCAAGCTGGAAGCCGATATTTGCGTGGATACCGATAGAGAGCATAATAAAAGACCGTCAGGAAGAGTATTACAAGGCGATAAAAATATCGACAAGTCAAGGGAAGTCCAACGCGTTTATAGTGTTTATGCTCAACACCATCCTGAACGCGGTCAACGATATACTGCACGAAACGCACGAACATCAGAACCATATCAGCACCCAGGTCACTGCGCTTCTCGGCGTTCTGCAAAGTTATCCGATGACTGCAAAAGAGCTTATGGACAAGCTGGGACTGAAATCGAGAGACGGTTTCAGAAAACACTACCTCGCGCCGGCGATAGAAGCGGGACTGATCGGTATGACTCAGCCTGACAAACCGACAAGCAGGAATCAGAGATATTTTCGTATATAAGTGATTCATTGACAGTAACATTTTTGGGTGTAACTGATAAAGAGCATTAGTCGCCCACGCATAGCACAACCGGGTTGCCTGTTATATAAGGATAAGGCAGAGATAATGGGAGTTTCGCCCTGCGGCGAAAACCGCGGCATCGGGAGATATTGCGACTGACAATATTGGTACTGCCGCGCCGCACCCGTTATAAATAACAGGGTTCTTCTCCCCCTTATCTCCCCAAGACGAACAAAAACGGCACCGATTAGGTGCCGTTTTGCCGTCCTGGTGGAGATAAGGGGAGTCGAACCCCTGACCTCTTACATGCGAAGCAAGCGCTCTACCAACTGAGCTATATCCCCAAGCACGATTGAATATATCACAATCGGATAAAAAAGTAAACCGATTTTCGGGATTTGGCAAAAAAATAATTGAAAGACCGCGAAAAAGACCGCGGCGGTAGAGGGACCGAGAGAGTGCAGAGGCGGCGAACGGGACGACGCGAGGTTGCCGCGTGCGGGAAACGGAGGGACGGATATAAAAAAGAGTGTTTACAAAGAAGCGGCAGTATGGTACAATCAAAATGTAAGGCAGATTTTGTCTGAGAGGTATTTATGAAAAAGTTATTTGCGGTATTGACCGTAGTCGGAGTTGCCATGTGCTCGTTTTTTTCGTTCGCAGGATGCGATAAGAACAAATACAATTATTACGAAGTGCCCGAAAAGAGCTATGCCGAGGGTGAAGAATTTGTGCAAGGCTGCGGCAATTACAACAACGGCTACGACAAGGAGAGCGAGGAGGTCGACAGGCTCATCGGCGTTTTGCCGTCCGAGAAGCAACTCGATTATCTCGAACTCGAGTATTACAATTTTATACACTTCGGTATGAACACGATGACGGGCAAAGAATGGGGCACGGGAGAGGAGTCTCCGTCCAAGTTCAACCCCGAGGATCTCGATACCGATCAGTGGTGCGAGGCGCTCAAAGCGTCGGGAAGCAAAGGAGTCATCTTCACGGCGAAGCATCACGACGGCTTCTGCCTGTGGCAGACCAAGACGACGGAGCACAGCATTGCGGCAAGTCCTTACAAGAACGGGCAGGGAGACATCGTCAAGGAACTGTCCGAGAGCTGCAAGAAATATGGTCTCAAATTCGGCATCTATCTGTCGCCGTGGGATATGAACGCAGAGTGCTACGGCACGGACGCGTACAACGATTTTTATAAAGAACAGCTCAGAGAATTGCTTTGCGGCGACTACGGCGAGATCTTCTGCGTATGGATGGACGGCGCGCGCGGAGAGGATGCGGACATAGAGCCGGGCTTTGAGTATGATATGGAAGGCTACGAACAGCTCATCAACGACCTTCAGCCGGGATGCGTGACCGCGATACAGGGCACTGACGTCAGGTGGGTAGGCAACGAAGCGGGTATCGCGCGCGAAAGCGAGTGGAGCGTGGTCAGCATGTCCAACGCGTCCACAGAGCATTTCCAGACGAGCGAGGACGGAGCGGAAGCGCTTCAGTCTGTAAGCGCGGAAGCGGCTGACAGAGGAAGCAGAGAACTGCTTGCAAATTACAAAGATCTCGCGTTCTATCCCGCAGAAGTGGACGTCAGCATCAGAAAAGGCTGGTTCTACCACTGGTATCAGAACCCCAAGAGCCTTGAACAACTGTTGCAGATATACTTCACGTCTGTCGGCGGCAACAGCAGTCTGCTCCTCAACGTCCCGCCCGACAAGAGCGGCAGGATCGCGGATAAGGACGTAAAGATCCTCAAAGAATTCGGCGACGCGATAGCGGCGACGACGGCAAAGCCGATAGAGGTGGAGAGGATAGAGGTCGGAGACAACGACTCGATGCAGGAAAAGCAGGAGCTTTACGCGCTTCTCGACAACGAAAGAGACGGATATACGTTCACTTCTTCGGAATACATACTCGATTTCTATCTCAAAGAGCCGACAAGCCTCGGCAGGATAGATCTCAGAGAAGATCTCAGATCTTCGCAGAGAGTTGAAGCGTTCGAAGTGTGGGTCAGGTCTGAAGGCAAATGGAAACTGATCGGCGACAGCACCGTCATAGGCAACCGCAGGATACTCATGTTCGAGAACGCGCCCGCGAGCGACGTCGTGAGGATAGTGGTCAGGCAGTCAAGGAGCGTGCCCGTACTGAGGTGCGTGGAGCTGTACGCAAAATAAGCGCGCAATCGTTTGAATTGTCACGATACGTTTGCGGAAAACGCCTCACCGCAACCACCGACCAAAAAGTCGGACAAAAACCATTGAATTGCATTTTGAGTGAGTTCTGTATTGTACAGGACTCATTTCTTTTGATTTATGAGATAATCGTGCGTTGTCGGATAATGCATATGCTCTCCCGCAAAAGCCTTGCCGCGGACGAGCGCGTCTTTGCGGGTTTGAGCCGTTCGTCCGCTGCGGTGGCGATACTTTCCCGGGAGTCGGGCGGGGAAGTGCAAAAAGATACGCGTATTATCGCGCGCGCGGAGCATTGTTGAAAAATATGTAAAATTTTGTCGGTCGCTATTGACAAAGACCGCTTTTTGGGATCTAATAAAAGTATAAAAAGGCAACTTTGTTGCGAAGGAGAAAATTATGGACAACGTATTTCTTTACGGCGAAAGAGGGCTGGTCAACGCCATCCTGATCGACGCCGCCGACAAGGCTCCCAATGCTATTCTGAGACAGATCCAATGGGTCGGAGAAGCGCCGTCTTTCATAGACAAAGTCGTCAGATGCGAATATCTGGTCGAGTTTTCTTTGGGCGAGTTCGGCAGTCCCGATCTGATCATAGTCGCATATACGCAAGATGCAAAATACGTGGTGTTTACCGAAGCGAAAGTGGTGGAATATAAAAACGCGGTCTCGACGAGAGAAAGTTATGCCGACGCAGGCTGTCTCAACGTACAGCTTGCTTTGAAGTGGAGATTCAAGGAGGCGCTGAAGTACAATCACAAGGATTATCTGCGCATTGTCGAAGTCAAAATGCCGCCCTGCGGAGACAGGATGAGAAAGCTCAACAAAGGCAGACTTGTCACCTATTGCAGAGAGACTCTGGCGGGCGCGGCGGGATATTATTTCGTAGCGCTGACGGGTGACAAGTATCTCGACAATCCGCCTTTTGACGACGACCCCGTGCTGAAAGAACTGATCGGCGAGACGTGGTATAAGGAAAGACTGAATTTCGGCTTCCTGACTTATCGCAAGCTGATAGCCGCGGGCATAGTGGACGAGAACGAAGGCGCGTTCGCTCTGCCGTCGAGGCTGATGCTGACGGAGGGCGACGTGAACGGCGAAAGCGACATCGCATATTCCAAGATCAGAAATCTGCGCGGATTCAATACTGACGAATGGGGAGACAGATACATAGCCGTCGCCGAGGCGCTCTGCGAACTCGTGCCGAGCCTTATCACCGTACTCGACGACTGCGCCAACGTGGTCAAAGAAGTGGAGCAGTTGCAAGGCTCTTACAGTTACCGCGTGGGCAACGTGACGTACGCCAAGATAATGTTCCTGCAACGCGAACAGGCGGTCGTAATGGCGATACTCAAGGACGCAAATCTGCCGCAGTACGACTACGACGACGAGAAAAAATTCATCTGCACGATTCAGAACGGAAAGACCGAATACGTTGCGTACAGATTCGACAATATGGACGACGTGCAACGCTTTACCGAGAGGCTCGAAGCGACGTTCGCGCCCGAAGAATAAAAGGAGAAAAGATGATATATTCAAAACTTGCAGACGACTTTTACGACGATCTCGACGAAAAAGTCGCGCTGTGTATGGCAATGGCAAAAGACAAGAACGCAGATTTTTCGCTCGGCAGACACGACATTGCGGACGGAGTGTTCGTCAACGTGATGACCTACGAGCCGAGACCCAAAGAGGGCGCGACAGCGGAAACGCACGAGAATTATGCGGACATACAGCTTATACTCGAGGGCGAGGAGCTCATGGGAGTGCCCGCAGGCAAGCTCGGAGAAGTGACGCCGTATTCCGCAGAAAAAGACATCGCGATCTGGAGCGGAGAATTCGCTTATCTTACGATGAAAGCAGGCGATTGGTGTATGTTTATGCCGGGAGAAGCGCACGCGCCGAGCATACGAGACGATTCGACCTGTTGCAGACAGGTCAAAAAGGCGGTTTTCAAAATAAAATACAGATGAGACGGTTCAGATGTCGCTGTTGACCGGAACGGCATGGCTGACAGATAATCGTTCAGAACGGGACCCGTATCTGCGGATCCCGTTTTGCATTGTCTTATATTTTTTAGTTGTCTTGTCGGGGTGATCCGTCAAGCCGATCCTTCTGCAGTTTCGGGGAGCGGAAGCCCGAGCTTTGCTGTTATCGCATAGTGATCGGAGTAATAAACGCCGTCGTCCGTAGTTTCTGCTTTTATATCGAATTCGAACACGCTGAATGAGTTATCGGCAAAGCAGAAGTCTATCGGCAAACTTTCTTCGGTTTGTTTTATCGAGCCGAAGTTCTGATATGTAAGACCGCTGTCGGTCACGGGCGCGACCTTGCGGCAGTCCTGCATCTGCTCTGCGACGATAGAATAGCAGTCGCTGTTTTCGTTAGTGTTGAAGTCTCCCGCGAGTATGGCGGGGCAGTCGTACTGCGCCGCGCGTTCGAGGATAAGAGACAGACCGTTTTCGCGCGACAGCTCGCTGATATGGTCGAGATGTACGGTGAAGACGTTGATTTCCCGACTCGTCGTCTTGTCTCGGAGTACGGCGTTCACGCTTATCCTTTTATATGCGGCTCCCCAGTCCTTCGACTCTGTGTCGGGAGTGGAACTCAGCCAGAAGCGGTTGCTTTCGACAAGCTCGAACTCGTTGCTGTAAAGGATAGCAAGCCCTTCCGGATTGCGTCCTTCAGCTTCGCGTTGGTAGTATATCACGGAATAGACGTCGCCGAGAGCGTTAAGGATGTCTTCGTGCTGATTGAGGCAGACTTCCTGCAGACAGACCACGTCGGCTCCGCTGTTCCTGATATAGTCGCATACGAGCGCGCCTCTGCCGTCATCCCAGTTTTTTTCGTTGAAGTCGATTATTGCGTCCATTCTTATGTTCATGCTCATCACGTCGTATACTCTGTAACCGTCGTAAGACGGCGGCGCGTCGTCGCAGGCGCAAAACGACAAGATCAAGCAGGCAAGGATGAGAACGACAATAGTAAATGAGTAAATCTTCTTCATAAAACTCCCTCCGTCACCGATAATATTATATAACGTGCGCGCTGCGCTGTCAATGTGCGTCTGTCGGGTGCGCGGCATATAAAATTCACAATACGGAGATATTTTTGGACAATTGCGTTTTTATATGGTAAAATATAAAAGATAAAGATACGGATACGACGTATCCGCGGCTGTCTGCCGATAAGGAGGTATTATGTTTGACAAAAAACATGCGCCGCAACTCGCGGTGCTCGGTGCGTTTATCGCGATGCTGATCGTCGCAGCCGTGCTTTGCGGTGTTTTTTCCGACGCGTGTTTCGACAATATATGGACGTTCGTCGTGGCAGCGATTGCGTTTCTCGTACTTGCAGTGGCGGTCTTTATGTTCCTGATCTTCAACGACGGGTTGTTCTTTTCGTCGACGGCGATGTCGGCGTTGTTCTGCTGTGCGATGGCGGTGCTTCCCGTAGTGGGACTAATTGTGGCGATTACGGGCGTAGAGTCGGGAGCAGACGCGCTCGTCAGTTCGATAGTCCTGCTTGTGCTGGGCGCGGCTTTTCTCGTGTATATAATCATAAAAGCGCTGGTGGTCGACCTTTTCCAACCCATAGCGCTCAACACGCTCAATATGATAATGCTCATCGCTGGCGCGGTGTTCATGCTCGTGGCGGCACTCGTCGCGATAGTGACGAAAGCGTACGTGATGTCCTGCATTATATCCGCTACCATCGTGCTCACCATGCTTGTCGGCGCAGCATGGGCGAGAAGCCAGAAGTACGGCAAGTTCCACAATACCGACGGCGCACCCTATCTGCTTTTCGAGGGCAAGACGGACGGTTATTCCGCATACAGGATCCCGTCGCTTATCGTAATGGATAAGGATATACTCAATGCAAAATGCGGCACGCACTTTGAAAGAGACGTGCTCCTCGCGCTCGTGGAGGGCAGAAAAAATTCTGCTCACGACGTAGGCGTAGTGGATATGCTGGGCAAATTCTCGCTCGACGGAGGCAAGACCTGGGGAGAGCAGAAAACCATATTCACGTTCGGCGAAGAAGTAGGCAAGTACGGCAACCCGACCGTGGTGCTGGACAGGGATACGGGACTTCTCAACATAGTGCACATGAGTGCGACCAAGTCGACGGGTTTCAACTACAACACTTTCAATATCAGAGGCAGGCTCAAAGATGATCTGACTTTTGACTGGGAAGAGCCGATCAATATCAGCCTGCCCAAAGATCCCAACATCAAGAGAGGCGCGGCTGACGGAGTGCGCGCGGATACTCTGATGGTCGGTCCCGGCAAGGCGGTACAGATCAGAGGCGGAGAGTTCGACGGCAGGATAATCGTACCCGCAAGCAACAACGGCAGTTCTTTCGTTATATACAGCGACGACCACGGTCTGACCTGGCAGAGAAGCGAAGTCGCGGGCAGCGGCAACGAATGCGAAGCGGCGGTGCTGGAGAGCGGTGAAGTGGTGATGGTCGTCAGAGACGGTGCGGGCTGCTGCGATTACCACCCCAGACAGTTCCAGAAGCTGTCGTATTCTAAAGACGGCGGCGCGACCTGGTATATCAAAGAAAAATTCACGACGCTCAAAACTCCCATATGTATGGCGTCGCTCTACGTACACGACGGCAAACTGATGCTCAGTTACCCCGACTCGTTCCATACGAGAGTCAATCTGTCGGTGGGCACTACGACCGACGGAGAGAACTGGACGAGCAAACTTATCTACGGCGGAGCGGCGGGCTACTCGTGTATGGACGGCGACAAGGACGGCAACGTATATGTGCTGGCAGAGATAGGCAAGGTCAATTATAGCGACGCGATAGTCTTTGCAAAACTCGATACGAAATAAAATCGACAAAAGAAAAGAGAGGGCGCGTCCCTCTCTTTTTTTGTACGCAGGGATAAAAATAAAATGCAGGTATTTGCAAAGCGGCGCCGTGCAGAAGCGGGATCTGAATTCGGCGACGGCGAAAATGCACGTTTTTTTGCGTGAGATAAAGGTTTTTTCCGTCGTATTTTTGACAAATGCGGCTTGCGTATTATATAATAAAATAAATTTTTTCAAGGAGCGGTTTATGATAAGATTAGGCATTTCAGGTTACGGCAATCTGGGCAGAGGAGTCGAAGCGGCGGTCATGCACAACCCCGATTTTCAACTCAAAGTCATCTTGACAAGGCGAGATCCCGCGTCGATAAAGCCTTTGACTAAAGGCGTAAAAGTCGACAAGACCGAGAACGCGAAGGCTTATAAGGACGAAATAGACGTACTCATCCTGTGCGGCGGCTCGGCAACAGATCTGCCCGTGCAGACTCCCGCGTATGCGGCTGATTTCAACGTGGTCGACAGCTTCGATACTCACGCTAATATCCCCGCGCATTTCGACGCGGTAGACAAGGCGGCAAAGGAGAGCGGAAAACTTGCCCTCATCAGCTGCGGCTGGGATCCCGGTATGTTCTCTATCGCCCGCGTATACGGCGACAGCGTGCTCCCCGGCGGCGCGACATACACGTTCTGGGGCAAGGGCGTGAGTCAGGGACATTCCGACGCGATAAGGAGAGTGAAAGGCGTCGTCGACGCGAGACAGTACACCGTGCCCGTTCAGGCGGCTCTGGACGCTGTCAGAAGCGGTAGCAATCCCGATCTTTCCACCCGTCAGAAGCACACCAGAGAGTGCTACGTCGTGGTAGAGGAAGGCGCGGACAAGGCGAGGATAGAAAAGGAGATCAAGGAGATGCCCAACTATTTTGCCGACTACGACACTACCGTCAACTTTATTTCTCAGGAAGAACTCGACTCAAAGCACAAGGGTATACCTCACGGCGGCTTTGTCATCAGAAGCGGCAAGACGGGCGCAAACGACGAATACGACAACGTGGTCGAATATTCTCTTAAGCTGGATTCCAATCCTGCTTTCACTTCCAGCGTATTGGTCGCGTATGCGCGTGCGGTAGCGAAGATGAGCAAAGAGGGCAGGACAGGTTGCGTGACCGTACTGGACGTGCCTCCCGCATACCTCAGCGCAAAGAGCGGAGCGGAACTCAGAAAGAGCATGCTTTGATTGTTTTTCAACGCAAAAGACCTTCCCGCGTAGGGAGGGTCTTTATTTTGTAAAAAGGTTGACCGTTATTTTGTGCTTTGAAAAAGATTGCGTTATATAAGGTCAATTGCATGTTGGTATACCAACATATTTTTTATATCTGATTTCTTATAATAAAACCGATATAACAATATGCGTAGGGGCAAAAATGCGGCTTGTAGACGCGGTTTATGCGGGAACGGAAGAACTTTTGAAAGAAAAGTGCATTACCATGTACAAACTCTGCATAGAGGGCGGTATTCCGTATTCAACGTTGGCGACTATGAGAAACAGCAAAACGGTTACGCTTGCTACCGTATACGGCATCTGTCAGGGATTTAAAATTTCTCTCAACGAATTTTTCGACTCGTCACTTTTTGACGAAGAAAACCCGGGAGATTAACACGTCTTATCATGATTCGGAAGGAGAGGAGCTTCTCTTTTTTTGTGCAAAAAACGCACTCTGCCGATAGTAGAGAGCGCATTTTTGCATTTGTTATTGACATGCGTCGGGTAGTTCAATAGAATTGAGATGAGGAGCCGCGAGGAGGAAAACACAATGGACGTTATGAAAGAGATAGGAGACAAGATCGCGGAAAAGCGTAAGGAAAAGGGCTGGACTCAGCGCGAACTTGCGGAAATGCTCCACGTCAGCGACAAAAACGTCAGCAAGTGGGAATGCGGCAGAGGCGTGCCGGACGTCTTTTATCTGAAACGGCTTTCCGAACTTTTCGGGGTAGACATGGACTTCTTCGTAGAAAGCAGAGGCGCGAAGAAAGTTGACGATATAAACTGCGCTAAACGAACACGGGCAGGAAAAATATCTTTCACTTTGCTTCTTATCGCCGCGCTGTTTCCGTTGCTTACCGCCGTGATAGCGAGGATATTTTCTCCCGATACCGTACCCTGTCATTACAACGGTTACTGTACCGCCGAAAAAGGGCGCTATTTATTTTGCGCGTTTTATGGACTAAATACACACCATTATGCATATTTGCGTAATTGACACGCATTGCGCGCTTTGTTAAAATAAAATGAGTGAGGGAAGTATTATGATAAAAACCAGAAGATTTTTCACTGTTCTCGCCGTTCTGGCGGTTACGGTTTTTGCCGTGATGTTTGCGGCTTCATGCAAAAACAAAGACGAAAAACAAGAGTACAGCGGCGCGCTTTTCGAGAGCGACGCGAAGTCCTCTTATGCCGAGACTTATTCCGAACTCAGCGCGACCAAGACCAACAGCAACCAGTACTGGAGGCAAGGCATGGTCACGGGCAACGGAAAGCAGGGTGCGATAATCGCAGGCTCGCCGTATAACGACACGGTCATTTTTCAGAACATACATTTCATTCTGCCCAATCCCAACCCCAGAGAGAACCCCGTCACTTATGACGAACTCGAGACGGTCAGACAGAACATAATCAACGGCAAAGACATCGTCGATACGCAGAACTATATGGACGTCTACTCCTATCATGCGGGCGCTATTCTCAGAATGGCACAGACGGACAAGATAGCCGCGGAGACCGAGCCGAGCGGATATATGAGATATACCGACTATGACACCGCGCAGGTGGGTACGAGGTACACTGACGGCGACGGGCAGTGGGACAGGCTGACTTTTACTTCCAAGGCGGACGACGTGACGATCACTCAGCTCACCGCTTCGTCAACGGGCGCGAAACTCAATGTGACGTTCTCTTACGACAGCCTTTCGACGATGGCGAACTTCGGCAAGACGGGAGACGTGTATCCCAGCGAAAAAGATATCCGCTATAAAAGAACGGTGGACGGCAGCCTTGAGTATCTCGGCTTTGTCGCGCATTATCCGTCCTATGAAGGAAGCGAACTCAAAGACGGCGGCTACGCGACGGTCAGCTATATATTCTGCGAGGGCGGCACCAAAGAACTCGTCACCGTGGAAGGGAAAGCCGAAGAACAGTATATCGGAGACGATATCCCCGGCATAAAGGTCAGCGGCGCGACGAAGATCTATGTCGTGACCGCGTCCGACCGCACTTACGATATGGGCGCATACAACGACTTTGCGGGGCAGGAAAGCTATGCGATCGAGACTTCGCTCCGTGAGAAAGTCAAGGCGGTCGTAGACAAATACAACAAAGACGGAGTGTTCGATTACGAGGGCGCGCTCAAGAGCCATACCGACATTTTCACGCCGCAGTACAATGCGGTGGAGTTCTCTCTCGGCGCGGACATAACCGTGCCCAACGAGGAGCTGACCAAAAGAAAGGTCAACAACACCACGGTCAACAATACTCTTGCGGAAAGAGCGTACTATTCCGGCAGATACGCATATCTGTGTTGCGCGGGCACGAGTACGAGCAGACTGTTCGGCATGTGGACGGGCGAGTGGGTGCGCGACTGGGGAAGCAAGTATACCATGGACGCCAACGTCAACCTTCAGACTTCTTCGATGAATACGGGCAACATAAGCGACGCATACGTCGGCTACGTCAACTTTATTCTGAGGCAGGTTGACGACTGGATGGACAACGCGTACGCGTCTCACGGCTACGAGGACGCGATTCAGGCTCCCGTCAACAGCGACGGCGACATGGCGCTGCTGACCGAGAGCTGTTACCCCTATCCGTTCAGATACTGGAATGCTGGCGCAAGCTGGATGCTTCAGCCGCTTTACGAGACTCTGCAATGCTACGGCGACGTGCAGATACCGCTCTCGGACGAATTCAGTCTCGAGGATATCCGCGCGGCGCTCTCAATGACAAACGTGCCGCTCACAGACGAGAAGATCGCGGAGATAAAGGCGAAAGGTTACCTCGACCTGAGGAGCGAGATTCTCTTGCCGCTTCTCCTTAAGTCGGCAAATTACTGGGATCAGCTTATGGTGCCCGAGTATTACACCGACGCGGACGGCAACATCCGTTACGAGGAGGGCAAGACCGCTCTTGCAGAAGGCGAGACTTATTGCATAATCCCGTCCTATTCGCCCGAGAACAACCCGTCCAACTATCCGTCGCCGTCCTGCGCAAACTCGGCGATAGACATAGCGGCGTGCAGGAGCAACCTCGAAATGCTCATCGAGATATGGCGTTCGGTAAATCCGACGGCTGACGTAAGCAAGTGGGAAAGCCTGCTTGAAAAGATACCGCCGTATCTGTACGACGAGAGCGGTGCGATCAAGGAATGGGCGGCAAATCAGTTTGAAGAAAACAACACTCACAGACATCTCAGCCATATGTATATGGTATGGCCTCTGTTTGAAACGCAGGACGACGAAGCGCTCCGCAATGCGGCGATACAGGCCATCGCCAACAGAGAGAGTGAAAACGAGGCAAGCCATGCGCTGATACACCGCTCGCTTATCGCCGCGAGACTCAAGGACAGAGACAGCGTGACAGAGGCGATGGTCGGGCTGATGAACGGCAGAGAACTGTGGACGATATACTACAACTCTCTTATGACAAATCACCATACAAACAGAAGCAGTTGCTATTGTACCGACTTTGCGATTGGCTACCTCGGCATGGTCAACGAAGCGCTCGTATATTCCAACGTCGGAGAAATAGAAGTTCTGCCCGCGCTGCCTACAAGCGGCTTCGACGAGGGATATATCAAGGGCATAATGTGCCGTACGCGCGCAGAGGTCACCAACCTCAGCTGGTCGCTCAAGACGGGCAAGGCGAGCGTTACCGTCAGGAGCGATATCGATCAGACGATAGAGATATCGTGCGGACTGTCGTCGGCAAGCAAGAGCGTGACGCTCAAGGCGGGCGAAAGCGTGACGGTGGATTTCGATATAAAAGGCTGAGTTTTGCGGCGGTATCTTTGCGTCGTCGTATTTTGACTATAAAAACTGATAAATGCGGGCAGGATAAGTTTGCAATGCCGATTTCGGATCTGCAAAGATCACCGCAAAGAGGAAAATATGAAAATAAAATCCGTGGCGCTGACTCTTGCGGCGGTGCTCACGTGTTCGGTATCGGTTACTTTTGCAGGTTGCGGAGAGAAAACAACGGAAATTGATTTCCCCGAGATGAAGGAGTATTCGCTTACGGACGGCGACGGCGCGCACGTCGCAGACGTACCTTACGACGAATATCTTCAGGTTGCCGCTTTTACCGACGACCTCTATTGGGTATCGGCGAAAGATTTCGGCGCGTCTCCCGATAAGAGCGCAAAAGAAAACACCGCGTTGTTGCAGGCGGCGATAGACGAGGCTTCCGCAAACGGTGACGGGCGCGGCGCGGTCGAAGTCAGCGGCGGCGTTTACTATACCGGCACGCTGTATATGAAAAGCGGGGTGACGATGTGTATCGCAGAGGGAAGCGCGCTTAAACTTCCCGATTACGACGAATATACGACCGCAGAAAAAAGACAGCTGCTCGACGGTGCGCTGATAAGAGCAGAAGGCGTCGACGACTGGAGCATAGTCGGACCGGGAAAACTCGACGGCAACGGCACCGATTATACGAAAGAGAGCGAAAACCCGACCAAGAATCTGCCGCAGGAGACCTTCAACCTGAAAGAAAAAGTGCTATCTTACCGTGCAAGGATAAGAGAGAGAAAGAGCGAAGAATTCGGTTGCAATCTGATATACGCGATTGATTGTCAAAACGTGTCGCTTTACAATCTCGTGCTCTACGAGCCGTCAACGTGGACGGTAAAATTCGAACTTTGCGACGGTGTAGAGATTTCAGACGTGGTTATCGACAACAATATCTACGTTGCAAACAGCGACGGCTTCGATATATGCGGCACAAGCAATGTAAATATAGAGCATTGCTTTATTGCGACGGGCGATGACGGAATAGTACTCAAATCCAACGTCGGAGAGATAGAGAACGTGACTGTCAGCGATTGCGAGATAATGTCGCTTGCCAACAACTTCAAGATAGGTACAGAGACGGGATACGACGTGAAAAACGTAACCGTCAGCGACTGTTATTTCTTCTGCGCAGAGATCGCGGGAGGATATTCCGGCATAGCGATAGAGTCTGTCGACGGCGCAAACGTATCGGACGTTACCGTCAGCGATATAGTGATGAACAACGTGCCGTCCGCGATTCTGATATGGCTCGGTTGCAGACTCGACGAGGACAAAGGAAGCGACGGGACGATGGGCAGCATAGACGGCGTTACGATCAGCAACGTTTATGCTAAAGACGTCGATATTGCAAGCGCGGTCGTCGGTTGCGATTACAAGAATACTGTATATCCCGTGAAAAACGTGACTTTGGATAATATCAATATCGCATACCGCGAGTGCGGAGAAGATCTCGATATTTACAACGGGAATGACGTTCTGCACGCAAACATGGACGGATATCCCGAAATAACGCGCGTGTCGCACAGTTATTTTATTTCCCACGAGCTGAGCGCCTACCACGACATGCCCGTTTACGGTCTGTATCTTTACAACGTCGAAAACGTCCAGGCGACTTCTTTCAGAGTAGCGCCCAGGAGCGTAAATACCCGCCCGTTCACCAACGCGGGAACTTTCGACGAACGCGACGGCAAAGTGAATTCTTCGGTTAGTACTGATTTTTGAGTACTGTCGTAAAAAGGAAAAGCAAATAAATTCAAACGGATTGACACGCGCGTCCGTTTGGTGATACATTTATTACATAAAACCAAGGAGAACAGATATGAAACAAGACATGATAGTCATACTCGATCTGGGCAGCGAAAACAACTCTGCGCTTGCCAGAGAAATCCGCGCTCTCGGCGTTTACAGCGAGATATATCCGCACGACATTACGGCAAAGCAGCTCGCGGAGATCCCCAACGTAAAGGGCGTTATCCTAAGCGGCGGCCCCAACAACATTATAGACGGCGTAAAGATAGACGTTGCGGACGATATATACAAAGCGAGCGTTCCCGTCGTTGCGCTGGGTCACGCTACCGACAAGTGCCCCGCGATCCAAGAGAGCGATCTCAAATCGTTCGTTTTCGATACCTGCAAAGCAGATGCCAACTGGAATATGCAGAACTTCATCGACGATCAGGTCGAGCTTCTCAGAAAGCAGATAGGGGACAAAAAGGTACTCCTCGCGCTCTCCGGCGGCGTTGACAGCTCCGTCGTCGCGGCGCTCCTCATAAAAGCGATAGGCAAACAGCTCGTCTGCGTACACGTCAATCACGGACTTCTGAGAAAGGGAGAGCCGGAACAGGTCGTCAGAGTATTCAGAGAAGAACTGGGCGCAACGCTTATATATTCCGACAGCGTGGACAGATTCCTCGACAAGCTCGCAGGCGTCGAAGATCCCGAAAAGAAGAGAAAGATCATCGGTGCGGAATTTATAAGAGTATTTGAAGAAGAAGCGAGAAAACTCGACGGCATCGACTTCCTCGCACAGGGCACGATATATCCCGATATAGTCGAGAGCGGCACCAAGACCAATAAGATCGTCAAGTCGCACCACAACGTGGGCGGTCTTCCCGACGACCTCAAGTTCGAGCTGGTCGAGCCTCTCAAATATCTGTTCAAGGACGAAGTGCGCGCGTGCGGCAAGGCGCTCGGACTTCCCGACGATATGGTATACCGTCAGCCGTTCCCCGGTCCCGGTCTCGGCGTAAGATGCCTCGGTGCGATCACGAGAGACAGACTGGAAGCGGTCAGAGAGTCTGACGCAATACTTCGCGAAGAATTCGCCAATGCGGGTCTGCAGGGCAAGGTTTGGCAGTATTTCACGCTTATCCCCGACGTCAAGTCTGTCGGCGTAAGAGACAATGCGCGCTCCTTCGAGTGGCCGGTTATCATCAGGGCGGTAAATACCGTAGATGCCATGACTGCAACGATAGAGCACGTCGACTGGGCGGTGCTCGACAAGATCGTCAAGAGGATAATCACCGAGGTCAAGGGCGTCAACCGCGTCTGCTTCGACATGACTCCGAAGCCGACGGGTACCATCGAGTGGGAATGATATAAACAGATAAAATACGGGCTGCGCGCCCGTATTTTTATGCCCGCAAGGAGCTTGCGGAGCGGAAAACGGAGAAGCATGAGAAGATCTGACAGAGAGATAAAGGATTTTGATGAAATAGTAAAGGTGCTTGAAAAGTGCGACGCGGTGAGGATCGCGTTCAACGGCGAGGACTATCCTTACGTAGTACCGCTAAGTTTCGGTATGAGGGTGCAGGACGGCAGGCTCAGGCTTTATTTTCACAGCGCGTGCGAGGGCAGAAAAATAGATCTGATAGAGAAAGACAACCGCGTCTGCTTCGAGGCGGACTGCTCGCACAGGTTGGCGCTGGACGAAGAACAGGGCAATTGCACGACCGAATACGAGAGCGTTATAGGCGTCGGCAGAATTTCTTTCGTTTACGGCGACGAGGAGAAAACAGAGGCGCTGAGGATACTTATGAAGCATTACGGCAGAGAAGACTTCGCTTTCAATCCCGCCGTGGTGCCGAGGACTGCCGTATTCGTGCTCGAAGCGGAAAGCATTACGGGCAAAAGACGGATAAAACGCGCAAAAGCGTAATTTGTACATTTGTAAAGTAAGACACTTATCGGTAAAATTTGCCCGTTGACATGACGTGCGGAAAGTGATAAAATATATGCGTAGATTTGAGATGGTGTAGCAGTATTGCGCCCGTCTCTGTTTTTTTTAAAGGAGGTTTGTATTTATGGCAAAGAAAAATAAGAAGGGCATAACCACCCTTTCGCTCGTACTCGTACTCGTTATGATAGTCGGCGCGGCTCTCGCTTTTACGGGGCTTTTCCTTGACTGGACGAATACCGAGACAGGTTCGGAACTGATCGGCGCATCCGCAGACAGCAAGATGACGTTGCAGGACTGGGCTGACAGCAACGAAGCGGCTGCAAAGCTCGACAGTGAGGTCAAATATTTCGTCGTGACCAACTTGTTCGCATGGATTACTGCGGCGGCGGTTGCGGTAGCTGCGGTGCTGTTCATTCTCAAACTCGTGATCAGGCTCAAGCTGCTCGGCACTCTCGGAGGCGTGGCAGGTATTGTTGCCATTGTTTGCGGAGTTCTCGCGATCGTATTTACAGTCCTTATGGGCAAGGAATACGGACTTGACATCGGGGTGATCGCCAACTCCACCACAATGCCTGCGATAGGCTGTTACCTGCTTGCGGTAGGCGGCGTACTCGGCGGTGCGGCGGCTATAGGCGGCGCGGTCAAGAGCTGACGGAAGTCTTAAAATTGAAAAGAACACCCTTTTTGCACGCAACTTTTTTGCTTGCGAGAAGGGTGTACTTTTTTTGTAAAAATCAAAATTTGTCGTGAAAATCGCAAAAAAAAACGGGCGCGGCATAAAGCCCTGAGCGCCTTCGTGAGTCAGAATACGGTGAGAGACAGCGTGCGCAGCTGCGCCGCGTTTCGGCTTCTCCGCGCAGCTTCATTTGATATAAAGGCATGAAAAAAGACGGGTCGCCCCGTCTTTTGCGTTTGTCGGGATTTACTCGGTCAGATATCGGGAGAGTATTTCTGTCACGATAGCGTAACCCTCGGCGTTGATGTGCAGACCGTCCATGGTCAGATCTTCGCGCAGGTCTCCGTTTCCGTCGGTCAAAAGATCGTGCATGTTTATATAAGTACAGCCCAGTTCTTCGCAAAGAGGGATGAGAGACTCGTTGATTGCGAGGATATCGACGTTTTTGCGGTCGGCGACGCTGTTAAGATATATCGGATGCGTATACGGATTGACAGGATACAACGACTCTACATAAACTTCGCAGTCGGGAAGAGCGGTTTTTATTCTCGTGAGTATCTCGCGTATGTTGGCGACGATCTCGTCGGGAGTGAGGCCGTGATTGAGGTCGTTAGCGCCGCCAAGGAATACGATCCTGGACGGATTGATCGACAATACGTTGTTGTCCAGCCTGTCCAGCATGCCTTGAGTGGTATCGCCCGATATTCCGCGGTTGTAACTCGTAAAAGAGGGGAATGCCGCGTCCGTGTCGTAAAACTCTGTCAGAGAGTCCCCGAAAAACACGGTCTGACCTTGTTGCGCAGATTTATTCATTTCGTCATATCTCTCTTTTTTTGCGTTTTTATTGCCTGTTATGACAAACAGAATATCGCCGTAAGCCGAATAATATGCGAGAAAAAGAGCCAGCACAAGCAATACCAGAGAGATAGACGTAAAAAATACCGCAAGCCTGATTTTTTCTCTTTTGAAGTCTTTTGACATATCCGTTTTCTCCATAAAACATATGCGATCGTTATCGGCGTGTAAGCAGATTATAGACTGAAAAGGCGGCATTTGTCAACAAACGCGGGCGCAGAGGTCGTTCAACGTATGTAAAATCACGGTAAATTCGTTGCCGTATGCAGAAAATCGACGTTTTGAGCGTCGTTGTGCCGGAAATTACATAATTTTTCTCGCGTGCGCTAATAAAAATATATATACAAATAAAGAAAAGTGTGTTATAATAAATTAAAATAAAATAAAAATCTCATATCGGGGAGATGCGGGGATGAGTAATTTAATCAAGGATCTGAAGATAAAAAAGGTAGGTTCCGAGGAGAGGACAAACAACGACTCGCTCTATACAAGCGGCGGCTTTATCAGCGAACAGGAAGCCGAAAAAATCAAAAAGAAGAAGTCGAAAAGACGCTTTTTTACAGGGTTTGCGTGCGTAAGCCTTGTCGTGATACTGATCGCGTCCGTATTTCTGGGCGCGCTCGTTGCATGGGATTACGACATGCTGGGAGGCGAAGAAGGAAAGTCGAGCCTCAAGGACGTGACCGGGCTCAGTCTGCTCGAGGCAGTCGGCATGTTCGCAAAACTTTACGGGGACGGCTCGGGAGTCGTCACCAACCCTTACGGTCAAGAAGATCTCGACAATTTTTATGCCGATCTCAAGACGGCGCTTTATCTTTCTGAGGATTGCAACGTAACGATCTCCGATATTGTCAGCGGTCTGTTGTCAAGTCTTACCGGCTCCGAAAACGGGGAGACTTCGGGCGACGGGCAGGAACTGACGCTGTCTGACGGCAGTCCGCTCATTCTTGCGGACGAAACCGCGCCCGAGATCGGCGCCAACGGGTCGATAACGGGCAATACGGCGCTCGACGGTCTGCTCGAGAGTCTCGATTTCGACTTCAGCGTGCTCGAAGGCAGAGATCAGGATACGCTTGAAAGAGAGATGCTCGAGCTTTCAGACAAAGAGCTCGCGGCGGTGCTCAACGAGGCGCTCGGCGAGATATCCGGGATCGACGCGCTCAAGAATATCGAGGAACAGTACGGCATAGTGATAGCCAACGTGGCTTCTGTCCGTCAGGTCATCATCGACAACGCGACGGTGCTCGAACAGCAGGGCGTACGCATCCGCGCGACCGTAGCGCTCAACCTGCGCGACGCGGCAAAAGCGGCTATAAGCAAGAACAAGTCGCAGCTTCTTGCAAATCTTTTCGGAGACAAGCAGGTGCCCGATATCGTTTCGTCTTTAGTCGACACGCTCCCGATGATACTTCCCGAGACGCTTTACGTCACCGCAAGCATATATCCCAATATGCAGACCTGGGAAGCCAACGTCGCCGTCAACGATATGAACGAAAAACAGCAGACGGCTGTCAATATGCTTCTCAACAATCTGATAGCGGCTGAAGATGCGGACGGCAACAAGATCCCGTTCATGCAAAGCATCAATCAGAAGATATTCGACACGATAATGAAGGTGGATGAACTCGTGCCGATCAATTTCGTTCCCAGTTCGGACGGCGCGAGCGGCAGTTTCGAGACCAAGCCGGTACAGGCGGTCATCAATATGCTGGGCGCGGAAAACCTCACGCAAGGCGACTTCCTCGCGCTGATACGAGACGTAAAACTGCCCACGCCCGAATCTCTCGGGGTGGACGGCTTCACTCAGGAAGCGCAGACTCTCGCCGCGACGACTTTTATCAACGGCGAATTCAGCAGTAAATATTACTTTGACAACGTCGTGAATGCGGAGACCGACGAGTATTACATCACCGCTTCCAACCTGTTCTCCAAGATCAACACTTTCTCCGAGGACGAAGAAACGCTCAAGAGGATCATGATCCGCGACAGGATAGAGGCGGGAAAAGAATATGCCGACGGCGGCGATTTCAGACCTTATGCCGATACCGATACGCTTGCGGCGCTCCTCAACGGCTATCTCAAAAATCAGGAATACAAGATCGAGAATATGGAACCCTGGATAATGAACGTCGCATGCTCCGAGACGGGCACCGACGACGAAAAGGGCGACTATTTCGTGCTCAACATAACGATTGAGCTCGATCTCACAGGCAGTATAGACGCTCAGCTCAAGGACAACGAGAGCATGAAAAAGCTCGTCAAACAGCTCCTTCCCGACAATATCTACGTGTTCCTTACCTACACGCAGTATTCGGGCACGGCGGTCACTCCCAGTACGGCGACCGTGGATATCAACAAAAAGGGCAACGAGATGAGCCGTCAGCACTTCGAGACGCTGATGAGTCTCCTCAATGCGGTCGAGAAGAAGAACGGCACGGCTTCCGGCGAGGGAGAGGGTACCGAAAGTGGCGAAGGCTCTGAGGGAGACGGCACCGGCGAGGAAGTCACCGAGATGACTTTCGACGAGTTGCAGGCACAGCTCAATCAGAAGATATACGACGCGTTCGTAGACATTGAAAAGAATATGGGCGCAAAGATAGAGTTTGTCAGCGCAAACAGCGAAGACGACGGCGGCGCGATACTTCCAAATATCTTCGAGGTGCTTGCCGCCAACGAAAAACTCAAGTACAATCCCGAGACCGACGCTTACGATCCCGAGACGGGTACCGGATATGAAAGCGAAGAAGCATTCTATGCCGAGAACGGAAAAATCACCGGCGAGGAGATGTACCTGATACTGTCGCAGACGTATAAATACGATCCCGAAGAAGCGGACAGCGACGTCAAGACAAACGTCGACGAAGCCGTTGCGGAGCAGGGAGTCACGGCGTTCGTTAAGGAAATCGACGGCAAATATTATATCGACACCGACCTTGCGGGAGACGACTGGTCCACGACCAACATCGAGAATATGCTCAAGACGGTCAGCGGAGAATACGAGACGAGACTGAGAATGGAGAACGTCGTGTCGCAGGAAGACGGCAGCGTTATCAAAGTCGGGCTTCTCGACGACGACGCGTTATATGACGATCTCAAACCCTATCTCAGTCAGTTTGAGTTTGCGAACATAGTCAACGATTCGGGTAAGCTCAACAATATTATGCAGATAATGCCCGAGGGTAAAGTGCAATATATCGCGATCTATCTTGACGGAAATACGCCCAAGATCAGGATGAGGATAAACGGCGCGATCTCGTTTGAGAATGTGACGGGAGAGGTCGAGCAGAACAAGAAGTACGAGACCCTGTTCCCGTACGACGTAGACATGATCGTGGAAATTGCTGTAAGTTACGACGAATACGGCAACGAGATCTACGACGCAAAGGTGGATATCAACGATATAGGAGACGAGCTTCTCGGCAAAATGCTTTTCTTCGTCAAGAGATTCTCGGGTCAGACTTCGATAGGCGATAGCGAAGACAAACAGGATTTCTCCAAAGAGGGGCTCGAACTGACCATAGAGAGAAAACTCACCAAGGCGTTCAACGATATGAATGCCGACGGCAAGGTATCGAAAGACTTCGTTGACGGGGGCATGGAGTTCTCCACCGTGTTCGAACTCGCGGTCAACAATATTTATACTAATACCGACGACGTTAAGCCCGATGGCGAAGATATGCGTCTCACCATAAAAGGACTGCACGCGGGACTTGAAGGTTACACGCTCGCAAACGGCGACTACACGTCTCCGATAGACGAAGGAAGTCAGGGCGAAGACAACTCCACGTTCATGGTCTCTCCTCTGAGCGGTACAACCATTACGGTCAACGCTCAGTTCCTCGACGCTTATATGGCGACGAAGATGAAGGGCGATCAGTTCGCAGGCATCGTAGGAGGCAACGCCGGGGACATCACTTTCTATCAGAGTTATATCCTGCCCAGGTACGACAACGGTTCTGCGATAGAGACGGAACAGACAGCCGCGGTCAAAGACTATTACAGCGGCGTGAAAATGTCTGACGGATACGTAGGTATCGACAACGTCAATTCTTATCTGCTCGTTACGCTTGAGGTCGCTACCGACAACCTGTTCACGGGCGCAGGCGCGACGGGTACAAACAACAAACTCGTGCCCCAAGTGATATATATCAACGCGCTCATCGCGCTTGAAAGCGCGTCGAACGCCGATTCGACGCAGCAAACCGAGATCTTCGTCAACCGTTTGTCTTACAGCGAATGTCAGATCATGAACAATATCCTCAAGAGTGCGGGTTACGAGAAGGATCTGTTCGGCGACGAAACCGATGAGAGCGGCAAGACGGAAAGAGATAAGATGATCGATCAGATATTCGCCACCAAGCTCGTCGACGAATACGAGTACTCATACACCGACATAGAGATCCCCGGATACGGAACGTATAGCGGAACGTATACGTTAAATATCACGGTCGGCGACGTCGTGAATTCGAGCAAGGTCTGGTACTGCTCGCTGTACGATACGGCAAGCAGTTCGTCAGACGACAGAAGAAAGTATATTATGGACGAGGCAGATAAGACGTTTGACGGAGAGGGCGATGCGAGAAGATTCGGCTTGGGTTATCTGCGCTACGAAAATACGATCGATCTTACAGAGGAGATCTTAAAAAACATCAATAACTAACGGAGAGTTGAGAAGAATATGAAAAAATACGACACGTTGACTATCGGGCATATATCGCTCGACTACAATATCGACTATCTCGACAATCAGATCATAGAGGTCGGAGGCGCGGTCATCTATTCTTCCGCGGCGGCGTATGCGGGCGGCTACAAAGTCGGAGTCGTCACCAAGGTCGCGCCCTGCGACAAGGACAGACTCAACGAGTTCGTCATCGACAAAGAGGATATCTTCTATATCCCGTCGGGCGCGAGCACGTCTATCCGCAACAAGTACCATACCCCAGACAAGGAGAGGCGCACCTGCATCTGCATAGGTCAGGCGGATCCTTTCAGAATAGAGGATATCCCTGACGTCGACTGCGACGTATATCACCTTGCAGGGCTCATTTACGGCGATTTCGACGGGGAGCTGATCAAGGCTCTCGACGCGAAAGGCAAGGTTGCCGTTGACGTTCAGGCGCTTCTGAGACACGCCGACAAGAAGACGGGCGCGATGTATTTCGAGGACTGGGCGGAGAAAAAGGAGATATTGCCTTACATCACCTATCTCAAGACCGACGCGGCGGAAGCCGAGATACTTACGGGTCAGCCCGACAGAGTGGTCGCGGCAAAGTTGTTGCATCAGTGGGGCGCGAAAGAGGTCGTCATCACGCACAACACCGAGGTCATCGCATACGACGGCGTAAAACTCTGCACCTGCCCGATAAAAGCGAGAAATCTTTCGGGAAGAAGCGGCAGGGGAGACACGACGTTCGCGGGATACATCACCGAGAGGATAAATCAGCCTATGGACAAGGCGCTCCTCTGGGCAACGGCTCTCGTCTCTAACAAGATGGAAAACCCCGGTCCGTACAAGGGCAAGAGAAAGGACGTCGAGGCTTATATCGGACAATTCTATCCCGAATATCTGTGAGGCGCTATGAAACACACGTATATGACAAAAGGAACCTGCTCCCGCAGAATAGACTTTGAACTTGAAGGCAACGTCGTCAAAAACGTCGTGTTTTACGGCGGTTGCCCCGGCAATCTGATCGCGATCCCCCGTCTCGTAGAGGGAATGACGGTGGACGAGGTCGTCGAAAAATGTGGCGGCGTGAACTGCGCGGGCAAGGGTACGTCGTGCGCCGATCAGCTTGCTAAAGCCGTTTTACAAGCATATAGCCAAGAAAATTGAAATTTTTGTCTGCGGTTTTTCATTGACACGGCGCGGGCGTTGTAGTAATATAAGAATACCGCTTTTCAAAAAAGCACAGTGTGATCAGGAGGAATTATGAAAATAGACGGCAAAAACAAATTCTCTTACAATGAGAACGAAGAGTTCGAGGACCTCTCCGAGTTCGATATAGAAGAAGAACAGGAAGTCGCTCCTACCGAGGTCGTCCGTGAGCAAACGGCGCAACAGCCCGTTTACGAAGAAGAACCTGCGGCAGAAGCATACGAGGAGGAAACGTACATAGAGCCGGACGGCGTCACAGCACAGGGCGTTGTCGGCAGCATAGATATCCGCCTCAGCTTTATCGAAAGACTTATGGAGATGGACGAGAGCGTTATCGAATGGCACGATCAGCTTCAGGAACATCTCACGTCCTACCGCAAAGTCAAGAGCCGTTACAGCGCGCGTTGCGACAGCTACCGTTGCGGCAGAGAACTGCTCGCAAAGATGGCTATCGGCGGCAAGACGCTCAAGCTGTATCTTGCAGTCGACCCCGAGGACGCGGCGCTCGACGACGGCAAATATCACCAGCGCGACCTCAGCGAGACAAGCGCATATCAGGAAGTGCCGTTTATGCTCCCGATACGTTCTTCGCTTGCCGTCAGAAAGGCTTGCAGGGTCATCGATTACATGATGGACAATTTCAATATCCCCAAAAAGCGTCCGAGAAGAAAGAGGATCAAGGATCTTCAGTAAACAAGAAAAGTTCCGCTCCGAAAGGAGCGGATTTTTTATCCGCGCGCGGTGGTCTGCGATTGCGGGAGAAAGAAAAACCTCCGATAAAAATCGGAGGAGAACATAAGTTCTTGCGATATGTATCGGGTTTTACAGCAACATCGAGTATGCGAGAAGTATTGTAGCCGCGTAATAAAACAGCATTACGAGATAATTGAGTATGCGGCGCAGAGTGACCGATCTGCCGTAATATGTGTAGCACAGCGCGGTATCCGATATCATAAACGCCGCCATCGCGACAAGCAGCGCGACCGAACGCGCGGACGGGTTGACTATCAGCAGATTGAGCGCGCAGACCGTGGTAAATCCTATGATCACAGAATACGCGATGAGCCCTGTCGCCGTCTTTTCAAGTCTGACAATTTTGAGTTTGTGCGAGACGAGAAGTATCGCGGGAGCGATCAGCACTATCGGCAACAGCCAGAAGATGAATCTGTCGGCATACATGATGAAGCGGATCGCGAACATGATCTGAGCGAGTGAAAACGCGCCGACGCCGAGGAGAAGGTAGAGGTTGGCGGTGCGCTCCGTGAACAGTTCTTTTATCATCAGGAACACGTCTCCGACGAAACAGAGCATAAGTCCCGTCAGCATTACGATGCCGTATTTGAGGTTGAGCAGATTGTCGAAATTCTTGCTCAGAGCTATGAAACCGATGAGCATAAATCCGAGCGAGGACACGACTTTTGCTATCGTCGCGACCACGCGGTGTTCGTTGACGTAGAAAGCGGCGGTCAGAAAAGCCGTCACTATCATTATTCCCGAAATAACGTAAATGCCTGTCATCAGTTTACCTCACGCGTTTTTGCACGTATGTCAGAAACAGAAATTGCCGTCTCTGAAGATCGGGACCTCGGCTCCGTCTGCCGTAATGCCCGTTATGTCGAGATCGGGTGTGCCGACCATAAAATCCACGTGTTCGCCCGAGCGGTTCACGCCGAGGGCGTCGAGTTGCTCGCGCGACATCTTTTCTGCGCCGCGTATCAGCGGATACGCTTCTCCGATCGCGAAGTGACAGCTTGCGTTTTCGTCGAACAGAGTGTTGTAGAAAAGGGTCTTCAGATTCTGAATGGGGGAGTCGTACTGCACGAGCGCTATCTCGCCCAGTCTCCTTGAACCTTCGTCGGTTCCGATTATGTTTTTCAGAGTCTCGTAGCCCTTCCTCGCGTTGAAATCCACTATGACGCCGTTTTCGATCTTCAGCCAGAAATCTTCGATAACCGTGCCGTTGTGCACGAGAGGCATCGAAGCGACGATCTTGCCGTTGCCCGTATTCTTGTCGGGCAGGGTGAAGATCTCCTCTGTCGGCATATTCGCGCAGAAGGGCGCGCCGTATACCGTGTATTCTTTCGCTCCGCTGAAATAAGCGCCCTCGGGCAGACCCACGGTGAAATCTGTGCCGAGAGAGTTTTTGTATCTCAGCTCCTTAAGCCCGAACGAATTGAGTTTGTCTATTCTCGCGACGGACGCGTTCTGAAAATCCTGCCAGGCCTTTACGCAATCCTTTTCGTCGAGACGCATCGCCTTTATTATCAGTTCCCACAGCTTTGCCACCGCCTTCGACGGCGAGAGGTCGGGGAACACCGTCTTTGCCCATTCTTTACCGGGGACAGCGCAAAGAGTCCAGCGGATCTTGTTGGACATCGCGTTGTCGTAATATTCGGCGAAAGCCTTGTGCGCCGCTCTCGAGCGCGCGGCTACCTTGTGCGGGTCGACGCCGTCGTACAGGTGAGGATCCTCGGTGAGGATGCGTATCGTAACGGCATGCTTGCCCTTGTAAGAGTTTTTCATTTCCGCTTCCCAGGACGGGATATCGGTCAGCGTTGCCTCGTCCTGATAAAGGAAGTGCAGGCGGCTCGCCTTGTCGTCCGAATAGACCAGCGTCACGCGCTTTGCCTTGGCTTTATAACAGAATTCCGTGATCGCCTGCGCGAGAGGCGCTCCCTCTATCGAGGAGATGATGAGGACGTCGTCGTCCTTGCGGACGCAGGCACCCGTCTTGACCATCAATTTTGCATACCTTCTGATTGTCGACTTCATATTCCACTCCAACTTAGTAAGCAACTTGCGCGGGCGTATACATTCCCCCGTACATTATTATTATCTTATATTCGTCGGGCGTTGTCAAGACGTGATTTATTTATTGCGCGCGCGGCGGCGTTAAAAGCGGGTTAAAAGCCGGAAAAGGCGGTTTACGCGTGCTCAGGTTATGGACAAAAAACGCGCGGTGTGATATAATTATTGATATTGCGGAGGTGAATTTATGATATCGACAATATCTGACGGCAAATTGAGCGTGTCGGTCAATTCCGACGGAGCGACCCTCTCGTCGCTCAAGAGAACGAGAGACGGCAGAGAGTTCCTCTGGCAGGGGAGCGCGGATTCGTGGACTGAGCAGGACGTCGTTATATTCCCGTTTGTCGCGAGACAGAAAGACGGCTGGTATACCGTGGATGGCAAACGCTATGACGTGCCTTTGCACGGCGTGTGCAGACATCAGCCCTTCTCGGAGACGAGGATCTCTGACAGCGAGACCGTGCTGACCAACGTATGGAACGAGGATTCGCTAACAAAATATCCCTACAAATACGAGTATTCGGTCAGGTTCAAAGTCGAGGACGGCTCGCTGACTGTGACCCATACCGCGAAGAACGTCGACGACAAACTCATGTATTTCATGATGGGAGCGCATCCCGCTTTCAACGTGTGCGCGACCTACGAAAACGGCAGGATAAATACTGACGGCAACTATATAGATTTTCTCAAAGAGATCTCGCCCGATTACCTGACGCTCGAAGAAAAAGGACATTACATCACGGGCAAAGCGCCCTTCGGCACCATAAGCAGGCTGAGTACGGGCAAGGACGTGATGATAAAATACAAGACCGTAATGCTGACAGACGTCGGCACAGACAAGCTCGCGCTCAGACTCGCTGACGGAGAGAGCGTCTATTTCGATTTCGGAGAGGTGGACGTGCTTGCGTTCTGGAGCATGGAGGAGAGCGGCGCTTACGTATGCGTAGAGCCGTGGCACGGCGCTCCCGATAAGCTGAATCCGGACAGAGAACTCAAGGACAAGGCGTTTGTGCATATGCTCGAGCCGGGCAAGACGTTCAGCTATACTTATAAAGTGTCCTTTGACGCCTGAGCGTGCATTGCGCCCGCGTGCTGACGCGTTGCGCGGGTAAAACATCTAAAACCAACACGGGCAGATAAAATCCGCTGTCGGATTGGAGCGGACGGAAAGCCCGACGAGGTGCGTGAAGGGGGAGCACGGAGATCAACATGTATAAACTGGAAATGCATTTGCATACGATTCACAACAGCCACTGCGGGCAGGAAGATCCTTGCGATATAGCGCGTATTTACGCAGAGGCGGGTTACAACGGTATCGTGGTGACCAATCATTTCAATAGGACAGATCTGTTCGGTTACGTCGCGCAGTGTTTCGGCAGCAGACTCAACGTCATGACCGACTATATGCACGACTACTATCAGCTGAAAGACGAGTGCGCAAGATACGGCATCGACGTGTTTTTCGGGCTGGAAGCGGCGCCCGATTTCTGTACCTATTACAAGTATGCGCCTCCCTATGCGGAGATACTCGTCTACGGCATTACGCCCGAGCTCCTTCTCGAGTACGGTTACGACATACTCAATTTCGACGATCTCAAGCAGTTTCACGACTGGGCGGAAAAACACGGCTGTCTGCTCGTCGTGGCGCATCCTTACAGGTCGATATGCACAGAGGTGGATTACAATTACGTGGACGGCGTCGAGATCGCAAATCTGCATCCCGGTCACAATTCGCACAACAAAAAAGCGGAAAAAGTCTGTACGAGACGAGGGCTTATCCCGACGGGAGGAAGCGATTTTCATTGCGAAGGCGGTCAGGGAGGAGGAGTGCTTCTCAGACGTGCGCCAAAGGATGAAAAAGACCTTGTTTCGATACTGAGAAGTGGCGATTACGAGGTGATAAAAAAGAGATGAGCAAGAAGACAGACAAGACCAACGTGATGAGAACGCTCGATACTCTCGGCATAGCATACGAGGCGTACGAGTACGACAATACGACCACGGACGGCGCGCTTGTAGCCAAAGCGCTCGGCAAAGACCCGTCATGCGTGTTCAAGACGCTTGTGACGGAAGGACACGACCGCAGGAATTACGTATTCGTCGTGCCCGTCACAGGGTCTCTCGATCTCAAAGCGGCGGCGGCGAGCGTCGGGGTCAAAAACGTTGAGATGATACCGCAAAAACAGCTTCTTCCGCTGACGGGATATATCCACGGCGGTTGCAGTCCGATAGGTATGAAGAAGAAGTTCGTCACCGTCATCGACGAGAGCGCGAAAGACAAGGAAAAGATAGTTTACAGCGCGGGAAAGGTGGGACGGCAGGTGGAGACTTCCCCCGAGGATCTGGCGAGAGCGACGCAGGCTTTATTTGCAAAAATAGCGCGCGCCTGAAAAACGTCGGTGCGGAAATGTGCGGGCGTTATAACCCGCAAATATGGATATTTCGGTGAAATAACGGCATAAAACGATACTCTCGTTTTGCGCCGCCTTTTTTATTTTTTGTTGCGCGGTGCGGCTGCGTTTGGTATAATTAAGTAAATCGGCACGGGGGAGAAAGACTTTGAACAGGATTTCCAAAGAAGAAATAAAGACGTTTTTCAGAGACAACGGCAAAAATATCGCGAAAAAGACGGGATTGACGGTTTTGGTGCTTGTCATTATCGCCGCGATCTGCCTGAGTATTTATTGCGTAGCCGCATATGCGAATCTGCGCATCAGCGTCGATCTCGGCAGCGAGATGCAGACGGTGCAGGGATTCGGAGCTTCTATGGCGTGGACGTTCCAGAGACTCGGGCTTGAAGGCACCGACGAGGTCAAAGAACAGTCGATCGCTATGCTTTACGGCGAGGACGGACTCAGGCTGAATATCGCGAGATTCAATATCGGCGGCGGTTCTGCGGACGAGAACCTCGACGACGTATTCCCTTACAATAAATCGGATTTCGATCCCGACAGGCGCGCGGAGAGCTTCTTTATGGCGGAGAACTTCCTCGACGCGTCCGACGAACAGCTCAAAGCCGCTTTCGCCGACGAGAGCAATTACGATTTTACCCGCGACGCGGGCGCGCTTGAAATGCTCGATATGGCGCTTGCTACGGGCAGCATAGACAAAATAGTTTTCTTTGCCAATTCTCCGCATTATCTTATGACGGTATCGGGCACGTGTACGGGCGCGGAAGTACAGCAGAATAATCTCAAAGAGGAATTTTACGAGGCGTATTGTGATTATATACTCATCATAGTCGACAACCTTGTCGAGAAACACCTGTCGGCACTCGAAAATGTGCCCGAGGTCGTGATAAGTCCTGTCAACGAGCCGCAGTGGGACTGGGGCGGAGAAGGTTCTTCGCAGGAAGGCTGTCATTTCGATCCGGAGCCTCTTGCGAAATTTTACGACGTGTTTTTCGACAAGCTCGAAGCGTACAACGCGGCTAACGGCACTTCTTACGAGTGCGACGTGCTGGAAAGCGGAAACTATAAATTCTATATCGACCGCAAAGATATAAAAGAATATCTCGAGGCGATGAGCGAATACGACTATTTCGACGACATCAAGTATATCTCTGCCCATTCTTACGGCGCGGACGACAGCAAAATGCACAGAGACAAATATCAGGATTACATTGACAAGAATTTCCCCGGACTCGGCATTTCGATAACTGAATATTGCGAGATGGTCGGCGGCAGAAGCGATACTATTGAGAGTGGACTTCTTCTCGGCAACGTGATAAGCCGCGATCTGACTATGCTGAGCGCCGTGGACTGGAACTGGTGGCTCGCGGTCTCGCCGTGCGATTACAACGACGGTCTCGTTTACTGGGACGTACTCGACGACGGCACGCAGAAACTTTCCGTTCTCAAGAGATACTACGTGATGGGACAGTTCTCGCGTTATATCGACAAAGGCGACGTGCGCGTGGACGCGACGTGTTCTGACCTGACGGGCTGGGCGGGGCTGGATTACAGCGCGTTCAAAAAAGCCGACGGCAGCGTAGTGCTTGTCGTCATCAACAATTCTAAAAGCGAAAAGAACGTGACCGTAGGCGGTCTGTACGACTACAAGAACGCGACGACGGTATGCACGACCGGTGAGACGCAGACGGGTTGGAACGAAGTCGCGGGAGAATGGACGGGCAAAGTCACCCTTCCCGCGCAGAGCATAACGACATATGTGCTCACGAAATAACAAATAAGGAAAAATGGAAGATTTTGCTAAAAGAGTAAACGCATTGAAAGATATGTTGTCAAAAGGCAACGTCGTCTTTTTCGGCGGCGCGGGCGTTTCTACCGAAAGCGGAGTGCCGGATTTTCGTTCTGCGGGAGGAATATTTGCAAAAAAATACGACATTCCGCCCGAGATAATACTTTCGCACGACTTTTTTTACAGTCATACGGAGTATTTTTACGACTTCTACAAAAAGTATATGCTGCCGCTTTCCGCAAAGCCCAACGCGGCGCACCTCGCGCTTGCCGATCTGGAGAAGAAAGAGCTTGTGAAAGCCGTGATAACGCAGAATATCGACGGTCTGCATCAGGCAGCTGGCAGCAGGAGTGTGCTGGAACTTCACGGCACCATACATAGCAATACGTGTACCGTATGCGGCAGAAAATACGACGCCCGTTACGTTGCGGACTCTGGCGGAGTGCCCGTATGCGAATGCGGCGGACTGATCAAGCCCGACGTAGTGCTTTACGGCGAGCAGTTGCCCGAAGGTGTGTTTGAAAGAGCGATAGAATACGTGTCCGAGGCTGACACTCTGATAATCGGCGGAACATCGCTGAGAGTATATCCCGCGGCGGATCTTGTCAGGTATTTTCACGGCAAAGATCTCGTGCTGATAAACAAAACCGCGCTGTTCAGAAGCGACGCGACGCTCGTGTTCGACGAGCCGATAGGCGAGGTGTTTAAAAAAGCGCAGGCGTAAAGAGTTTTCGCGCTTGCGTTAAAATATTGACGAAAATTATTGAAAATTCACTCTGTTTTTTAGTTGAAATAAAACTTATTAAATGATAATATATTTATGTAACCGAGGCAGTTGCCGCGATTATATTTATTCTGAGAGGAGTTATGGATCACTTACCTGACGACCGACTTCAAAATACAATTTTATATCTATCGCGTCGCAAAAGTGCAGACGCCGAATACTCTTATACCGTGAAATCCAAAGACAATATTTATAAATACGGAGGCAAGAATGAGACCGTTTTTTGAGTCTATATTCAATTTTGACAAAGACACTTCCAACATGGCGCTGATCGCGCTTGCGGGTGCGAAAGAACTCGGCGACAAGGTTGACTACTACCTCGTCAACTGGTACAACCAGGAGGCGAAGGCGCAGGGCAAGAACTTTCACCGCGATACATTCCTTATAAAGAACGTATGCCCCAGATTCACCACGGGAGACGGCAAGGGACTCGTTATGGAGACGATCAGAGGCAAGGATCTCTATATCCTCTGCGACGTGGGCAATTATTCTATCACATACAATATGTTCGGCTTTGAAAACAATATGTCGCCCGACGACCACTACTGCGACCTCAAGAGAGTCATAGCGGCGTGCGGCGGCAAGGCGAAGTCGATCACCGTGGTAATGCCCAGCCTTTACGGCGGCAGACAGCACCGCCGCAATGCGAGAGAGTCTCTCGACTGCGCGCAGATGCTTCAGGAACTCACGTCGATGGGCGTAAGCGAGATCATCACCTTTGACGCTCACGATCCGCGCGTGCAGAACGCGGTGCCCCTCATGGGCTTCGACAACTTCCTGCCCACCTATCAGATACTCAAGGCGATGCTGCGTTCTTATACAGACCTCGACATGACCAGAGAAAGATTTATGATCGTCAGCCCAGACGAAGGCGCTATGAGTCGTAACATCTATTACGCTTCGGTGCTCGGCACAGACCTCGGCATGTTCTACAAGAGAAGGGACTACGCCAACGTCGTCAACGGCAGGAACCCGATCGTCGCGCACGAGTATATCGGCAATGACGTCCACAACAAGGACATCTTCGTCGCCGACGACATCATCGCGACAGGCGATTCGATGCTCAAGCTGTGCAACGAGCTCAAGGAAAGAGGTTGCGGCAAGATATTCCTTTCGGCGACCTATGCGCTGTTCACCGAGGGACTCAAGAAGTTCGACGACGCTTACGAGCAGGGACTTTTCACCGCGGTCATCAGCACGAATCTGACTTACGCTCCCAAGGAGCTGCTTGAAAGAAAGTGGTTCATACAGGCGGATATGTCCAAGTTCCTTGCGTACATCATCTCCGCTTGCGATCAGAACAAGTCGCTCAGCGAATTGCTCGACCCGCACGACAAGATCCACGAACTTATCGCAAAATTCAACGCTAACAAACCGGAGCAGATTGCTTTGGATATAGAGGAATAAATTATGAAAATTACTTGGCTGGGTCACTCGGCTTTTAAACTGGAAGAGTCCACGGGCACCGTCGTAGTGACGGACCCTTACAGTAAGAAGCTGGTCGGTTACGAGATGCAGGACGTCAACGCCGACGCCGTGACTCTAAGCCACCACCACAACGATCACGACGACCTGAAAAAACTCAACGCCGACGTGCAGGTTATCGACTCTCTGGGGTACTGGGAAGTCAAAGGTATCGACGTATCTTCGCTGCTCAGCTACCACGACAACGAGGGCGGTAAAAAGAGAGGCGAAAACCTGATCTTCAAATTCAGGATAGACGGCGTCGACCTCTGTCACCTCGGTGACGTGGGAGAAGAATGTACGGTGAAACTGGGCGATTCGATAGGCTCGGTCAACGTGCTGATGATCCCGGTCGGCGGCAACTATACGATAGACGCGGAGCAAGCCAAGGAGTACGTTGATTTTCTCATGCCGGACATCGTCATACCGATGCACTACGAGACTCCTTCCTGCAAGATAGACGTTGACAAAGTCGACAAATTCCTCGAGCTTTTCGATGAGGAACAGATCGTACGCATTGACGGCGATACGATAGAAGTGCACCGCGATTATTTCGACGGCGACTGCACGAAGGTTTTCGTGTTTTCGGACGAAAAATTCTGATTAAATAAATTGACGGTACGCGCATATTACTGCGCGTACCGGGCAAAAATACAAGAGATTTCATTTCTCGTTTTCATTTCAAAATCAATCCACAAACGATTAAAAAGCACGTTTTTTGACGGTTTTTATCAAAATGCAAATAAATCCGTGCTTGGCAGAGTACATATTATCAGGAGAAAAAAATGAGCGATAAAAAATTCTACACCGAGGACGAGTTGAACAAAATGACCGTTTTTCAGCTTAGAGAAGTGGCGCGCGACATAGGCGTCAGGTCTCCGACTTCAAAAAAGAAAGAGGATATCATCGCACAGTACCGCGGTATTGCGGAGGGAGAGATAATGCCCACCCGTACCACGCGCGGACGCCGTCCCGTCAACAAGCCGAGAGAGCTTGAGGACGACGGTAAGCAGGAAAAAAAGCCTGCCCCGCAGGATGACGGCAAGGGCGGCAAAAGACGTCAGGAGCGCGACAACGTGCAGAGCGGATCGCAGAGCAACGCACCGAGCGACGAGCCGCAGGACGAACTCGAGGAAAAGCACGGCGTGCTCGACATCCATGCCGACGGCTACGGCTTCCTCAGGGCGGAAAATTGCGAGTACGGCAACAAGGATACTTATGTGTCCGCCAAGCTGATCAAGTCGATGGGACTCAGAGCGGGCGACAAAGTCGTCGGCAGGGCGCGCAGAAATGCGGAAAACAAGCCGCCCGCACTCGTAACCGTGGAGGAGGTCAACGGCAATCCGCCTGAAAACCTGCGTTACCGTCCCAACTTCGACAACCTCGTGCCGATATATCCCGACGAGAGGCTCAGGCTCGAACTCAAGACGGGCAAGAGCGACTTCGCGATCAGGTGCATCGACCTCGTCGCGCCTATAGGAAAGGGGCAGAGAGCGATGATCGTCTCGCCGCCCAAGGCAGGAAAGACGACCCTTCTCAAGAAGATCGCCAACAGCATTTCCGTCAATTATCCCGACGTGCTTCTTTTCGTCCTTCTCGTTGACGAGAGACCGGAAGAAGTGACCGATATGCAGAGGAGCATCAACGGCGAGGTCATCTATTCGACGTTTGACGAGACGCCCGAGCACCACTGCAAATCGGCAGAACTGCTGATCGAAAGGGCAAAGCGCAACGTAGAGCTCGGCAAAGACGTCGTCATCATCATGGATTCGCTGACGAGGCTTGCAAGGGCATACAACCTGACGATCCCGCCCACAGGCAGGACGTTGTCGGGCGGTATCGACCCGGGCGCGCTCCACAGTCCCAAGAGATTTTTCGGCAGTGCGAGAAATATCGAGAATGGCGGCTCTCTGACCATAATCGCAACCGCGCTTATAGATACGGGCAGCCGTATGGACGACGTCATCTACGAGGAGTTCAAGGGCACGGGAAATATGGAAATTCACCTCGACCGCAAACTCAGCGAAAGAAGGATATTCCCCGCGATCGACATCAACAGATCGAGTACGAGAAGGGAAGACATGTTGCTTACTCAGAAAGAACTCGAGGGTGTTTTCTCTGTCAGAAAGATGTTAAGCGCGATGGACAGTCAGGAAGCTACGGAAAAGCTGATAGATTATATCGTCAAGACCAAGAACAACGACGAATTTATAGGTATAATAACCTCTCAGGTATCGAGATGGGAGAAGGAAGGGTTCAGCTTCAGAAAACCCGTCTGACGACCTTCCTGTGACAGAGATTTTGAAACGGACGGCATTGCCGTCCGTATTTTTTTGCATAATAAGCGTGGATAAACGGTATAAATATGCACTTGTAGTTCGCAAAAAGGGTAAGACCGACAAAAAATCCCGATTTTGATAAATCCGGGTTGAAATAACGCCGCTTTTGCTCCGAATACTCTTAAAATCGGGTCGGCGCGCTGTAAAAAAACCGCTCTTACCGCTAAAAAAGGCAAAACACGGTTTAAGCTGCCCGTATGACGGCACGGCGCAAAAAGGTTTTACGGCGCGTAAAATGCGACGGGGACTCCTGCTTGCCACGTTTTTTTTGAGTGTGTCGACCTGTTTTGCGGATATGGAAAAAACGGGAAGAATCAGCCGATTTTCGGCAAAATGCGTTTAATGCAGACTGCGGAACAAACTGCGATTAGCGTTATCAAACGGGAAAACGAACGTGTTAGCGGGTTATTCACGGTTTTTTTTATCAAAAGGTAACGTTATCGGTGCGCAATATGTATAAAATAGGATTAAAATTTGTAAAAAAATTAACGAATAACATTGAAATAGTCAAAATATGTGTGCTATAATGAAAAAGGTACGAATTTGTTGTATTAAAATACGTATTACATTTAGGAAGGGTGCACGCTGTGCAGAGTAAAAGGTTATGGAATTCGGAAAAAATCTGAAAAGGTTGCGCAAGGTCAGAAATATTTCGCAACAGAGAATCGCAAAGGAGATAGGTGTCTCTCAACGCACGATATCTCATTACGAAAAGGGGGAGAGCGAACCTTCGCTCGTCTGCTTGTGCAAAATCGCCGCTTTTCTGGGGGTTTCTACGGACGAACTCCTCGGCCACGTCTCAGTGTGACGTGACCGACTGCACGTTGTCCTCCAATAAAGTGTACAACGCGTAAAGCCCGCCGACGACGTCTTTGTCGATCATGCCCGGATAAGTCTTGTCAAGAGCCATAAGGTCTTTGACAACGAGCAGCTGCCTTTTTACGACAGAACGGGCAAAGATCTTGTCGGCATTGCTCATGCCGCCGCGACGCGCCGCGTTGCCTGCAAAAACGTTTTTTTCCTCTGTGAGGTCGTAAGTTATAAATGACATATGTTTGTCCTCCTTTGTGGACCCGACGTCCTTTGTATCTTCATAATAGGAGATATAATACGACAACATATGTCAGTTATTCTTCGAAAAGCAAAAATTTTTTACGGGAAGTTGGGATAAGAGCGCCTTAAGGCGCAAGGCATATGCCGACAGGGAGAGAGAAATGAAGTACGCTGATTTGATAGCAAAGATGACGTTGGAAGAAAAAGCATCGCTTTGTTCGGGGAACGATATGTGGCATTTCAAGGGTATCGAAAGACTCGGTATACCCGCGATAATGGTGTCCGACGGTCCTCACGGTCTGAGAACGCAAAAGGATTCCGGCGTCAGTACGAAGATGAACGTGTCTGTGGACGCAACTTGTTTTCCGCTTGCTTGTTCGACGGCTTGTTCCTGGGACAGAGATCTGCTCAGAGAGATAGGCAAAAGGATCGCCGAGGAGGCTCAGCATGAGGACGTACAGGTCGTGCTCGGTCCCGGCGTCAATATAAAGCGTTCTCCGCTTTGCGGCAGAAATTTTGAGTATTTTTCAGAAGATCCTCTTCTCAGCGGAGAGCTGGGAGCGGCGTTCGTGGACGGCGTGCAGTCGCAGGGGATAGGCACTTCGGTCAAACATTTCGCAGTCAACAATCAGGAAACTTACCGCATGTCGGTCAACGCGGTCGCAGACGAGCGCACGATGAGGGAGATATATCTGCCCGCATTCGAGACGGTCGTCAAGAAGAGCGCGCCCTCGACCGTTATGGCTTCATACAACCTCGTCAACGGTCAGTCGGCGAGCGAAAACGTACATATTCTCGACGAGATCCTCGAAAAAGAGTGGGGATACAAGGGCATCGTCATCAGCGACTGGGGCGCGGTCAATCACAGAGTTGACGGCGTAAAGGCGGGCATGCACGTAGAAATGCCTTCGAGCGGCGGTATGAACGACGCGCTGATCGTCGAAGCCGTCAAGAACGGCAGTCTCGACGAAAAGGTGCTCGACGAAAGGGTGGACCGAATTCTCGGCACGGTTTTCGATCTCTACGGCAAGCGCAAACAGGGCGCTACTTACGATATAAAAGAGCACGACGAGTTTGCGCGCAAGGCTGCGTCCGAGTGTTGCGTTCTGCTCAAGAATAAGAACAAGGTGCTCCCGCTCGGCAAGAAGGACAAGATCCTCGTCGTCGGAGACATGGCTCGCAATCCGAGATTCCAGGGCGCGGGAAGTTCTTTCATTAACTGTCATAAGATCACTTCGGCGCTCGACGCGCTTACCGCAGAGGGCGTCGCGTTCGAGTTCGAGGAAGGCTATTATAAAAAGACGCGCAAGGACTGCTCCGAGCTGATAGAAAAGGCGGTCGCGCGCGCAAAGAATTTCGATAAAGTCATAGTGTTCGCAGGCCTGCCCGGCGAGTATGAGGCAGAGGGCTTCGACCGCAAGGATATGGATATGCCCGCTTCGCACAACACGCTGATTTCAGAGATCGCCAAGGTCAATAAAAACGTCGTCGTCGTCCTCTCGACGGGCGCGGTCGTCACGATGCCGTGGATCAACGACGTCAAGGGAGTGATCCTCGCGGGACTTGCGGGTCAGAACAGCGGAGGCGCGGTCGTCGACGTGCTGTACGGCAAGGTCAACCCGAGCGGCAAGCTCGCAGAGACCTATCCGATCAAGCTGTCTCACGTGCCGTCAAGCGCGTATTTCCCGGGCGAGAGATACAACGTCGAGTACAGAGAGGGACTTTACGTCGGTTACAGATATTTCGAGAGCGTAGACGCCCCCGTGCTTTTCCCGTTCGGTTACGGACTTTCCTATACGACCTATTCGTATAAGGACATCGCCGTCGACAAGAAGAAGATCAATGCGGGAGACACGCTCGAAGTGTCGGTCACCGTTGAGAATACGGGTGACAGAGACGGCAAGGAAACCATGCAGCTCTATGTCGTGCACGACGGCAAAACCGTATATATGCCCAAGGTACAGCTGCGCGCTTTCGACAAGGTCGAAGTGAAAGCGAAAAGTTCTGTCACGGTCAAGTTTATGCTTGACAAAAGAGCATTCGCGTTTTATGATGTTAATGAAAAGGACTGGGTCGTCGAAAACGGCGATTACGAGATCGCTGTCGGAGGCAACGTAAGAGAACTCAAGTGCAGGACGACGGTGACCGTAGAGGGCGGCACAGAGCCGTCTGCGGCGGGCAGGACGTGGTACTTCAACCCCGACGTCAAGAAGCCTGTCTCAGACGAGGAGTTTGCGGCTCTGTTCAAAGACGGCAAGATCAGCTGCGTGAAGCACGAGTGCGTCAAAGGCTCGTTTACCTCTGACGACAGCTTCGAGGATATGGCTCACACAAGCGGTCTGGCAAGGTTCCTTCTCAAAGTAGCAAAACCCTTTATCCGCATGTCGATGAATGCAGATAAGTACGATCCCAACTATCTGATGATATACGAGGTCATGAAGACTTCGCCGCTCAGGTCGCTGGCATTCAGTTCGCAGGGTATGTTCAATATGAAGATGGTCGACGGCGTCGTCATTATGCTTAACGGTCATTTCTTCAAAGGTCTGTTTGCTTTACTCAAGGCTATTAAAAAACAATAGCCTACCCCCTTCTAAAAGGCAGGTCGGGATATTCCCGACCTGTTTTTTGTTGGTCTGCCGAAGAAAATGAGGCTCGCGGGCTGTGGCAGGTCATTTTTGCCGCAGGCTGTGTTGACCGCCTTGACAATACGGCAAGTATTGCCTGCGGCGCTCGTCTTGCCTGTGACAAAACTTCCTCTGTCACAGCTTCGTTCACCTCAGTTTTCTTCGGCAGAAAAAGTAATTTGTGCGCATTTCCGAATGATTTTTGCCGTGACTGCGGCGAAAATCAACGGAAAGACGCGTTTAAAGATGCAAGCAATTTTGAGCAGATAGATTTGCGCTTAGACAAGGCGAAATTCGCGGGTAATACTCTTGCGGTATTACCCGCGGAGTTCAACGAAGTATCAGTGCAAATGTATCACTCAAAATCCGCTATCTGTTCTGCCTTGGGCAACGACAGGTTTATGCAAGTAATTATAAAACGGTTTAGAGTACAGCTCGTTTACCTCAGTTTTCTTCGGCAGAAAAAGTAATTTGTGCGCATTTCCGAATGATTTTTGCTGTGACTGCGGCGAAAATCAACGGAAAGACGCGTTTAAAGACCGCTATATGTTCTGCCTTGGGCAACGGCAGTTTTATACAAGTAATTATAAAACGGTTTAGAGTACAGCTCGTTCACCTCAGTTTTCTTCGGCAGAAAAAGTAATTTGTGCGCATTTCCGAATGATTTTTGCCGTGACTGCGGCGAAAATCAACGGAAAGACGCGTTTAAAGACCGCCATATGTTCTGCATTGGAAAGGATAAAAAAACCGCCGCTTCAAGCGGCGGGTGAATATCAATTTTGTGCGGTGTCGTATTTGGTAGAGCGTTGCCAGAAACGCTTTTTCTTGACCTTGGGCGAAAAGTATTTTTCGTTGTTGAACTCTACGCATTGCGCGATCGCGTCGTGTACGCGCTGGGTCAGATCGTAAACGCTTTTCTTGGCGGGGAGCTCCGTATTGGGATAGACGGGCGGGAGCACCTCTATGCTTACCAGCGGGCGTTTGCTGAAAATCTTTGTCAGTTTGCGCGGACGGTATTTGATCGCGAGAGGTATGACGGGCACGTTGTTCTTGACTGCAAAGTGGAATGCGCCGGGTTTGAACGTCCTGATCTTGTCATACCACGGCCACAGCGCGCCTTCGGGGAAGAAGTGCACGAATTTACCGCGCTTGAGAAGCCCGTCCATTTCTTCTATGAACTTTTTTGTGCCCGACGTCGTATTGGGTATCGGGAAAGCGTTGAGCAGATGCACGATATGCCTGACGTAGGGGAGCTGGAAAGTCGTGTGCAGAGTGGGCAGATAACTCATCTTGGGCCAGTTGGCCTGACAAGCCATAACGCAGTCCATGATATGCACGTGGTTGCTGACCGTCAAAGCGCCCGACCCCGACTTTATTATGCGCCTGATATACTTTTTGTTTTTGACCTTGAAGCCGTACATAAAGAAGGTGACTATCGGGAGCAAGGTCATGCCGAACATCCAAAGCAGACATCCGAAGAACTTTTTGATCGGGTTTCTGATGATATATTCGAAATTTTCGTCGAACACTACGTCAAGGAACGTATTGCTCTCGATCATATGCTCGTCCTCGTTTTCGGGATATTCGTCCTTATCTCCGACGGGGAGGATATGAGTTTTTTCTTTCTTTTTCTTCTCGCTCTGCCCGGTTTTTTCTTCCGTTTCGGGCGCAACGTCACAAGACGCGTCCGTCAACGGCTTTTTGTCCTCTGCGAGCAGATCTTTTTGTGAAATGTTTCTTCTTACTGCCATAAATCAAATATACCACACTAATATACATAAGTCAACGCTAAGCGGATTTTTTGCGTTTTCCGCCTTTTTTGTCCGCGCGGCGCACGCAGTTTTGCGGCTGACAAGGAAAACAGCGGACACGTATTGCGAAAAAAGGGTGTATCGTAGAAATCGTGAAAAGAAAAGACCGTATCATACGGATATTATTGCCGTCGTATAAAATAATAATATTATAATACTTGTATTTTATGTCCGATTTTGATATGATAGAAATACATAGTTTGACAAATTTGCGGACTAAAGGTAAGTATCTATGAAAAACAAAATTGCAATCACTACGATCATACTGCTTGTTGTCTGTTTCGCGCTCGCATTCGTCGCGTGTTCGGAGTTTCCCGCACCGTCGGATCTGGCGATGAGCGGAAACGTCCTCAGCTGGCAGGCTGTCGAAGGCGCGGAAAGTTATGAGATCGAGGTCAAAAACCTCGGTACTTTCGAGACTAAGAACACTACGTACTTTATAGAGGTCGAGGAGACCGGCACGTACGAGATCCGCGTCAGAGCCAAAATAGGCAACGTTTACAGCGACTACAGCGACGTCTACGTCTATATTGTCGACAAAATGCTCGAAAAACCCGTAGCGACGTTTACGCTTGAGAACAAGACCGTCAGCTGGAACGCCGTAGAAGGCGCCTCCGGCTATCTCGTCAGAGTCATCAACGGCGACGAGAGCCTCTCCCTTGACGACGCAGTCATCGAAATGTCGGAGGTCAGCGGCACGTCCTACAAACTCGAGAAAGAGGAATATTCCGATCCCGGCAAATTCGTGATACAAGTCAAGGCGCTCGCTTCCGAAGGCTCTGTTTATAAGGACAGCGCATACAGCGAGGCATGTACTTTCACCAATGACGCACAGCTTTCGACTCCCGTCCTCAACAGCGTTACGAGCACCAGAGTGTACTGGAACTCGGTTGCCAACGCGACTTCTTATTATCTCGAGGCGAGGAATACCGCCAACCCCGACGAGATCTACAGCACGACCGTCAACGCTACTTCGAGCACGAGCGTAAGCGTGCTTCTGACCAATTTCAACATCGTCACGCCCGGCACTTACACCGTTCACATCAAGACGGTCGGCGACGGCGAGGTATACAAGGACAGCGCGATGAGCGACGTCAACGAGAATTTCAAAATATACAAACTGCCCCAGCTTGCAGAGGATTGCCTGAAGCTCGTAGAGAATGCGGACGGCACGACAAGCGCGGTGTGGAGAATAGAGCAGGGAGAATACACCGAGGAGCAGATCGGGCTCATCAATTCTTTCACACTCGTTCTCACTCCTTACGATTCGTCAGGCGACGCGGTGCTTTCGGCAAAGAGAGTGACCTTCAACCTTGAGAGCGAAAGCGACAAGGCAAAACTCACGATCGTCGAGGGCACGGGGTATACCGAATATTCCTACGTCGTGGATAACCAGTTCTACGAAACGGGCGAGGACGGCACGACCGACCTCCTTCTCAATATCGCTTATTACGGCAAGCGCTATACCGCAGAGCTCAGCGCGACGCGCAACGGCAACGGCGTTATGGCGGGCACTTCTGTCAAAGCAGAGGAACAGTATCTCAGCTATAAGAAACCGGGCATAGACGAGACAAGCGGCGCTTATCTGATCACTTCTGCGGCGGAACTTGCGTATATCGCCAAGGAGCCGGATGCGAACTACAAGCAGGGCGCGAATATCGATTTCGGCGGTTATGAGTGGCTTTGCGTCGACAACTTCAGCGGCACTTACGACGGCGCGGAGTTCGTCATTTCCAACGTTGCGATCATAGGCGACGGGGCAAACGTCGGCATGTTCGGCGAAATAGCTTTGGGCGCGAGAGTGTCCAACTTGAGACTCGTGAACGCGACAGTCAACAGCGATACGGCGCAGTTCGCGGGCATCATCGCTGGCATAAACAACGGCACGGTATCCGACAGTGTTGTTACCGGCAGTGTAAATGCAAAATACGCTACGTCGGGCGCGATCGTCGGACAGAACAACGGCACGCTGACGACTTCTCAGAGCGTTGCGGACGTTACCGCGGCGACAGCGGGCGGCATTGCCGGCATAAACAATACCGACGCAATCCTGTCCTATTGCAATGCAAGCGGTACGGTCAATGCGGTCGTCGAAACTCCCGAGGAAGGCGAGACCGCGGTCACCACGTCTTATGCGGGCGGTCTGGTAGCGGTCAACAAGGGCACGGTGCTTTACTCGAGCAGTGTCGGCAACGTATCTGCGGTCAGCGAGATAAGACTTGATTCGCCCAACTACGCGGGTGGCTTCGTCGCGCTCAACGAGGGCACGATCACGGGAAGCTATGCCGGTGCGAATTACAGCAGAGATCTCTCCAAACTCAATAAAGTCAGCTCGTCCGGCAGGAACGAAAACAACGCGGTCGGCGGCTTCGTCGGCTACAATGCGGGCACGATTTCCACGAGCTACGCCAACGTCAACGCAAGTTCTTCCAACTATGTCGGCGGTTTTGTCGGCTACAATGCGGCGGGTTCTTCTGTCAGCGATTCTTACAGCATAGGCGGCGTGGTCGCCAATACGAACAACGTCGGCGGCTTCTCCGGCAATGCCGAGGGCACGTTGGACAACGTATATTATTATGACGCAGAACTCGGCGACGACGCGAACAGAAAGGACAAGGAAGTCGCAGAATACGTTTCCGATTTCGGTGCGGGTCTTGCCGAAAAACTGGGCGATCAGTTCGCAGTTATTGGCGGTGACAATCCCGTCGGCAACGTCGTCCTCAAAAACACGATATACAACGTCACGACGTCGCTTACCATAGGAGCGGGCGCAAAGATAACCGCGACCGTTCAGTACGTCGACGGCAACGGAGAACTCAAGACGATCACCGCGGGCAACGAGAGCGCTACCGGCAGTCTCGTGTGCGGCAATCAGAACACCGAAGGCACGGTACTCATCGTGTTCAGCAACGGCTCTTACAGAGGGCTCGTGATCGTCACGATAGATTGACGACAGGTTTTAACAAACGCGACCGCGCGGCAAGCGCGGTCGTTTATTATACCGTTGACGTAGGTTCTGGCGATCCTGCCGTCACGCCCGCTGGAGGAACGTGAGAGATATTTATTATGCATGACAAGCGGGAGACGGAACGGGAACAATGCGGGCGCACAAAGCGGGAACATGAGTTGGTCTCGCGGCTTTTTTCGTAACAAACGGAACAACGATGTATACAAAGCCGGAGCGCGTGAAGAAGCATGATTCGTCGTCTCGAGCGGAACAACGCGGCGCACAAAACGGGAGAGAGGAAAACGATATAGTCGTAGGCGCAAGCGGAAAGGGCGGGCGGCACGAAAAGCGCCGTCGCTGGTAAAAGGAATCTCTTTGAACGCGAGCAGACGGGTTTTTGCATAGCGCGCTATCGACGACAAATCGCAGGCGGCAAAACCCGTGGCGGTAAAACATGCGGCAGATCGGCGATCTGAGTCGTCTTAGAGTCGCGCTCGCAAAGAAAAAATGCGTGTATGTTGCACGGCTCGCGCTTGAGAAACATAGGTCTGAGCATCGGCTTTTGCGGGCGCTCAATATACCGCGGCGGCTTTTTCGTCTCCGACACGCCCGTTGTTGCTGCTTGTGATCATACCGTCAGAAGTCGGAAGGCTCGTTGTCCGGCGGCTCGCGACGGAAAGTACGCGGCGCGCGCGTTAAAACGCGACAAACGTACACTTCTTTCTGACAAAAAAAACCTACCCTTTGCAGGGTAGGTCGTATTTTATTCTGCGCTTCGTCAGCTGTTCTTGACAGACGTCCACAGGTCGAGCATAAGCTCCTGGTTGTCGCCGTAGTCTCTCATTACCGCGCTGTTGGCGATGATCGCCGCGCTGGGATACTGAACGATGTCTACGGGGACCGCGGTGTATTCTTCGCCGAAGAAGTAGCTGAGGTCAACGGGTTCGTACTCGTCAGCCGAGTAGTTTTCCTCTATCCACTCGAGTATCTCGGGAGTAGCTATCGCCGAAGTGTAACCGATGAACTCCATGTTCTTGATAGAGATGTCGGGACGGCAGAGGAAGTTGATGAACAGGTTTGCCGCCTCGGTGTTCACGGCGTACTTGGGGATGCACCAGCCGTCGCACCAGAGGTTGGTGCCTTCTGCGGGGATATAGTAGTCGAGAGAGGTGACGAGATCGCCGTTGTCGTCATAAGCTAGCTCGTCGCGGGCATATACCGCGTCGCCCGACCACTGCAGGGTCATATAGGTGTAGATGCCGTCGGCGACGGTCTGTTTGCCCTGGTCAGCCTCGTAGCTATAAAGGAGCGGCTTCTGAGCGATGAGCATTTCCTTGACCTTTTCGCGGTCAGCGGCTTCGGTAGCGTTGACGGCTCTGTCGAGGGTCATATCCGCGTCGTAGTATTTGGAAGCGGGGTTCTTGAAGGTGTAGAGAGAAGCGATCGCATAGCTGTCTCTGACGCTGTCCTTCATGTCGATCTTGCCGCTGTACTTGCTGTCCCAGAGGATGCCCCAGCCTTTGCTTTCGAGGTCTGCGTAATCGACCTTGTCGGTGTTGTAAAGGATGCCCATCGTACCCCACATATAGGGATAGGAATATACGTTGCCGACGTCGTACTTGAACGTGGTGCCGTCGGAGAGGAAGGACGCCGCGCCCGTGCGGTAATCTTCAATGGGCTGACCGTTGACGTCGTTGCCGAGGTCTTTGGTGAGCTCTACGAGATAGCCGTTGGTCTTCATCTTCTCGATCATGTAGTCAGAAGGGCAGATGACGTCGTAATCGACCTTTTTGCCCACGACCTTCTGATACATGGTCTCGTTGTCGACGAAGGTATCGTACTGGACTTTGATCGTCTTGCCGGTAACTGCGGCATAATACTCCTCAAACTCCTCGAATATGCTCTCGTCGATATACTCGTCCCAGTTGTAGACCTTGAGAACTTCTTCTCTCGGGGTACAGCCTGTCAGAAGGGGGAGCAGGCTGAGGCCTGCGATTGCGACAATGAGAAACAAAATCAATATTCTTTTTTTCATATTTTACTCCTCTTCGGGCTTTTTTTGGCGCCCGTGTTTGTTGTTTTCTTTTTTTGATCGGCGGTGGATTTGTGGTTTGCGTACAGCAGGAGAGCCGCGATGACTATGAATATGATCGCGCTGAGCGCACGCATTTCTATCGGCAGAGGCTTTTTGCCGCTCGCCTTGGAATATATCAGCGTGCTGAGCGTGTATATTCCGCCGTCCAGAGTGAACTGGGTGATCACGAAGTCGTCGATAGACAGCGTGACCGACATGATGAAGCCCATTATTATGCCGGGGAGGATGTCGGGTATCACGACTTTCCACAGCGCCTGAGTGGGCGTACAGCCGAGGTCCATAGCCGCCTCGTAAATCTTGTTGTCAGACTGTTGCAGACGAGGCAGGACGTTGAGAAGCACGTAAGGAGTGCAGAACGTCGTATGTGCTATGATAACGTTTATCAGCTGGACTTCGCCTTCAAGCACGATGAAAGAGCGCAGCATACCGAACAGAAGCATCAGGGATACCGCGGTGACTATCTCGCTGTTGACCATCGGGATCTGGTTGGCTTGCTTGTAAGCGAACTTGATCTTTTTGCTTCTTACGCTGTTGATACCTATCGCCGCGAGTGTGCCGAGCACGGTCGAGATCGCGCTGGCGCAGACCGCAATGATAAGCGTGTTGATTATCGCTTTGAAGATGTCGTCGCTGTTGGAGCCGGTGAAAAGCTCTATATATGCGTTGAACGAAAATCCTCTCCAGGAGGCGATACTCGTCGTATCCGTGAACGAGAACACTATCAGCCAGAGTATGGGCAGATACAGCGCGGCGAGCACTACGCCGAGGAAGGTCTTTGCCATTATCTTTTTTACCATAATCCGCCTCCCTGACTCGAGTTGTCTTTATCGTACTTGTTGAGCACAATCATCGAAACGCCGACGATTATTATTATCACGAACGAGATCGCGCTCGCGACGTTGTAGTTGAGTATCTTGACCTGCTGTTCGATATAGTCGCCGATCAAGGATATCTTGCTGTTGGACAGCATTTTGGAGATCGCGAAGGTGGTGATCGTCGGGGTAAATACCATCGTCACGCCGCTGAGCACTCCGGGCAGAGAGAGCGGCACGGTGACCTTCCAGAAAGTGACTCTCGCCGAAGCGCCGAGGTCTGCGGCGCCCTCTATCAGAGAGTAGTCTATCTTCTGTATCGTCGTATATATCGGCATTATCATAAACGGCAGGAAGTTGTAGACCATGCCGAAGATGACCGTGCCCATGCCCATAGATATGCCGAAGAACTCAAGCATAGCCTTGGTCGCGAGCGTCCTGAGCAGGAAGTTGACCCACATAGGAAGCATAAACAGCATTACGAGCACCGTCGAACGGTTGTAATTCCTGTTGGCGAGCAGATACGCTATCGGGTATCCGATCAGCAGGCATATCCCCGTCGTATACAGTCCGACAAGCAGAGAATTTATCAGCATCGAGAAGTTGTCCTCAGAGAACACGCTCTTGAAGTTGTCCAGCGTGAACTTGAAGGACAGCGAGCCGTCGACCGATTTTTCACAGAAAGAGTAGAGAAGCAGGACCACGAGAGGGAATACGACGAATACCGCCATAAACACGCCGTATGGAAGCGCGGCGTATTTCCTCGTGAAGCCGGCAAACTTTGAAGCGGGTTTCTTCATAGTCTCACTCCTTTACAAGTCTGAAGTCTTTCTTGTCGATCGCGATGCCGACTCTGTCGTACTTGTCCCACAGATATTCGGTATCCGCATAGATATGATTATTGTCGTCCGTCTTGACGTCGACGATATAGTTCTTGCCTTTGTAGATCATGCTCTCGACGTTGCCGGCGAGAGGAGCTTCTTCCTCGCTGTCGGTGAGGTCGATCTTGTCGAAGTCCACGGCTACGCGCACGGTCTTGCCTTTGAGTTCTGTCTCTGCGCCGTCGATCTTCACGACGTCGTTTTCCGCGTCGTACTCGCAGTTTTCAAAGAGGGTCGCGGGATCGTATTCGTAAGTCGCGCCCAGCAGGGAAAGGGTCGTGTTGGAGAGCAGTTCGCAATCGAAAGCGTTGGTAACGAAGCGCTTTTTCATGATCTGAATATTCTCGGGATCGACGTAAAGACCTATCTTTCTGCCGGGCTTGTACTCTACGGTATTGTGGAGTATGAGCTCGTAACCGCCCGCCATGCAGGTCATCTCGTAGTGCACGCCGCGGAACATACAGCCCGTGATCTCGCCGCTGAGGATGCCGTTGCCTTCGCGCTTGATGACCCAGTCCTCGGGGCGTACGACGACGTCGACTTCTTCGCCCGGCTCAAAACCTGTGTCGACGCACTCGAATTCCGCGCCAGCGAAAACGACCTTCTTGTCCTCGGGCATAACGCCGTCGAGAATGTTGGATTCGCCGATAAAGTCTGCGACGTACGCGCTCTGCGGCTCGTTGTATATCTCGATCGGGGTGCCTTCCTGACAGATCACGCCGTCTTTCATGACGACTATCGTGTCGCTCATCGTGAGAGCTTCTTCCTGGTCGTGAGTGACGTAGATGAACGTGATGCCCAGTCTCTTGTGCATAGCCTTGAGTTCAAGTTGCATTTCCTGTCTCATCTTGAGGTCGAGAGCGCCGAGCGGCTCGTCGAGGAGAAGTATCTGAGGCTCGTTGACGATAGCGCGCGCGATCGCGACTCTCTGTTGCTGACCGCCCGAAAGGCTGTTTACGTCTCTGTCCTCGTAGCCGGAAAGTCCGACGATCTTGAGCGCGTGTTTGACCTTGTCGTCTATGAATTTCTTGTACAGGTTGACCTTCTTGATCTTCTTGACTCCCTTTCTCGTTGAGACGGTCATCATCTGATAGGAGCGGCAGAAAGGCACGGTCTTGACGACCTCTGTGCCGTCCTTTTTGACGACTTTCTGTTCAACGGGCATATACTTCATGTTGACGAGTCTGGTGATCGTCTTGCCGAATATGTTCTTTTTGGTGACTTCGACTTTCTTCTGCTTGAGACCGAACGCGATGTTCTTGTACACGTTCAGGTGAGGAAAGAGCGCGTATTTCTGGAAAACGGTGTTGACGGGACGCTTGTAAGGGGGCAGATCGGCGATGTCCTTGCCCTCGAGCGTGATAGAGCCTTCTTCGGGCTTTTCAAAACCCGCGATCATTCTGAGCGTGGTCGTCTTGCCGCAACCGCTGGGTCCGAGCAGAGTGACGAATTCGCCGCGCTTGATCTTGAGGTCGATATGGTCGACTACGGTCTTACCGTCGTAGATCTTGGTAAGTCCGTTAAGCTCGATGATGTATTCGGCTTGAGTTTTGTTCTTGTTATCTTCCATTGTCTTATCTCCCGTATATCAGAACGTCGGAGGGCTGCTGACCCAGAGAAGTTCGCTTATTTCGTCAGAAACGTTTTCGACGTAATGCCTTTTGTGTGCCGTAAAATAAAACGAGTCGCCCTGCTTGAGCTTGTATATCTGCTTGCCTATGTGAAGCAAAGCGCTCCCTTTGAGCAGATATCCGAACTCCTCGCCCTCGTGCGGCATATCTTCTGTCGACTGCGTATGCGGGTCGAGGCGCATGAGGATCGGCTCCATCTCGTTTTTCTGACTGTTGGGTACGAGCCAGGTGATCGACTGACCGTCCGACTCCTTGACGAAGAAGTCTCCTTCGCCAAAGACTATCTGCTCCTCGGTGTCCTCGCTGAAGAAACTCTTGAGGTTGCTTCCGAGCGCGGTCAGTATGTCTATCAGCGTCGCAATCGACGGGCTGGTCAGGTTGTTTTCAAGCTGTGAAATATAGCCCTTGGTCAGCTCGCAGCGGTCGGCGAGTTCTTCTTGCGTCAGACCGCATTGCAGGCGCATCGCTTTGAGTTTGCCGCCGATATCCATTCTGATTTGCCTCCTGTTTTGTGTTTAGTATTGTTAAACCCGACGTATTTTATAATCTGACATAATAAACAGCGAGTTTATTTTTATTAAACAAGACGATTATAGAAATTATGCATGGTTTTGTCAAGCGTTTGCATATAGTTTTTAAGGTTTTTTTCACGATCGGGCGGGGATAAAATTATGCTGTCGGAGAGAGGCGGAAAAGCCGCGCGGACAGAGGATAGGAAAAGGAAAGAAAAGTGAAACCGTCCTGCGGTATCGGAGAGTTTTGAAATGAAAAAAAGACGACTTTGTCAGCGCGTTCGCGCCGATAAGGCGACATGCGTGTAACGAGCGGCGGCTATATGATACTTCTGTCTTTGCGCGTTTTGCCGTCCGTTCTGCATATTATTACAAAAGAGGCGCGTTTTGTTGTGCCGCGCGCAGGAAAATGAACTATTTCTATTGAAAAATCCGCTCTTTACTGATATACTGAAAACTGAGGTGTTATTATAGAGCGCGCACGCGCGCAGACAGTATCATATTGATATCAAGGAGAAATTATGAAACAAAAAAACGATTCGGTCATGTCTCTCAACGTAAAACGCACTCTGTTCGTCGGCTTTGCGTTTATGGGGATAATGTGCTTCTGGGAAGTTTACGACTACATTATGCCGCTCATCCTCAACCGCATGTTCGGTCTCAACGCGACGCAGTACGGTCTCGTCATGGGACTTGACAACCTGCTCGCGATCTTCCTGCTTCCGTTTTTCGGGCATCTTTCTGATAAATATACTAAGGCTAAGTACGGCAGGCGCACGACTTTTATCGTGATAGGCACTTTGTTTGCGGTCGTCTTTATGGTCGTGATGATAATCATCGAGAACGTCCAGTACGAAAACGTGATGGCGGCAAGCATAACCGACCCGCAGGTACTCGTCGACAAGGGATTCCTGAGCGGCGACGCATGGAGCGGAGAAATACAGCAGCTCTGGCAACAGGTCAGCGCGGCGGGCGGCATAGACAAGGCGTCGGACGTGCTTTCGGGCGACAGCCTCGTTGCATTCAACAACTTCCTTTCGTCGTTCTATTCGGCGCAGGAAGCATTGGCGGCAAGCGTTACCAAGACTCAGCCCGCGATATTTATTTGCTTTATCGTCGCGCTTCTCGGCGTGCTGGTCTCGATGTCGTCTTTCAGATCTCCCGCAATCGCGCTTATGCCTGATGTGACTCCCAAGCCGCTGCGTTCGCAGGCCAACGCGATAATCACGTTTATGGGCGGAGCAGGCGGTCTCGCTTCGATAATCCTGTACACGCTTCTGGCAAAAGAGAGATATCAGTCTCATCTCGCGCTGTTCTTTACTTTGGCGGGCGTCATGATAGTTATGCTGATCGCTTTCCTCTGTACCGTCAGAGAGAACAAGTTCGTCGCAGAGAGGCTCGAAGAAGAAAAGAAGTGGAACGTCGTCGACGAAGAAGAAGTCGCGACATATTCCAGACTTCCCAAAGAAAAAATAGTTTCTTTCGTGCTGATACTCGGCACCGTTTTCATGTGGTTTATGGGCTGGAATGCGATAAAGACGCACCTTTCCACCTATGCTACCAACGTGCTCAAGATGGAGGACAGTTTCGTAGGTATAATCAATATACTCAACGGCGCGGGCGGCGCGATCGCGCTTCTTCCCGTCGCGCTCATGGCGGGCAAACTCGGCAGAAAAAAGACTATACTCATCGGCGTTGTGATAGCTGTCGCGGCTTTCGTGCCGTGTATATTCCTCAACGACGGCAGTTTTGACAGCAACGCGGTGCTGCTCAAGGTCGCGTTTACCGCGTGCTTCCTGATAGCGGGCTTCGGTCTCGTCATAATCAACGTCAATACTCTCCCTATGGTGACGGAACTCGCAAAAGGCAGTAACGTCGGGCAGTATACGGGGTATTATTACGTCGCTTCCATGACGGCGCAGGCGATAACTCCGTTCTTCGCGGGTCTCATCCTCGACGCGGTCCCCGAGGGCGGCGAGAGCATGATATTCGTATACGGCGTGTGCTGTATCGCGGTCGCGTTCTTCACCATGCTGTTCACAAAGCACGGCGACAATAAACCCGAAAAGAAGAAGAAAGTCATAGAATATTTTGCCGAGGAGGACTGACATGGCAAGAGCTAAAACGGCAAAACGCAAGAAAAAACTCAGCAAGGGCAAGATAATCTTCCTTGTCGTCTTAGTGTTGATAATAATCGCGGCGCTCGTCGCGCTGTGGTACTTCAGACCCGATGTTATAAACGGCATCATCGCTTCGCTTACTCAAAAGGACGAGCCGCAGGATACGGGCGGAAATATCGGCAACGGCAGCGGACAGGAGGACAATCCTTACGTTACTGGCGATACGCTCGAGATGACCGTGCTCGACATAGGTCAGGGAGACTGCATATATATAGCATTTCCCGACGGCAAGAATATGATGATGGATATCGGCAGCGAACTCAGGTCAACTTCTCCGTGGAACCATGCCGACGAGTTCCTGAAATCAAAAAACGTAACGCAGATAGATTATCTGTTTATCACTCACGGAGACTACGACCATATCCGAGACGCCAAGAAACTTCTTGACAACTATGAGATAAAGTCGCTTTATATGCCGCTTGACAAGGCGCAGTACAGCAACACGTGGCTCAACCTGCTCGAGGCGGCGAGAGCGGAGACGTATACGTCGGCTGACGGCAAAACCGTAGACGCAGAGTATAACAACAACGTAGGCGCGTATACGATAAGCGGCGAAAACTGGGAGATGAAGTGTTATGCATTTGACGAAAATAACTATCCGGATTGTTCGACCGAAAGCAAGGCAGATGCTGAGAAAATAAATTCAGTTTCTCCGATATGCCTGCTTGAATATGCCGACAGGACGATCGTGCTGACCGGCGATGCCAACGAAATAACAGAGGAATACGTGCTCGCCAAAGGCTATCTCGACAATATCGACACAGATATACTTAAAGTGGGACATCATGGCTCTAAAACTTCCACGACTCAGGCGTTCCTCGACAAGATAGACGCGGAGTTTGCTATCATATCGACAAACGGGTCGAGGGAAGTGCCGGGCAGTTACGAGCATCCGACCAAGGAATTGCTGGCAAGACTTGACGGATATACCGATGCCGTTCCCGACGCGGATTACAACGGCTTCAGGCAGATATACATAACGGGCAGCGACGGCGACATCACCGTTAAAATCGGCGCAAACGGCGGCATAAACATCACGGCTTCGGAAGCCGCGGACAAGAATTACGGCGAAGTGCAGGTCGCGGCGGTCATTACGGACGGACAGAAACTTTACGTCGTCTGCATAAAGCGCGACGCGTATGTCGTACAAGAGTAAGATCGCGCTCGTAAGCGCGGACTATAAGCTGTGCCGCAGGGCGGCGGAAAAACTCGCGAAAGACCTCGATATGACCTTTGCGTGTTCGATGGGCATTTTCGACTATTTTTCCGCAGGGAAGAAACCCGAAGAACTTGCCAAGCTGACAAGCAGGCAGTTCGTGCAGTCCAAGTGTGACGATACCGTGCTGACGCTTGCGGACAGCGAAAATTCCGTCATTGCGCTAAGCGTAGATCTCGTCACGGAAAAGACTCTTGCCGAGCTTGCAAAAGACTGTTATATCGTGGCGGTCGACTGCGCGCTCGCCAAGGCGGCGGATAAACTATACTGCGAGCCGCTCGCGAAAGCGCTCGGACAGACGAAAAAATTACTCACCGAAAGGTGGAAACTCATCCGCGCAAGCGCTGATCTGGTGCTGGAACGCGTCAACAGATACGACACGGTCTGCAACCGTACAAAAGAATGGTTAAAGGAGATTGCAAAATGACTTTCGATATAGAACTCGTCGGCAAGGTCGGCTCGATGGCTCTCGTCAACAAAAAGTGGGGGGACATCGACTACAACGTGATTGCCAAGATCAGCCGTCAGCTCAGACCCGGATATATATGGGTCACGAGCGGCGCGACCGAGATAGGACGTCTCGACTACATAAGGCGCACGGGCAGAGAACTGATCGGCGCGTACGAGGACGTCAAGACGGACTACGCGGCGCAGGGACAGGCGATCCTTATGTCCAATTACAGGCAGTTCACAGACCCCAGATACGGGCTGAGACAGATACTCGTAGAGCATCAGCACTTCAATGACGACGCAAAGCGCGAATATCTCAAAAAGCTGCTTCTGCGTTGCCCCGCGCAAGGCGTTATCCCGATCATCAACTACAACGACCCGCTCTCCAGCGAGGAGATCGTCAAGACCGAACTTCAGAATCTGATGAAAAGCAAAAAGCACGTCGTGCATTGCGCCGACAACGACGAGACCGCTTCGCAGATAGCATGTCTTGTCAAGTGCAAGACGCTGCTCATCTTCACGTCGACGGACGGCATTTACAGCGTACCGGGCGACCCGTCCACGCTTATACCCGAGATATGCGGCAAGGACAGTTACGAGACGATAGACGCGGTATGCGAGTATCAGAAAGTGTGCGTCGGCAGTTCGAGAGAGGGCGCCAACGGCGCTTACGCAAAGCTCGAATATATAAAAGCGCCGCTCGAGAACGGCACAGAAGTCTATATCGCCAGCCCGAAATACGCGATAAGCGACATTTTGTCGGGCGCCGCTCCCAGCACGCATATTTTCATAAAATGATATACAGCTTCAAGCCGATATACGATAAAAACAGCAAGATCCTTATTTTGGGGAGCATGGCTTCGGTCGAATCCCTGAAACAGGGATTCTACTATATGCACCCCAGGAACCGCTTCTGGTCTACAATGGCAAAGATAACGGGAAAGCCCGTGCCAGAAAGTATAGACGGCAAGCGCGCTTTTCTTCTTGAAAACGGCATCGCGCTGATGGACAGCATATACTCCTGCGACAGAGAAGGCTCTCTCGACAGCGACATAAAAAACGCCGTGCCGAGCAATATCCCCGCCGTCCTCGCGGCAACGCATATCAAAGCGGTGTTCTGCAACGGCAAAAAGTCGTACGCGGTCGCGAAAAAAGCCTATCCCGGGATAGACTTCATAAGCCTTCCTTCCACCTCTCCCGCCAACGCAGGCGGCTGGAAAGAAGAGGAGTGGCTCAGACTCAGAGAATATCTTTGACGATCTGACGATAACCGTATTGGCGGTGAAGTCGGATCTTGAAGGATACCGTATCAAGTTGATTCAGATATCGACCTTTCAAATAAAAAGCGCAGTCTTTCCGTTTAAGACTGCGCTTTTGTAAAATCGGTATTGACAGGTTTTCAGTTCTTTTTATACCCGCATTTCGGGCATACTCCGTTCGTGTTTAACGCGATACCGCAAAGAGGACAGCGATCGATCTGATTATGCGTGTCAAATTCTGCGCTCGCCGCGTTCACACCGCTGGTAAACGTGAGCTTTGCAATGTTTAGTTTGTCTTTAAGAAGACTGTATACGATCTTTATCATGCCCTCGACAGTCATGGTCTCTTTCGTAACTACAAGGCGACAATCAGGGTAAGCCGTTGCAAGCTCTGTTTTAAAAGCTGCGCCTTTCATCGTGTTCTGAGGCGAGCCGTTCTTAATGCCTTGTTTTTCGTATACGTCGAGAATGGCGGGCAAAAGCGGGTCGTCTTCTCTTAAAACAAGCGCATGATCGAAATTTTTCAGAACGTCCCATGCCGTTTTCTGAATTTCGTTGCAGGGGAAAACCATATTTACGCCTTCGTTGACGCTGTCTTCAACTTCAATCGTAAGCACGCCCGTGTGTCCGTGCAGATATTGAGCTTCACCCTTAAATCCGTAAAATCTGTGTGCGTACTGAAGATCAAGTTTAGTGATACTTCTCATATTGATATCTCCTTCAAATTATTTATTTTTTTCCCGACAAGCGGGGCAGATCCCTTTGAACATAATGTCGTGACTGACTTCGGAAAAACCGTGAAAATCTTTAACTTTGTCTTCTAAGTCCTTTATATAAGGCATATCCACGTCAAAGACCTTTCCGCACTTTGTACAGCGTATGTGATAATGCGGCTGAACTATAAAACCGTAACAGTCAGCGCCTTCTGTCACTTCAACTTTTCTTATTTCACCTGTTTCGCTCAGTTTTTGCAAGTTGCGATAGACAGTCCCTCTCCCGATATTGGGATGATCTTTAACAATTTCTTAAAAACTTCGTCAGCAGTTACATGGCGATGAAGTTTTTTCACTGTGTCTAAGACCAATGCGTTTTGAATAGTTTTTCTATGAATCATGTCAATTTTCCTTATTGAGATTTAACCTCAATTAAGATTATATCAACAAATTGATTTTGCTAATACATTTAAATAAAAATTTACGTCCGATCAAATAGCGTGTATAAATTCTATTTCTTTTCACAAAAACCACGCTTTTTGTGAAAAGTACGTTATGAGACCGAAAGCCGCAGGGTAAGGTCGAAGCACGGAGGGGATAAAGCAAGGGGAAACACAAATCACAGCGTATATGAAAAGGGCTGTCCTTGCGAACAGCCCTTTGATTAAGCGTCGGGATTTTGGTGCCCCTTGCTAAGCGAAGCGTTTACTGCGAAAGCTTCTTATACCCTTCGTATCTCTCTTTCGCCTGTTTCTCGTTGAGTTCAAACAGCTTCTTTGCGACTTCGGGTTTAGACTTGGACAGCTGAGCGTATCTGTTCTCGCCGAGCAGGAATGCCTGATAGTCGCCGGTCGGCTCTTTGCTGTCGAGAGTGAACGGATTCTTGCCTTCCTCTGCGAGCGCCGGGTTGTAACGGTAGAGCTGCCAGTAGCCGGCATCGACTGCTTTCTTCATCTCGATCTGGCTGTTGGACATATTGATACCGTGGTTGATGCACGGAGCGTACGCGATGATGAGCGACGGACCGGGGTAAGCCTCAGCCTCTTTGATAGCCTTGAGGCACTGGTTCATATTCGCGCCCATGGAGATCTGTGCGACGTACACATAGCCGTAGTTCATAGCCATCTTGCCGAGGTCCTTCTTCTTGGTGATCTTGCCGCCTGCCGCGAACTTGGCGACCGCGCCTGTCGGGGAGGACTTGGAAGCCTGACCGCCGGTGTTGGAGTAAACTTCGGTGTCGAGAACGATGACGTTGACGTCCTGACCCATAGCGAGCACGTGGTCGAGACCGCCGTAGCCGATATCGTATGCCCAACCGTCGCCGCCGAACATCCAGACGGACTTCTTGACGAGGCAGTCTTTTTCGTCGTAGATCTCTTTGCAGAGCTTGTCGCAGTCGCAACCGCAATCCTTGCAGGACTCGATAGCCGCGAGCAGTTTTTCGCTTGCCGCTTTGCTTGCGTCGGCGTCGTTCATGCCTGCGATCCACGCTTCGCAAGCCGCCTTGCCGTCAGCGTAATCTTTCCAAGCCTCAGCGAGAGCTTCGATCTTGGTCTTGAGCGCTTCGCGACGAGCGGTGTAAGCGAGGTTGATGCCGTAACCGAACTCCGCGTTGTCCTCGAACAAGCTGTTTGCCCATGCGGGACCGTGACCCTTGCTGTTCTTAGCGTAAGGGCAGGTGGGAGCGGAGCCGCCGTAGATGGACGAGCAACCGGTAGCGTTGGCAACGATCATTCTGTCGCCGAACATCTGGGTGATGACCTTGAGGTACGGGGTCTCGCCGCAGCCTGCGCACGCGCCGGAGAACTCGAACAGAGGTCTGTTGAGCTGGCTGCCGAGCACGGTGTCTCTCTTGACGGGAGCGTCGGTCTCAGGCAGTTTGTCTGCATATTCCCAGTTTTCCTCCTCGCCGTTTGCGAGAGCCTTGTCGAGCGGGATCATGGTCAGAGCCTTTTCCTTGGCGGGGCAGATGTTTGCACAGCTGCCGCAACCGGTACAGTCGAGCGGGCTGACCTGCATGCGGTACTTGTAACCCTTAGCCGCCTTGCTGTCGACTACGCCGAACGTAGCGGGAGCGTCTGCGAGGACCTCTTCTTTCTGAACTGCGGGTCTGATAGCCGCGTGCGGACATACGAACGCGCACTGGTTGCACTGGATACACTTGCTGCTGTCCCAAGCGGGAACGGTGACTGCGATGCCGCGCTTCTCGTACTTGGTCGTAGCGGTGGGAACGGTGCCGTCCGCTTCGATAGCGGAGACGGGCAACTTGTCGCCTTCCTGAGCGAGTATCGGGTTGATGAACTCGAGGAAGTATTTGTCGTCGGTCGTGACCTTTGCGGTAGCGCCGGTGGTAGCGTTAGCCCAAGCCTCTGCGTCGTACTTGATCTCCTCGATGTTGCTGACTGCGTTGTCGATAGCCGCGAAGTTCTGATCGACGACCGCCTGACCCTTTCTGGAGAAGGACTTGACGACGAACTGCTTCATATAGCCGACAGCCTCGTCGTAAGGAATGACGCCGGCGAGCTTGAAGAAGCAGGACTGCATTGCGGTGGAGATGCGGTTGCCGAGACCGATAGCCTTGACGACCTTGATCGCGTCCACGTTGTAGAACCTGATGTGCTTTTTCGCGATCATGCGCTTCATCGAAGCAGGGAGCTTCTCATCCATTTCTGCCGCAGTCCACGGGCTGTTGAGCAGGAAGGTGCCGCCGTCCTTGAGGTCGGAGACCATGTCGTACTTGACGACGTAAGCGGGGTTGTGGCAAGCCACGAAGTCAGCCTGGTCGATCAGGTACGCGCTCTTGATCGGCTTGTCGCCGAAGCGCAGGTGAGAAACGGTGATACCGCCCGACTTCTTGGAGTCGTATGCAAAGTATGCCTGAGCGTATTTCTCGGTGTGGTCGCCGATGATCTTGATCGAGTTCTTGTTGCTGCCGACGGTACCGTCGGAGCCGAGTCCGTAGAACTTGCAGCTGATAGCGCCCGCGGGAGCCGCGTCGATCTTGGTCTTGACGTCGAGAGAAGTGCCGGTGACGTCGTCGACGATACCGACGGTGAAGTGGCTCTTGGGAGCCTCTGCCTTCATGTTCTCGAAAATCGCGTTGACCATCGAGGGGTTGAATTCTTTGGAGCCGAGGCCGTATCTGCCGCAGACGACGTTTGCCTTGCGGTTCTTCTCGGCGAGAGCCGCGACGACGTCGAGATAGAGCGGTTCGCCCGCGCTGCCGCTTTCCTTGACTCTGTCGAGAACGGTGATGTTCTTGACCGAAGCGGGGATAGCGTCGACGAACTTGTCGATAGCGAACGGACGGTAAAGTCTGACTTTGAGAAGACCGGTCTTTGCGCCCTTTGCGTTGAGGTAATCGACGGTCTCTTCTACGGTCTCTGCGCCGCTGCCCATCAGAACGATGATGTCGGTAGCGTCCTCAGCGCCGTAGTAATCGTAGAGGTGATACTCTCTGCCGGTGATCTTCCTGACTTCTTCCATAGCCTCCTCGACGATGCCGGGGACAGCGTTGTAGTACCTGTTGGAAGCCTCTCTGCCTTGGAAGTATATGTCGGGGTTTTGAGCGGTGCCTTTCTGAGTCGGATGCTCGGGGTTGAGGGCGCGCGCCTTGAATTCTTTGATGTAGGGCATGTATTTGTCGAATACGAGCGGCTTGAATTCGTCGTAATCGATCATTTCGATCTTGGAGACTTCGTGAGAAGTTCTGAAGCCGTCGAAGAAGTGCAGGAACGGCACTCTCGACTTGAGTGTAGCGAGATGAGCTACGAGCGCAAGATCCATGACTTCCTGAACAGAGTTGGAACAGAGCATCGCGAAGCCCGTCTGACGGCATGCCATAACGTCGCTGTGGTCGCCGAAAATATTGAGTGCGTGGTAAGCGAGCGCGCGGGCGCTGACGTGGAACACGCAGGGAGTAAGTTCGCCGGCGATTTTGTACATGTTGGGGATCATCAGAAGGAGACCCTGGCTTGCGGTAAAGGTAGTCGTCAGAGCGCCTGCGCTCAGAGAACCGTGAACCGCGCCTGCCGCGCCTGCTTCGGATTCCATTTCAGCCAGTTTCAAGGTCTGACCGAACAAGTTTTTGCGATCGGCATTCGCCCACTCGTCGGCGTTTTCCGCCATAGGCGAGGACGGCGTGATAGGATAGATCGCCGCAACTTCGCTGAACGCATACGCGATATGCGCCGCCGCGGTGTTGCCGTCAATAGTCATTTTTTTGCCCATTGTAAACCTCCGATTTTCAAATAGTTTTTTGAATTATAGTTTGTGTATATTTATATTATTTTACTTTCACACACATATGTAATTATATAGGATTGGGTTTTGCAAGTCAATGAATTTAGTCCAAATAACCTGCTTCGGTATGCAATTTTTTTAACATAGTCTTAAACGCGCGGTCGCACGTAAGCGAACTGGGCATAGCGGAGTAACCTTCGAGGACGGGGCAGAGGCTTGAGGAAGCGTTTTTGCGCACGCGGAGTAAATGCGCGTCAAATATTTGCGGTTTGGCGCTCCTTGTGGTATAATTTCACATATTGTGAGGGCAAAGCATGGCTGAGATCGCGATAAAACTCGAAAACGTGTCTTTCTCCTACCCGACGAACGAGGGCGAGGAGCATAAGGCGGTGAACGGCGTTTCTCTCGATATAGAGGAAGGCTCTTTCGTCGCGCTCGTCGGACACAACGGCAGCGGCAAATCCACGCTGGCGAAACTTCTCAACGGCTTGCTGACCCCGACTTCGGGCAGAGTGCTCGTCTACGGCGTGGACACGTCGGACGACAAGAGGATATTCGACGTGCGTTCGAGCGTCGGCATGGTCTTTCAGAACCCCGACAATCAGATGATCGCGACAGACGTCGAGGACGACATCGCTTTCGGTCCCGAAAATCTCGGAGTACCGCGCGAGGAGATAATCCGTCGCGTCGACTGGGCGCTCGAAAAGGTCGGAATGAGCGAATTCCGCCACGCGACCCCGTTCAAGATGAGCGGCGGACAGAAGCAGAGGCTTGCGATCGCGGGCGTGCTTGCGATAAAGCCGCGCGTAATGGTGCTCGACGAGTCCACCGCGATGCTCGACCCCAAGGGCAGAGACGAGGTCATGGCGGTCGTCAGACAACTCAACCGAGAAGAAAAGATGACCGTCGTCCACATCACTCACTATATGGACGAGGCTCTCGGAGCGGACAGGCTTATAGTGATGAATGACGGCAAGGTGATGCTTGACGGCAGACCCGCAGACGTATTCAAAGAGTACGAACTGCTTACGAAAATAAAACTCGACGTTCCCTGCGTGACGAGGCTTGCGGTCACGCTTGCCAAGGCGGGAATGGACGTCGATCCCACGATCACGGACGAGGAGGCGCTTGTAGACAGCTTATGCAGATTGTTGTAAGAGACGTCAATTACGTTTACAGCGCGAAGACTCCTTTCGAGAGACACGCGCTCAAAGGCGTGAATCTGACGATCAACGAAGGGGATTTCCTCGGCATAATCGGGCATACCGGCAGCGGCAAGTCCACGTTCATCATGCACCTCAACGGGCTGTTCAAACTGCAGAGCGGCGAGATAGACGTTTTTGATATAAAACTCGTGCCCGACAAGAAGAACAAGAGCGACCTGAGGAGACTGCGCGGTACGGTCGGAATGGTGTTCCAATATCCCGAATATCAGCTTTTCGAGGACACGGTCGAGAAGGACGTCGCGTTCGGTCCCAAGAATATGGGGCTCGACGACGAGGAAGTGAAAAGGCGCGTAAAAAGGGCGATAGAACTCGTCGGGCTCGACTACGACGATATAAAGGACAGAGCGCCGTTCGAGCTTTCGGGCGGGCAGAAAAGGAGGGTCGCTATTGCGGGAATAATCGCTATGCAACCCAAAGTCCTTATACTTGACGAGCCTACGGCGGGACTCGACCCGTACGGCAAAGAACAGATATTGTCGCTGATCACCCGCCTCAAGAAGGAATGTTCACCGACTGTCATAGTCATTTCCCACGACGTTGACGAGATCACGCGTTTTGCCAACAGGATAGTCGTTTTCAACGACGGCAAAGTCATGTTCGACCTGCCGATGAACGAACTTTTCAGACATGCGGACGAACTGCACGCGGTCGGTCTTGAAATACCCAAGGCGGTAAGGATCGCGCAAAAGCTGAGAGAGAGAGGCGTTCAACTCGAAGGAGACGTCGTCTCGCTCAACGATCTGCTTTATGCGATAGTGACGGCATACAATAAAAAACATATGGACAAACCGGTGAAAACCGACGTCAGCTTCAACGCGTTCGATTTTGACACGGACGGGGGGAATGATGGCACGCAGAGCGGGGAGGATAAGCGATGAGAGACGTGTCTTTCGGTCAGTATTATCCCACGGGCTCGGTCGTTCACAGGCTCGATCCGCGCGCGAAAGTGATATTTTCGATCATCTTCATGGTGACGATATTCTTCGTCGTCTCCTACGTCGGCTACGCGGTCGTCGCGCTCTTTCTCGCGCTCGTATGCCTGATAAGCAGGATACCTTTCAGGAATCTGATAAAAAGCGTCAAAGCGATAATATTCATCATGCTTTTCACCGCGATAATCAACATATTCTTCTACGACAGCGGCAAGGTGCTTTTCGAGTGGTGGAAGATAAAGATCACGCTCGGCGGCATAGATTTCGCGATCAAGATGGCGCTTAGGATATCTTTGCTCGTGATGGGGACTTCGCTCCTTTCTTTCACGACCACGCCGATGGAGCTGACCGACGCGATAGAGAGCCTTTTAAAGCCGCTGAAATTTATCGGCGTACCCGTTCACGACATCGCGCTTATCATGAGCATAGCGCTTCGCTTTATCCCCGGTCTTATGGACGAAACGGACAAGATAATGATGGCGCAAAAGGCGAGGGGCGCAGAGATAGACACGGGCGGACTCGTCAAAAAAGTCAAGGCGCTGCTTCCCGTGCTGATACCTCTTTTCGTCAGCGCGATAAGGAGAGCGGACGAGCTTGCCGACGCACTCGACGCGCGCTGTTACAACGCGACCGAAAAGCGCACCAAGATGAAAGTGCTCAGATTGACTTATAAGGACGCGATCGCGTTCCTGATCGTCGCCGCTTTCGCGACGCTGATATTCCTCGACAAATACCTCGTCGGCGGCGTCGACTCGTATATAGTGGAATTTTTCAAGGGGCTTGCCGCATGAGATACGCGCTTGTTATAGAATACGACGGCAGTAATTACCACGGCTTTCAGAGGCAGGACGGTCTGCCTTCCGTTCAGCAGGCGCTCGAGGAAGCGCTTTCGGTAAAACTTCAGCACGGCATTACCGTGACGGCGAGCGGCAGGACGGACGCGGGAGTGCACGCGCGCGGACAGGTCGTGCATTTCGACAGCAACGTCGAGATAGACTGTTCGGATTTCGGCTGGAGAATGAATCCGCTTCTGCCCGAGGATATTGCGATAAAGAAATGCGTGAAGGTGGACGAGAATTTTCATGCCCGCTTCGGCGCGAAGAAAAAGACATACGTCTACCGCGTATATCTTTCAAAAATACACAGCCCGCTAAAGAGAAAATACAATCACGTCTGTTTTTACGATCTCGACGTGCCGCTTATGCAGGAGGCGTGCAGGTATTTCGTGGGGGAGCACGACTTCAGAAGTTTTATGCTGTCGGGCGCGCAGGTCAGGACGACCGTCAGGACGCTTTACGACGTGCATATAGAGGTGTCCGAGGACGGCAGACAGCTCGAATTTTATTATACGGGCAACGGCTTCCTTCACAATATGGTCAGGGCGATCACGGGTACGCTGATAGATCTCGGCAGAGGCAGATTCGCGATAGAGCAGATCCCTCTCATCATCGCAAGCAAAAAGAGGAGCGACGCAGGTAAGACGCTCGAAGGATGCGGTCTCTGTCTCGAAAAAGTTTATTACGAAGGGTACGACGTCTGACGCGTTGCAGATTTGCGGGCGGGAAAATTTTGTAAAAAATTCAAAAAACGCGTTGAAAAACCGTTGACAAGCAAGGTCTTTACTGATAATATAAATACGCACGCACGAAAAAACGCGAAAGAATAGCCCCTCTCGAGCGGAATATCGGCAAGACAAAGAATAACACACGGAGGTCTCACCATGAAGACATATATGGCTAAGCCCGAAGAGATTCAGAAGAAGTGGTACGTTGTAGACGCTACCGATATGGTACTCGGTAGACTCGCTTCCAACGTCGCTTCCGTTCTCAAAGGAAAAAACAAGCCGACCTACACCCCCAACGTCGACACCGGCGACAACGTCATCGTCGTCAACTGCGCGAAAGTCGTACTGACGGGTAAGAAGCTCGAGAAGAAATTCCACACCTACCACACCGGCTACGTCGGCGGTCTCAAACAGATCCAGTACAAGAAACTTATGGAAACCAAGCCCGAAGCCGCAGTTATGCTCGCAGTCAAGGGCATGCTTCCCAAGAACTCGCTCGGCAGAAAGATGCTCAAGCATCTCAGAGTTTACGCGGGAGCAGAGCACAATCACGAGGCGCAGAAGCCCGAAGAATTGAAATTCTAATAAGGAGCGTAAAGAGATATGGCTACTAAAAAGACTAAGAAGAAGGTTCAGTACTGGGGTACGGGCAGAAGAAAGAAGGCTATCGCAAGAGTCAGACTCATCCCCGGCGGCAGCGGCGTTATCACCATCAACAAGAGAGATATCGACAACTATTTCGGTCTCGACACGCTCAAACTCATCGTGCGTCAGCCCCTCGAGTTGGTCGAAGCTACCGGCAAGTTCGACGTTTGCGTCAACGTTTGCGGCGGCGGTTTCACCGGTCAGGCAGGCGCGATCAGACACGGCATCGCAAGAGCGCTCGTTCTCGCGGACGAGGCTTATAAGGCGGATCTCAAGAAGGCAGGTTTCCTGACCAGAGATTCAAGAACCAAGGAGAGAAAGAAGTACGGCTTGAAGAAAGCGAGAAAAGCTCCGCAGTTCAGCAAGAGATAACCTTTATATCGGTATCGTTACCGCTCCGTTTTTCGGAGCGGTATTTTTTTGTGTAACAATAAACCACCGACTAAGTCGGTGCGTATCAAAAGGCTTTAGCTATGGACAAAAGAAAACCTCCTTTGT